>CALMZR010000155.1 GCA_937870845.1 uncultured Chloroflexota bacterium
ACATCGACCTGGCGGATTTCCGCCGCCTGCCCGCGCGGCAGATCCGCGAGCTGAAGGCGCTCGACCGGCCGGTCAATCTCGAGCAGCGCATCAACATCTGCCGCACCGAGAACATGAAGGCGGAGCCCTGGAAATTCAAATCCAGGGAGTTGACCGACATGACGACCTTCGTCCGTTACCAGTCGCACGGTATGCCTGTGGCGGTGAAGATTGACGGGCCGATCTCGCCCTGGTTCGAGCGCGGCAAGCAGATCTATTACAACCGTTATGGACAACTCGATCTCGCCTGCGCGTCCTGCCACGAGCGCAACAATGGCAAGTTTATGCGCGCGGACTTCCTGAGCCAGGGGCAGACCAACGGCTTCCCGACTTATCGGTTGCGTGACCAGCGTGTGGTGCCGCTGCATGAGCGGTTCGAAGGCTGCATGTTCGACGTACGTGCCGAGCCGTTCAAGCCGCTGTCGGACGACTTCCTTGCGCTCGAGCTCTACGTGGCCTGGCGCGGCATCGCGGAGGGCCGCTACCCCGTGGTCGTCGGGCCGAGATCCGCCCTCTTCGCCCCGGCGCCCGATCTCGGCCTCATCGTCCTCGATGAGGAGCACGACCCGGCCTACAAGCAGGACGCCGCGCCCCGCTATCACGCTCGCGCGGTTGCCGAGCAGATGGCACGGAGCAGCGGCGCCGTCCTCCTTCTCGGCAGCGCCACGCCCGCCGTCGAGACCTTCTGGCGCGCCAGGCACGGCGAGATCCGCCTGCTCGAGCTCCCCGAGCGCGTCGGTCCACGGCTGCTCGACAAGGACGGCTGGCGCGAAAGCTCGCCGCTGGAGCTGCCGAGCGTCGAGATCGTCGACATGCGCCTCGAGCTTCATCGCGGCAACACGTCCCTCCTCAGCCAGCCGCTGCAGGATCTCCTTCACGCCGCGCTCCGCCGCCGCGAGCAGGCCATCCTCCTCCTGAACCGCCGCGGCATGGCCACCGTCGTCCTCTGCCGCTCATGCGGTACGACGCTGCAATGCCCCTTCTGCGACATCCCGCTCGTTTATCACCAGGATCGCGAACGTCTTGTTTGTCACCGCTGCGATCATCGCGAGCCTCCCCGCCGCGCCTGCCCCTCCTGCAGTGGACCGCTCGACTACTTCGGCGCCGGCACGCAGAGAGTCGAGGCAGAGGTGCGCCGCGTCCTTTCGTCGGCGCGTGTGCTGCGGTGGGACCAGGACGCGGTACGGCGCTCCGGCGGGCCGGATGCGCTGCTGCGGCAGGTCGAGCGCGGCGACGTGGATATCGTCGTCGGCACGCAAATGGTGGCCAAGGGGTTCGACCTCTCCCGCGTCACCGCCATCGGCGTCATCAATGCCGACACTGGTCTGCACCTCCCCGATTTTCGCTCCGGGGAGCGGACGTTCAGCCTGCTGACGCAGGTGGCCGGGCGTGCCGGAAGACGCGGCCCTGGCTCTCGCGTCATCGTCCAGAGCTACACCCCGGAGCACTACGCCATCCAGGCCGCCTCCCGCCACGACTATGCAACGTTTTTCACCGAGGAGATCGATTTTCGCCGCCAGCACCGCTACCCGCCCTTCGTCCGTCTGGCGCGTTTCCTGTTCCGCGACCGCAAAGACGCGGTCGCCGCCCAGGCCGCCGACGAGATGGCGCGCCGGCTGGCCCGCCACGCGCGCGAGCGCGATGTGGCGATGGATTTGCTCGGTCCCGCCCCGGCCTTCGCCTCGCGTGTCCGCGGCGAGTACCAATGGCACGTCGTCCTGCGCACGCCCGATCTCGAATCGCTCCTCGTCAATCTCCCCGTCGCGCCCGGTTGGGTCGTCGACATCGATCCACAGAGCCTCCTCTAGACGCGTGGCACGGATTCCGCTTGCCGATGGCCATGGTTGAGGCGACAGGTTTGCTTGCCGCGACATTGTGAGGAGGCTCTGCGTGACAATGCCGATGTGGCCCGGCCGCTCTGCGCTGCGGCGCGCTGCAGCCGTGGCGGTCGTCGTTCTGGCGCTGGCCGGATGCGGCGATCTTCCGGATACCGGAACCGAGGTCACGCCGCCGGTCCCACTATCCCCGACCGCGGGCGAAATCCCCGAACAGACGTTCCAGGCGACGGCGGCCATCACCGACGCAGGCCTCGACCCCGACCGGTTCGCCGGCCGGATCGGCGACGCGTTCGAGCTCGTGATCGAAGGCGACGGAACCGAGCACACCCTGCTCATCGAGGAGCTGGTCGCCGAAACTCCGATCGCGGCCGAAGGCTCGACCACGGTTGCCTTCACCATCGTGGGCGAACCCGGCATCTCCGACATCCTGCTGGATGGTGAGGTCGCGGGCCAGTTCGAGCGCCAACTCCCCGGTGGGCTCACCGGCACGTAGCCGTATAACGAGAGGCCATGTTGAGGGCAGCGCACACACTAGCCGATACTCCACGCAGCAAGATCGGTCGGGCGTTCGACTACGGTCTCTCTGGAGTACGTTTAGGTCATGGCGTTGCTCGAAATCCTCCTCGAAGGTGATCCGCGCCTGCGGCAGAAGGCGTTGCGCGTCCGCGGCGTCGACGATAGCCTGCGCGAGCTGGCCAGAGACATGTTTGAAACGATGCTGGAGGCGCCCGGAGTCGGTTTGGCGGCGCCCCAGGTCGGCGTGCTGCGGCGGTTCATCTGGGTCCACGTCCCGGAGAATTTTCACGACGAAGGCGGACCCGAATTCTCGATCGCCCTGGTCAACCCGGAGATCGTCAAGGCGCACGGGCGAGTCTTCGGCTACGAAGGATGCTTGAGCATTCCCGGCTGGACCGGCGAGGTTCCCCGCGCGGAAGTGGTCACCGTCAAGGGCATC
Organism: uncultured Chloroflexota bacterium; assembly: GCA_937870845.1. Classification (GTDB taxonomy): domain Bacteria; phylum Chloroflexota; class Chloroflexia; order Thermomicrobiales; family UBA6265; genus JACCXM01. The sequence goes on from CALMZR010000155.1 coordinate 2,833, forward strand.
GGCCTCGACAACAAGCCAATCCGGGTCAAGGCCCGCGGCTGGGGCGCCCGCGTGCTGCAGCACGAGATCGACCATCTCGACGGCATCCTGTTCCTCGACCGCGTCGAGGACAAATCGACGATCGTCCAGGTGCCGGAAGAAGAGACCGTCGAGGGACCGGTCGAAGCCGCTGATTGACGGGCCAATAGGTTGAAGTCAAACTCGAATCTTTGGCGGCCTGATGGGGTAACCCGCGTCTTTCAGCGCCGTGAGCCACGTGACAATCAGCTCTTCGCCTCGCTCAGCGGCTTCTTCGCGCGTTGCTCCATGCGTGCGCACGTGCGGGATGTCCGGAAAGCTGGCGATGAACACCTGATCCTCGGGAGACCAGCCGATGCACATGCCGTACTGCCGCGCTTCGGCCAGGTCCTCGGCCGTCACGCCCAGCCAATCTGACTGGTTCATCGCCATGGTCATTCTCCCTCGCGCTGGGCGCGCTGCCTGGACTCGACAATCGCCTCGCGCACGTCTTGCTCTTGATAATACAGGGCGTCATCGCCATCGTTTCCCGACACCGTTACGGTCTTTCTCGATCGGGGTAGACCCAGACCGTGTGGCCGCCCTTGCCACGCTTCGGAACGAGCACGAACCCTGCCTTCCGCAAGTCTGATCGCGACTGACGGATTATCCGCGGCATGCCGAGTCCTCTTGGCGACTCGAATCGGCCGTGTCCCTACAGGTGAATCTCCGTCTGATGCGTCCGGCACGTTTCGGCGCGAACCACCGCGGAAATCTCGTCGAGCGCCTCCTCCAACCGGTCTTGCTTATTGAAAATGACATAGTCGAAATCGGTAGCGGCGTTCAGCTCGCGCGAGGCGGTGGCGAAGCGGGTCATCAGCTCCGCGGCGTCGTCGGTCTTGCGGTGCTTGAGGCGCTGCAGGAGCGTCCCCGCCGATTCGGGGGAGAGGAAGATCGAGATGGCTCCAGACACGATCCGCTCGATCTCGGCGGCGCCCTGCACGTCGACCTTGACGAAGACGTCCTGGCCGCGGGCCAGCGCGGCGCGCACGGGGCTCTTCAGCACGCCGTACAAATGCCCGTACACGGTGGCGGATTCGAGGAACTCCCCGTCCGCCAATCGCTCTCGAAAATCCTCTTCGGTCAGGAAAAAATAGTGTACGCCGTCGATCTCACCGGGGCGGCGCTCGCGCGTGGTGGCGGTGACGGCGAAGAAGGCCTCGGGAAAGCGTTCGCGGAGCTGCTCGATGACGGCGTCCTTGCCGACGCCGGAGGGTCCGGAGATGATGAACACGCGCGGTTTGCGCAGCGCGCGCAGATCGCCGATCACGTCGTCGGCGTCTTCGCCGAGGTGGTCGCTGGAGAGCGGGCTCATGCCCGTCATGCGCCGGTCCAGCCCCGGGGCGCTGCCGATTCGCTCCTCCGGCGCCGCCTCGACAGCCGCGCTGCCTTCACGCCCGGTGTTCGTCACTCGCGCCGACTCTCTGGGCCACGTGGGCCGCTACGGGAAAGGATGACGCGTGCCCGATCCCTACGATGTGCTGACCGTCGCCGCGGTCGCCGACGAGTTGCGGGCGACGATCGGCAACGGACGGGTGCAACGGATTGGTCTCCTCGACGCCCGCACCATCGGGGCGGAAATCTATGCCGGCGGCCGGCGGCAACACCTGATCGCCAGCGCTAACGACCGCTCCCCCCGGCTCCGCCTCATGCCGGAGATGCCGTCGCTCGACACCGGGCTCGTCACGCCGTTCGGCCTCCTGCTGCGCAAGCACGTCCGCGGCGGGGTCATCCTCGCCATCGACCAGCCCCCGCTGGAGCGGCTGGTCCGATTCAGTATAGCCAGGCGGCTTCCGCACCTGACCAACCGCCGGAGCGACGGAGATGACAGCCGGGAATCGATCGAAGATCCCGAAGATCCCGAAGATGCCGAAGATTTCGGCGTGTCGGATGACCGTGCGCCGATCACGTATGTGACACTTTACGTCGAACTGATGGGCCGCCACTCTAACCTGATTCTTGTCGACGACAATGGCCTCATCATGGAGAGCGCCAAGCGCGTGACTCCTGCTATGAGCCGCGTGCGCCAGATCCTGCCGCGCCTGCCATACCAGCTCCCGCCGCCGCCCGAGCGGCTCGACCCGCGCCACACAACCCCATCTGATGCGAAGGCCGTTCTGGATGGAGCCGATCCGGGAGCCGCCATTGCCGATGTCCTCGTGCGCGCCTGGCGCGGCATCAGCCCACCCATGGCGCGCGAGATCGTCTTCCGGGCGACCGGCGCCGCCGGCGCGACGGCTGGGGACGCCGACGCCGCGGCTGTGACCGGCGCCATGCGCGAGATCCTCGCCCCGCTCGTGACGGCGGTCTGGAGCCCGCTCATCTACCGGAGGCGAGACGCCGACGGCGATGGCGCCGTCGCGGCGTTCTCGCCGGCGCCCATGCGCCATCTCGCCGCCATCCACGAGGCCGAACCGGTCGAGAGCGTATCAGCGGGCCTGGCAATAGCCGAGGAGGCCGCCGCCGACGTCCCTCTGGGATCGGTGAGGCACGCCCAGCGTCGGCAGCGGCTCCTTGCCGCCATCGAGACTGCCCGTGACCGGGCGCAGCGCCGGCTCGCTGCCCTGGCGAGCGAGTCGGCCCGCGCCGCCGAGGCCGATCGACTCAGGATGCAAGGGGAGCTGATTTACCAGCATCTGTGGCAGATTGAGCAAAGCCAGCGCGAGCTGAAAGTCGACGGAGAGACAATTCCACTCGACCCCGACCTTTCCGCCAGCGACAACGCCCAATCTTATTTCGAGCTGTATCGAAAGGCGCAGAGCGCGGACGAGCAAATCCCGGCGCTGGCCGAGGCGAGCCACGCCGAAATCGCCTATCTCGATCAACTCTCCACCCTCATCGCCCAGGCGCCCGGCTTCGCCGAGCTGGAAGCGCTTGCCGCGGAATGGGCCGCCCTCGAACCGCCGGCGCCTGATGCGCGGCCTCGCCGAACTAAAGCTCCCCAGCGTCCCAAGCCGCTCATTGACCGCGATGGCAACGCCGTCTACGTCGGCCGCAGTGGACTCCAGAACGACTTGGTCACGTTCGACATCGCAGGGCCGGACGATACGTGGCTGCACGCGCGCGGCGTCGCCGGTTCCCACGTCGTCATCCGCTGGCGCTCGCCTGGAGAGGAGGAGAACGATGAGACAATCGCCGCCGCCGCGGCGCTGGCGGCCTGGTACAGCGCGGCGAGGGAAAGCGGGGGCGTCGAAGTCGACGTGGCGCAACGCCGGCACGTGCGCAAGATCAAGGGCGGCAGGCCGGGGATGGCGACCTACCGCAACGAGCGCACCATCCGTGTGCAGCCCGCTCCGGAGGAGCAGTTGCGAGACGTGCTCTCGGGACGATGAACGGCAGCGCGGGGGTGATGGGCTGGGGTCAGGGTTCGTCCGGAGCCGAGATTGAGCCGCTGTCTTCCATCGTCACCAGCACCCGGTCGACGCGGCGGCCGTCCATATCCACGACCTCGAAGCGATGCCCCTCCCAATCGGTCGCGTCCCCGACGTCCGGGATGCGCTCCAGGCGGAACATGAGAAACCCGCCCAGCGTCTCATAGTCCCCATCTTCCTCGCCCGGAAGCGGCTCGTCGATCTCCAGCACGTCCCGAACCTCGTGAACCGGCAGCGCCCCGTCCAGGAGCCAGGAACCATCGGCCCGGCGCACCACCTCACCGCTCTGGCGCTGCGAGACCTCCAGATCGCCGGTGATCGCCTCCAGCAGGTCGTGCAGCGTGACGAGCCCCTGGATGCCGCCGTACTCGTCGACCACCATCGCGGCGTTGCTGCCGCGATCGCGAAATCGCTCCAGCACTTCCAGCGCCGGCATCGACTCCGGCACGATCAAGGCCGGCTCGGCCAGCGCGCGCAGGTCGATCGGGTCGCCGTTGACGGAGGCGGCCCAGAGCGTTTTCACCGGGGCCATGCCGATGAGCCGGTCGAGATCGCCATCGTAGACCGGGAAGACCTGGTGCGGCGCCTCGGCCATCTTCCGCAAGTTCGCTTCGAGGGAATCGTCCACGTCGAGGGCGACCAGCCGGTAGCGCGGCGTCATCAGTTCGCGCGCCTGGCGATCGCCGAGGTCGAAGACGCCTTCGACCATTTCGTGCTCCGCCGGGGCAAAGACGCCGGCCGCCGCTCCTTCCTGCAACAGCGTCTCGATTTCTTCTTCAGTGATCGGAGGATCGTCGGAATGGCGCACCCCGAGAAGACGCAATACGAACTCGGTGGAGACGCCCAGAACATGCACCACCACGCCGGCAACCCGGGAGAGGAGCGTCATCGGCGGGCTCACCAACATCGCCAGCCGTTCCGGGTTCTGCAAGGCAAGCCGTTTCGGAACGAGCTCGCCGATGAGCAGCGACAGGTACGTAATCGCCCCGACGACCAGCACGACGGCGATCGTGCTGCTGTACGGCGCAAGCGCCGGCACGCGCGCGAACTCCTGAGCTACCGGGTCCGAAAGCGTGGCTCCCCCGAAGAACCCGGTGACGATGCCGATGAGGGTAATGCCGATCTGGACCGTGGCCAAGAAGCGGTTCGGGTGCTCGATCAGCCTGAGCGCCGCCCGGGCTCGAGCGTTCCCGTCGTCTGCCAATTGTTGTAGCCGGGACTTGCGCGACGTAGCCATCGCCATTTCGGACATGGCGAACACCCCGTTGAAAAGGATGAGCACCAACAAGATGCCGATGTCGATGACCACCTTAACGTCTCCGCTCGGCGCGGCAGGCGGAAATGGCGCGCCAGGCTCCGACGCGCCGACCCTCCCTCGCGTGCGATGGCGTCCGGCTCACGAGCTGACCGGGCTCTCCAGCGGGCTCCGCGCGAACAACCGCGAGATGATGATGCCGGCCTCGTACAGCAGATAGAGCGGAACAAAGACGATCGCCATGTTGAACGGGTCGGTCGACGGTGTGATGACGGCGGAGAGGATCAAGAGGATCAGGATGGCGTACTTGCGGAACGCGCGCATTTTTTGCGGGCTGGCCACCCCGAGCTTGGCGAGAATGAACATGACCAACGGCAACTGGAAGGCCAGGCCAAGGCCCAGCATGAGGGTCAGGAAGAACGTAATGACCGCGCTGCCTTCTGGCGACCAGTCAAAGAGGTCGGGCATGAAGGTGGAGAGGAAGGCCAATGCGCGGCCCGCGGCGAAGAAAAACGCATACGCTACGCCGGCCAGAAACAGCAGCACCACGAACGGCATCGAAATGAAGAGCAGCCGCTTCTCCTTCCGTGTCAGTCCGGGCGCCAAGAACCCAATCAATTGCCAAAGCAAGACCGGCAGCGCGATCGCAATCGCGATGTAGAGCGCGATCTTGAAGTAGAGGGTGATCGGGTCTGTTGGGCTTACGACATCGAACCCGCCGCTGGCATTCGCTTCGACTTGCAATCGCCTCAAAAGCGGGCCCGCCAGAAAGATTCCGGCCACGAACGCCACGGCGATGGCAATGACGCTCTTGACAATACGGTCCCGCAGCTCCTCCATATGTTCGAGAAGCGTCATCTCCTCGAACACATCCGGCTCATTGGGATCCGGCAGGCGAGGCCGCGACGGCAACTTGACCGGAATCTTCTTCAGCTTGGGTGGTTTGAGTGCGCGGGCCATGCGTCATGTTCTCCCGTCAGTGCGTGCGGATGCCGGCCGTGAGCGCCTGGGCCAACGCGGTAACAGCGGTGGCGCGACTGTGACCCAGGCCGTCGGAGCATGCGGCGATCCGCTCCCCACCGCGGAGCGCGCTAGCCGCCGTGCTCGTCGATGTATTGCACCGCATCCCCGACCGTGCGGATGTTCTCGGCATCCTCGTCCTTGATCTCGACGTCGAACTCCTGCTCCATCGCCATGATGACCTCGACCAGATCGAGCGAATCGGCGTTCAGATCGCCGATGAACTCGGATTCCATTGCGACTTTGTCTTCATCGACGCCAAGTCTGTCGGCGACGATCACGCGAACCCGCTCGAACGTCGTAGCCATCCTCGATCCTCCCCACCACGCGCCGCTCCGCGCGGACGCCCTGGTTCAACGGGGACCCTTCCCCAGGCCCCACGGCAGGCGCCTCGACAGGCCGCCATCAGCGAAATCGGCAAAAGGACGCGCCTTCCGCCGTCCGGACCTGACCGCGGCGATGATACACCAGCCGTGAGTCGTGAGTCGTGAGTCGTGTGCTAGAACGTCGTTCGTAGGGCAAGCATCGCACTTGGCGGCTGGCCCTTGCGTTTGCCCCAACGCCTGTCCACTTTTCGACACACGACTCACGACTCACGACTCGTAGATCGTGCGCAAGACGCCGTTGACGAATTTGCCGGAGTTCTCCCCGCCGAACCGCTTGGCCAGCTCCACCCCCTCGTTGATGGCGACTTTCGGCGGCACGCGCGGATCGTGGAAAAGCTCGTAGGTCGCCAAGCGCAGCACGTTGCGCTCGATGGCCGCCTGCTCCGCCAGGGCGCGTGCCGGCGCCGCGTCGGAGATGACAGGATCGAGCTCGTCCCGATGCTCGAGCACGCCCCGCACGAGGGATTGGACGTGCTTTCTTACGTCGCCCGCGACCGGTTCATGCTCGGCGAACGCCCGGCTCATCGCCTCTCCGGGGTCGTGATCCGTGAGGTCGAGCTCGTACAGCACTTGCAGGGCCAGCATTCGTCCCTGATGCCGGCGCGCCGCCGCGTCCGCCGAGCCGCCCAGACTCGCCCCTGTGCGCCGTTTCGGTTCGGGCGCTTCTCCCGATGATTCGCTCGCCAACGCAGGCTCCTTGTCTGTCCTCATAGCGCTATCCACGGTGTCGCACGCCAGCTACGCCTGGGCGGGCGCAGCCTGCCGCTCACGGTCGCCGGCGCCGGCGCAAGCCCGCTCCGTGAACTGCCGGACGTAATCGGTGTCGTAGGTTCCGGAGCGGAAGGTCTCGTCCTCCATCACCCGACGCAGGAACGGGACCGTCTGCGGCACGCCGGTGATGACGGTTTCGGTCAGGGCGCGGCCCATGCGCGCCACCGCTTCGTCGCGGTCGCGGCCCCAGGCGATCACCTTGCCCAGCAGCGAATCGTAATACGGCGGGACCGCGTAGCCCGCGTAGAGGTGCGAATCGACGCGCACGCCTGGGCCGCCCGGGGCCACGTACAAGTCGATGGCGCCGACGCTGGGGGCGAAGTCGCGCTCGGCGTCCTCGGCGGTGATGCGGCACTCGATTGCATGCCCATGCGGTTCGCAGTCGCGCTCATTGAGCGTCAGGCGTTGCCCTGCGGCGATGCGAATTTGCCACACGACCAGGTCGATCCCCGTGGTGATCTCCGTCACCGGGTGCTCGACCTGGATGCGGGTGTTCATCTCCATGAAGTAGAGGTTCGCGCGGGCATCGACGAGGAACTCCATCGTCCCGGCGTTGGTGTACTTCGCCGCCTTCGCGCCCTTGACGGCCGCCTTGAGCAACGCGTCGCGCGTCTTGCCAGGCAGATTCGGCGCGGGAGCCTCCTCGATCAACTTCTGGTGCCGGCGCTGGATCGAGCAGTCGCGCTCCCCGACGGCCAGGGTGTTTCCATAGTTGTCGGCCAGGATTTGCACCTCGATGTGACGAGGGCGCTCGACGAACCGCTCCAGATACACCGCGCCATTGCCGAACGCCGCTTCCGCTTCCGCTTGCGCCAGCGGCAGGGCGCGCAGCAGCTCCGTCTCGTCCCCGACGATGCGCATCCCCCGCCCACCGCCGCCGGCCACGGCCTTCACCAGCAGGGGATAGCCAATCTTGCGCGCGGTCTCGCGGGCCTCCGCCAGATTCTCGACCGGTCCATCGCTGCCGGGCACGATCGGCACGCCGGCCCGGCGCATCGCTTCCCGCGCCTGGGCCTTATTGCCCATCAGCTCGATGACGTCCGGCCGCGGCCCGATGAACGCCACCCCGACCTGAGCGCAGACCTCGGCCAGGTATGGATTCTCTGCCAGAAACCCGTAGCCAGGGTGGATGGCGTCGCAGCCGGTGATCAGCGCCGCGCTGATGACGGCCGGAATGTTGTTGTACGACCGCGCCGCCTGCGCCGGCCCGATGCAGACCGCCTCATCCGCCAATCGCACCGGCAGCGACTCCCGATCGGCGTCGCTGTAGGCCACCACCGCACGCACCCCCAGATCGTGGCACGCGCGCAGTATCCGCAGGGCGATCTCGCCCCGGTTGGCGATGAGAATCTTGCGAAACAGCGGTTCGTCAGTCATCAGCGCCGGTTACTGCCTGCGTATTCTCTCAAGGCGCGGTTGGCAAGCATAGTCCAGCCCCGATCCCGCGAATCATACGGCGTCCTGGTGGGCGCCAGTGTGGCCGCGCCGGTAAAGATTGCCAAGGTTGCCAAGGTTGCCAACTCTGGCGGGGTGGCGCGGGTGGCGCCCCTCCACGCCGCAGAGGCGCTCGCGGCGAATCAGGCAGCGCCCACCCACATTCCATATTGGGCCTTGCGGGGACTCTCTGCGTCGGTCCAGTCGTCCTGATCTCTCGAGGTTCAGGCGACAGGGCGGTAAGTCCCGCCGCTGGCAACTTCCACCACCACACCCCGGTTGCTTGAAGCGAAAGCCATCCGGCTATCGCTTCGAAAGCCCCGTCGACGGGTCCGGGGTGATGGCCCTCAGTGCGACTGAGCTTCGCGATCGTCCGCCATGGCCTGCTCGCGCGAGACTCGATACCAGGCGGAAATCCGCTCCGCAATTGTGGGATCGGCCATGGCCAGGATCTTGGCCGCGGCCAACGCCGCTGCTTCCGGCTCCAGCACCAGCAACGGCGCCACCCCGCCGGGCATGCGCAACGTGGAGAGAATGTCCATTCCTCCGAATCGGTCACTGTATGGGGGACAGGCGATGACCGGATGCCGCGAATTGGCATCCACCACCCCGGACAGGGCGTTGGAACGCCCAGCGACCGTGATGTAGACACGCGGCCGGCCATCCGCCTCGTAGGCGTCCAGCATGTCGAGCAGGTAGCGCGTCACCCGGTGCGCCGAGGCGATACGTGTTTCGTGGCTGACGCCGTAGCCGTCGAGGCCACGGGCAATGGCGGCACAGAAATCACGATCGGACTTCGATCCCGACAAGATGATGACCTGGGCAGCAGACGCGCTCACTCCGAACCATCCCTCCTCGTTCCGTGACCGTATTCATGCGCGGCGAGATGCGCCAATGTCAACGCGACCGCGCGCGGCAGCAGCCGGTGCTCGGCTTGCTTGATGCGCGCGTGGAGGCTGGCCTCGTCGTCTCCCGGCAGGAGCGGCACTTCCTCGCGCAGGATGACCGGTCCCGCGTCGACGGTTGGCGTGACGATGTGGACCGTGGCCCCCGTCACCGGAAGACCCAGCAATAGCGCGTCGCGCACGACCCGCGCCCCGCGCAGGGCGGGCGCCAGACCAGCGCTGGACTCTACCTTGCTGCCCTCGCCGTTCGGGAGCAACGCCGGATGCACGTTGACGATCCGCCCCGGAAACCGATCCAGGAACGCCGGGCCGAGAATCAGCATCCACCCGGCCAGCACGATCAGGTCCGGGGCGAACGCCTCGACAACGTCGGCCAGTTGACGGTCGAACATCGCCCGCGCCATTGGATCGCGACGATTTGCGAGCGGCAGCGTCACCGTGGGTACGTGGGCGTCCATCGCCTTGCAGACCGCGCCCGCGTCCCGGCGGTTGCTGACGACGACCGCGATCTCGGCGTCGAGCTCGCCCGCGGCGATGGCGTCGAGGAGCGCCTGCATGTTTGTCCCCGAGCCGGACGCGAGGACGGCGAGACGACTCATGCCGAGACGAGCGCCGGGGTCAGCGCAATATCGCGCCGCATCTGCATGCCACGAAAGGAGACCTGGTCTGCTGCCGCGTAGGCGGTCTCTCGCGCTTCGGCCACGTTGAAGCCAGTTGCCACGACCGACACCACCCGCCCTCCGTCGGTGACGAGTTGCCGGTCACGCAGCGCGGTTCCGGCGTGAAAGACGAGCGCCCCGGCGTTGACGGCGTCAGCGATGCCGCGAATCGGGTCTCCGCGACGCGGCGCTTCCGGGTATCCCTCCGCCGCCAGCACGACGCACACCGCTGCTTCAGCAGAGGTTTCGATCGAGTCAGGCTCGAGCCGACCCTGCGCACAGTCGAGCAACACCCGCGCCACGTCGCCTTCCAGCAGCGGGAGAACGACCTGCGTCTCGGGGTCGCCGAGGCGGCAGTTGAACTCCAGCACGAATGGGCCGGATGCGGTCAGCATCAGCCCGGCGTAGAGCGTGCCCCGATAGGGGCGTCCTTCCGCTCGCATACCGGCAACGACGGGCTCCAGGATCGTCTCTCGCACCACCGCGAGCAGGTCCGGCGAGAGGCCATCTACCGGCGAGTAACAGCCCATACCGCCGGTGTTCGGGCCGCGATCGCCGTCCTTGAGACGCTTGTAGTCGCGAGCGGGAGGCAGCACCGTGATTCGCTCCCCGTCAACGAGGGCGATGACGCTCAGCTCGTCGCCTTCCAGAAAACCCTCGATGACGATGCGCTCGCCCGCGGCCCCGAAGGCCTGCTCGTCGATCACCGACCGGATCGCCGCTTCGGCCTCGGCGGGCGCCGCGCAGATGAGCACGCCCTTGCCCGCCGCCAATCCGTCCGCTTTGACCACGAGGGGATAGTCCGCCTGCCGAGCGAACGCGATGGCGGCGTCGGAATCGGTGAACACGGCGGAGTCCGCGGTCGGGATGCCGTGGCGACGCATGAAATCCTTGGCGAACGCCTTGGACCATTCCAATTCGGCCGCTACACGGTCGGGGCCGAACACGGGGATGGCCCGCGCCCGCAGCTTATCGGCCAGCCCGAGCGCCAGCGGCGCCTCTGGCCCGACCACCACCAGGCCGATCCGAGTGGCGGCGGCCCAGTCGGCGATGGCCTCGACCTCGGTCGCCGCGAGGTTGACGGTGTGTGCCAGCTCCGCAATGCCGGGATTCCCCGGCGCCGCCCACAGGGCGCCGACCGACGGCGAGCGCGACAGCGCCCAAACCAGCGCGTGCTCCCTGGCCCCGGAGCCCACCACGAGGACGGATAGCAGTTCGCTGGTGGTCATCTGGCTGCCCCCGCTCGCTGTCTCTTCGCTTCATCCTCGGTGGCATCGATTTCCAGGGCATGCTTTGCCGAGGCGGCGTGGACCGGGATCGGGTAGCGGCCCGTCAGGCACCCCATGCAGCGGTTGCGCTCCCCCGCCGCCCGAAGCAAACCCTCGAGACTGAGATACCCCAGCGTGTCCGCGCCGAGGTGACGGCGGATGCTCTCCAAATCGCGGCCATGGGCCAGCAGCGTCTCGCTCGCGCCCATGTCGATCCCGAAGTGGCACGTATGGGCGATCGGCGGCGCGGAGATGCGCAAATGGATCGCCGTCGCCCCGCCGCGGCGGAGCAGATCGACGATCTGCGGCATGGTGTTGCCGCGCACCACGCTGTCGTCGACGATGACGACGCGTTTGTCCTTGACCGCGCCCCGCAGCGGGTTGAATTTCAACCGAATCCCCGACTCGCGCGAATGCTGATCGGGCTGGATGAAGGTTCGCCCCACGTAGCGGTTCTTGACCAGCCCTTCGCTGAGCGGGAGCCCCATCTCCTGCGCGTAGCCGATCGCCGCCGGCACCCCCGAATCGGGCACGCCAATGACGAGATCGGCCTGCGCCGGATGCTCCTTCGCCAGCTCCCGGCCCATGGCCACACGCGCCTCGAACGCCGTTTGTCCGTCGAGCACGCTGTCGGGCCGGGCGAAGTAGATCTGCTCGAAGACGCACAGGGCCGGCGGGGGCGGATCCGGCATCAGGTCGGAGCGGAGCCCGGCGTCGTCGAGGCGGAGGATTTCGCCCGGCTGCACGTCGCGCACGAGATCGGCTCCGACCGTATCCAGCGCGCAGCTCTCCGAGGCGACCATCCAATGGTCGTCGCGCCAACCCAGGCAAAGCGGCCGCAAGCCGTACGGATCGCGCACGGCGAAGAGCGCGTCGTTGGTGAGAATCGTCAGGGAGTACGCCCCCGAGGCCAGCTCCATCATGCGCCGGATGCGCTCTTCCCAGGTCCCCTGTCCGTGCAGGATCAGCAGCGCCAGCAGCTCGCTGTCGGAGCCGGTGACCGGCTCCACGCCGCGCTCCCGCACCAGCCGCCGCAATTCGATCGGGTTGACGACGTTGCCGTTGTGGGCCAGCGCCAGCGCCTCGTCGTTCGCCTCAACCAGCACCGGCTGCGCGTTTTCGATGCATGAGCTGCCGGTGGTCGAATAGCGCGTGTGCCCGATCGCCGCGACGCCCGTCAGCCCGTCGATCTGCTCCGGCCGAAAGACCTGATCGACCCGGCCCATGCCGAGCGCGACGCGAATCCGCGCCTCCTCCAGCACGGCGACCCCCGCGCTCTCCTGGCCCCGGTGCTGCAACGCCATCAGCCCCAGCAGCGTCGTGCGCGCGACGTCGATCCCCTCGCCCCAGATGCCGAACACCCCGCACGCCTCGCGGGGACGACCGCTGGCCGCCTGCGCGGCATCACGCCCCTCTCCCTTCGCGAAAGGAGAGGGGTTGGGGTGAGGGATCTCTGAGGAGTTGGGGTGAATGTCCATCGCGCCGAACGCATCGCTCAGCTCCGCCACCTGGGCGTACTTGATCAACACCGTGCGCAGCGCCTCGTCGGTCACCTCGGCCGTATCGCGGTAGACCTGCTTGTCGAGCATCGCCTCCTTGCGCCCGCCCGGCCAGATGCGCCAGGAGTCGTTGTCGATGACGTCGGCCACGAGCAGCTCGCCGTCCGCGTCGCGCCCGAACTCGATCTTGAGGTCGACGAGCTGCACGTCCTGCTCCGCCCACGCCTGCTCCAGAGCGGTGAAAACCCGCCGGCCGATGGCGCGCAGCGCCTCGATCTCCTCCGCGGTCGCCACTCCGTGCTCTTCGATCCAGGCGTCGTCGACCAGGGGATCGTGGTTGGCGTCGTCCTTGAAGAAAAACTCCACCACTGTCGGCTCGAAGCGCGTCCCTTCCGGGACGGCGTTGCGCTTCAGGTAGGAACCGGCAGCAATGCGGCGCATGACGACTTCGAGGGGGATCATCGCGCAGCGGCGCACGAGCATCTCGTCGTCGGCCGGGGCGTCGACGAAATGGCTCGGAATGCCCTCTTCGCGAAGCCGGCGGAAGACATTAGCGGTGGTGCGGCCGCTGAGCGCGCCCTTGCCCGGCAGCCGGTGGCGCCGGGCGCCGTCCCCCGCCGTGATGTCGTCCTTGTGGACGATGAGCGCCAGCGACGTATCCGAAGGGACCGCGTAGACCACCTTCGTCTTCCCTTCGGCCAGCAGCTCGCCGCGGTCGGTCGCACGATCGCTCGCCATGCTCTCCTCCACCTTCAGCCGCCGAGCCCCAGCAGACGGACCTGAGGAGCGTCCTCTTCCCCACGCGGAACGACCTCGCCGATGACGATCGCCCCGGCGACCGCGGCGAGCGCCTCGTTGACCCTGTCGGCCGGAAGTATGGCCACGAGCCCGATGCCCATGTTGAACACCCGGTACATCTCCAGCGCCGGAGTCGCGCCCGCGGCGGCGATTCCGCGAAAAATGGCCGGAACGTCCCAGGCGCCAGTGTCGATGTCAGCCGCGAGGTCGGAGGGGAGAATGCGGTCAATGTTGTCCATGTGGCCGCCGCCGGTGATGTGGGCAAAGGCCCGCGCTCCGGCGCCGATGAGCGCCTGGATCTCGCGCAGGTACGACCGATGCGGGGCAAGCAGCGCGTCGCCAACCGTCATGCCCAGCTCGGCGTCGAACGTATCCCAGATCGCGGACGGCAGCACGCGGCGGGCGAGGCTGTAGCCGTTGGTGTGCAGCCCGTGCGACGGCAGGCCAAGGAGAACGTCGCCGGCTTGGGGCTGCCCGTTGGCGCCGATCTCGGATCGGTCCAGCACGCCGACGATGAACCCCGCCACGTCGAACTCCCCCGGCGGGTAAACGTCCGGCATCTCCGCCGTCTCTCCGCCCAGCAGTGAGCACCCGGCGGCTTCGCACGCAGCCGCGATGCCTCCGACTAACGCGGCCACCACCTCCGCGTCGGCCCGGTGCAGCGCCAGGTAGTCGAGGAAGAAAAGCGGCCGCGCCCCCTGCACCGCGATGTCGTTGAGGCAGTGGTTGACGATGTCGGCCCCGAGCGAGTCGTAGCGGCCCAGCGCCGCGGCGATCTTCACTTTGGTGCCGATGCCGTCGGTGGAGGCCACAAGCACCGGGTCGCGGAAGGCGCCGGCAGCCCCGAGGCGAAACATCCCGCCGAAGGCTCCGACGTCGGCCAGCACCCCGGTTCCGCGCGTCCTCGCCACCAACTCGCCCACGCGCGCCTTGGTCCGCTTCGCATCGTCGAGGTGGATGCCAACGCCTGCGTAGGTGGCCATCGCTCAGCCTCGCGCCATGCGCACGGCGTTGGCAAAGATCGCCAACCCCGAGCCGCTTTCTCTACCCGCCGGCGCCATCCCTGGAGCGACGTTGCGCTCCGGGTGCGGCATGATCCCCAACACGTTGCCCACCCTGTTGGTTAACGCCGCGACCGCCCCATCCGATCCGTTCGGATTGACCGGGTAGGCGCCCTCACGCCCCGCTTCATCGCAGTAAACCAGCGCCACTTGCCCTCGCTCGTGCAATGCCTCCAGTGACGCGGGTCCACTGGCGGCGAACCGCCCTTCTCCGTGCGCGACCGGCATCGCGATCCGCTCGATCCCCTCCAGGAGCGGGCTTCGCCCCGCGGCTGGCCGCTGCATCCACACCCAGCGGCACTCGAAACGCCCGGAAGCATTCGGGCCTAATGCGCCGCCTTCCAGCAACCCCAGGCGTAGCAGTGCCTGAAACCCATTGCAGATGCCAAGCACCGGCCGTCCCGATTCCACGAACCGGTGAAGCGGTTCGCCCAGCTTCTCCAGGCGATGAGCCCAGAGCGTCCCCGCGCCAAGATGGTCGCCAAACGAGAACCCGCCAGGCAGGACGAGCATCGCGACATCGTCCAGAACGACTTCGCCGGCAAGCAGCCGCTCGAGGTGTATCGATCCGACGCGCGCCCCGGCGAGCTCCAGGGCCAGCGCCGTCTCCCGGTCGCAGTTCGTTCCCGGCGCGCGGAGAACGAGCGCGGCAGGGCGGTTCCCCACGCGTCGCGACGCGCCCCTTGGCCGGGTCGCAACGGCACTCATGCCCGCGCCTCCGCGAGCGGCGCTTGCCAGATCGCCCGCAATCCCTCGACATCGCGCTCAAGGAGCGGATGGCTGGCGCTGTGAACATGCAACCGCCGCTCCGCCACTACGCGCCCAATCCTCGCGTGGGGAAGACGACGCAGGACCACTTCGAACGCGGCGGCGTCCACTTCGGCGACCTCGATCAGGAATCGGGTCGGCGTTTCGGCGAAGAGGCGGACGGCATCGGAAAGACCAGATTCGGACACGGCCAGTCGGTCCAGATCGAGCTCCAGCCCGAGCCCACCCGCGATAGCCATCTCCGCCGCCGCGACGGCAAGGCCGCCTTCGCTCAGATCGTGGCACGACTGCACGAGCCCCTTGCGCATGGCGCGATGGACCGTGCTCAGCGTGCGCCTGGCCGAGCCCAGGTCCACGATCGGGGCACGGCCTCCGCCTTGGCCGGTGAGTCTCAAGGCCAGCGATCCGCCCAGATCGTCCCCCGTCGTCCCGACCAGATAGATGGCGTTGCCGGGGCGCTTCAGGTGCATCGACACCGCGCCGCGCACGTCGGGTACAAGGCCGATGGCCGAGATGAGGAGCGTGCCGGGGATTGGATGCGTCGAGCCGTCGGCGAGCCGATACTCGTTGAACAGCGAATCCTTGCCGGAGATGAACGGCGTGCGGAAGGCGACCGCCGCGTCGTGGCACCCCTGCGCCGCCCGCACCAACCCCCCAAGGCGATCGGGGAGGTTCGGGTTGCCCCAGCAAAAGTTGTCGAGGAGCGCGGTGCGCGCCGGGTCCGCGCCGACCGCGACGATGTTGCGAAGCGCCTCGTCGACGGCTTGGAGCGCCATCGCGTAGGGATCGATCTCGCCGTACCAGGGATTGATGCCGCACCCCACGGCGACGCCTCGCCACGAGCGCGCCAGCGGGCGCAGCACCGCCGCGTCGGCCGGGCCGATGTCCATGGGGCCAACGAAAGGCTTGCCGACCGTCCGCCCCTGCACTTCGTGGTCGTACTGGCGGACGATGGTCTCCTTCGAGGCGACGTTCGGGTCGGCCAGCGCCCGTTCGAGCAACTCGGCAAGGTCAGCATCGAGAGAAGTGGCAGGCGTCTGCGCCGTCCATGGCGACGGCTCCCACACGCTCTCCAGCATCCGCTGCGGCATGCCCTGGTGCAGAAACGCACAATCGAGATCGGCGACGACCTGCCGATCGTAGAGGACGCGCAGCCGCCCCTCGCCCGTGAAGCGCCCGATGGCTGTCGCCTCGACGCCTTCGCCTGCAAAGACGTCCTGCAATGCCGGCCAATGTGCCGGCGGCACGGCCAGCACCATCCGCTCCTGGGCTTCGGAGAGCCAGATTTCCCACGGCCGCAGCCCGTCGTACTTCAGCGGCACGCGCGCCAACTCGACCTCGGCGCCCAGTTCGCTCGCCATCTCGCCGACCGCCGAAGACAGCCCGCCCGCACCGCAATCGGTGATGGCGGTGTAGATGCCCAGGTCGCGGGCTTTCGGCAAGGCATCTGCAAGCCGTTTCTCCACGATTGGGTCGCCGATCTGCACCACGCTGCCCAGCTCGGTGTGGCCTGCCCCCAACACGTCCGAAGAGAACGTGGCGCCGTGGATCCCGTCCCGTCCGGCTCGCCCCCCGGCGACGACAACCAGATCGCCTACCCGAGGCTCGGTCGGCCGGCGATTGCGCGGCGCCAGCCCAACCGTGCCGCAGAAAACGAGCGGGTTGGCCACATACCCCGGATCGAAGAGCGTCGCCCCGTTCACCGTGGGGATGCCCATCTTGTTGCCGTAGTCGGCGATCCCGGCCACCACTCCGACATACACGTCCTCGGGCGGCAGCGTGCCCGGCGGGAGCGATGTCGGCGAAGTCTCCAGCGGGCCGAAGCAAAGCACGTCGGTGTTGGCGATCGGTTCCGCCGAAACGCCGAGCACGTCCCGCACCACACCGCCGACGCCGGTGTTCGCCCCGCCGAACGGCTCCAGGGCGCTCGGGTGGTTGTGCGTCTCGACCTTGAACGAGATCTCGTGGCCCCGGTCGAAAGCGATGACGCCGGCGTTGTCGCGGAACGCGGAGAGCACCCAGGGTCGCTTCACCTTCTCCGTCGCGGCCATGATGTACGTCTTGAGCAGACCGCGAATCTCCCTCGCCTCGGCGCCGCGCTCCCGATGACGGATCGTCGCCTTGAACGTGCGATGCGCGCAGTGTTCGGACCAGGTCTGGGCGATCGTCTCCAGCTCGACATCGGTCGGGTCGCGGCCGAGCGCCTCGTAGTGGTCCCCGATGGCGGCCATGTCCTCACGCGGCAGCGAGAGAAGCCGTCGCGCACTCAGCTCCTGCAATTGGTCCGCGTCCAGCGCACGAATCGGGACGGTTTCGACGGTAGGATCGGGTTGCGCCTCCGGCATGAACGCCCCGCGCTGCCACGCCTCGTCGGGGGGGCACGACGCTGGACGCCACGACACGCTTTCGACCACTTGGTGCGCCAGTCGGCGCGCGGCCGTGGCCACCAGCGCCGGATCGAGCGCTCCCTCGATCCGATAGCGATGCCCCGCCCGGGCGCGGACGCCAGCGAAGCCGTCGCGCGTCAAGGCGTCGGCAAGACTCTCCCCCTCGGCGTCGGTCACGCCAGGATGCGGCAGGATGTCGATGACCCAACCGGCCCCCGCGCAAACGTCCTCCCCAGGACGCGCCTCGGCGAGGATCGGATCGAGGCAGAGGTCGCGGATCGCCGCGTGAAAACGTGGGGAGGGAGGACCAGCAACCAGGTAGAGCCGGCCGTGGGTCACCGCTGGTGGGGTCGGGGTGAGATCGCTCAGGATGCGCGCGAGCGCGCGAGCATGGACATCAGCCGTTTGATCGCGGGGAACGATCTCGAGCGCCCCCACTGCGTCGATCGACATGTCCCCCCCACGAGGGATGGCGGCAAGCGGGGAGCGATCGCATCGGTTCGCGGAGTCGAAACCCGACGGGCGGCGAAGCTGGCGTCGCGTCTCAGGTGTGAGGCTACTCCACGCGCCGCCCGGTCGCAAGCTCAGTCGGCGCGAACGTACGCCGCAATAGTATGGAATGTCGGCATTTGGGACCACGGTCGCGCCGAATGGCTGGCGCCGGCGCCGCATCAGACGCCACGCCTGCCTACGGCATGAACAACCCACCGTCCACCGTCAGGGTATGCCCGGTGATGAAGCTCGCATCCGGCCCGACGAGAAACGCGACCGCCCCCGCCACATCCTTCGGGGTTCCGAAGCGATTGAGCGGCGTCCGCTCCAGCAGCATCGCCTTCATCTCGTCAGACAGCCCCGCCGTCATCCTAGTGTCTATGAAGCCCGGCGCGATGGCGTTGACGGTGATGCCGCGCGAGCCGACCTCTTTCGCCAGCGATTTCGTGAACCCGATCAGCCCCGCCTTGGCGGCGGCGTAATTGGCTTGCCCGGCGTTTCCGACCTGGCCGACGACCGAGGAGATGTTGACGATCCGCCCCGAGCGTTGGCGCAGCATGGGACGGATGGCGGCTTTGGACGTGAGGAACGCGCCCTTGAGATTTGTGGTCAGCACAACGTCCCAGTCGTCGTCGCTCATGCGCATCAAGAGCGTGTCGCGGGTGATGCCGGCGTTGTTGACCAGCACGTCGAGCCGCCCGAGCGACTGCATCGCCGCCTCAATGGCCTGCCCGGCGCCGTCCGCCGTCGAGATGTCGGCGGCAATGACCTCGATCTGCCGCCCGCTCCCCGCCAGCTCGGTCTTGGCCGCGTCTGCCGCGTCGGCATCGCCCTTGTAGGTCAACAGCACATCGTACCCGTCGGCGGTGAGCCGCTTGGCCACCGCTAGCCCGATGCCGCGCGTGCCTCCGGTGACGACCGCGACCCCGATCCGCTCCGAATCACCCGCTTCGCTCATGCGTTCCGCTCCCCTCCAGCCCGATCAGTGGTCCGGTCAATCCTTGTCATGCTGAACGAAGTGAAGCATCTCGGCTCAAGGGAGACGCCGTTCCCTGCGGCCGAGATTCTTCGCCTGCCGGCTCAGAATGACACGTTGCTTGCGGCTCCGCGCCTGAGGCATGGAGGCGCGGACGCTTTAGCTTGCTGACGAGGACTCCGCCAACAGCCGCTCCGCGTTGAAGACCGTTGCCCCCGGCGCGCAGCGCCCGATCAACCCGGCCAGCACTTTGCCCGGCCCGATTTCGAAGTACGTCGTCACACCGGCGCCGCCTAGCGCGGCGACCGCGTCCACCCATCGCACGGAGCCGCAGATATGCCCGATGAGCTCGTCACGCAGGGCTTGCGGCTCGACGAGGAAGCGGGCGTCCACGTTGCCAACGAGCGGCACGCGCGCCACGCTGAACGCGGTTCCTGCGATCTCTGGCCGCATCGCCTCGGCCACCGGAGCCATCAGCGACGAGTGGAACGCCGCGCTCACCGGCAGCGGCACGACGCGCTTCGCCCCCCGCTCCGTCGCCAGCGCCATGGCGCGCTCCACGGCCTCGACGCGACCGGAGATCGTCGTCTGGTCCGGCGCATTGAAATTGGCAACCTCCGCCCTCGCGTCCCGCGCCGCCGCGGCAACATCGTCCGGCGCCATGCCCAGAACCGCCGCCATCGCCCCCGCGCCATGCTCCTGCATCAGCTCACCGCGCCGCCGCACCAGCCGCAGCGCGTCCCCGAATGCAAGTGCGCCAGCGGCGACCAGCGCGGCGTACTCACCCAAGCTGTGGCCGGCCACAAAACCTGCCTCGGGCAAGACCTCGCGTTTTCGCAGCGCGTGGAGGTAGGCGATGCTCGTCAGGAGGATCGCCGGCTGCTGCACCGGCGTCTGCTGCAGCGCCTCGTCGGGTCCGTTGAAGATAATCTCGCTGAGGCCAAAGCCAAGCATCTCGTCGGCGGATGCGTAGAGCCGCGCGATCTCGGGATCGGCGTCGGCCAGGTCGCGGCCCATGCCGACCCACTGCGATCCCTGCCCCGGAAAGATCCAGGCGACCGTGCCGGCCTCAGGCATTGGCCGCCGTCAACACGTCCGACGTTCCAACCACCACGCCCTGCGCCCGACACTCGGGATCGCGACAGATGCCAGCCGTCCCCCAGCGCACCATCCCCGCCGCCCAGGCCAGGCCGCCGCCGAAGGCGACGAGCACCACGTTGTCCCCTTCGTCCAGCGCGCCCGCTTCGGCCGCCTCGAACATGGCGATCGGGATGGACGCGGCCGAGGTGTTGCCGTAGCGGTCGAGATTGACCCACACCTTCTCCCGCGGCAGCGCCAGGCGACGCGCGGCCGCGTCGATGATGCGCATGTTCGCCTGATGGGGGATGAGCATGTCGACGTCGTCGAAGCTGAGCCCGGCCTTCTCGACCACCTCGGCCGCGGCATCCCCCATCACCCGCACCGCAAAGCGAAAGACCTCCTGGCCGTTCATGTGCAGGTAGGGCCGGTACTCCGGAAACAGCTCGGCCGACTCCGGCACGAACGCGCCCCAGCCGGGGATGTAAAGGTGCTTGTACCCGGCGCCGTCCGCGCCGAGCACGGTGGAGAGCAATCCGCGCGGCTCGTCCGTCGCCTCGAGAACCACCGCGCCCGCTCCATCGCCGAAGAGGATGCACGTGGAACGATCGGTGTAGTCGACGAAGCGGGTCAGGGTATCGACGCCGATGACCATGACCCGGTCGTGCAACCCGGTCTGCACGAACTGCGACCCGACGGCCAGGGCATAGACGAACCCCGAGCAAGCCGCCCCGAGGTCGAACGCCCCGGCATTCCCGCCCAGCTCGGCTTGCACCAGGCACGCCTGCGAGACGAGGAATTGGTCGGGCGTACAGGTAGCGACGACGATCAGGTCGATATCGTCGGCGGTCAACTCCGCCTTTTCCAGCGCCTGCCGCGCCGCCGCCACCGAGAGCGAGGTGGCGCTGTCGTCCGGCCCGACGATGCGGCGCTCCTTGATCCCGGTGCGGCTGGTGATCCACTCGTCCGACGTCTCGACCATCCGCTCCAGGTCGGCATTGCTGAGCACGCGCTCCGGGACGGCCATGCCCCAGCCAGTGATCGCCGCGTGGCGCATTGTGGTCCCTCGTGTTGCCGGGTTGGGCGGCCGGGCGTCCATGGGCGGCGCTCCTTCATGCCGGCACAAGATGCCAGAGTGTCGCCTGAAAGGCCCGGCTTGTGCAATCTCGGGGAAGCGACGCAAAGCAAAAGGGCAGACGCATCGCCTGCCCTCGTTGCCGCGTCATCCTGACCGGGGCGCTAGACCTCGGGCTACTCGGCGCGCCGCCGCCGCTCCTCGATGACGATCACCTGTCGCCCGCGATAGTAGCCGCAGGTCGGACAGACGTGATGCACCACGTGCGGCGCGCCACAGGTGTTGCAGCCCACCAACGTCGGAATATTGGTCAGGTAGTGGTGCCGCCGCCGGTTGCCCTGGCGGTGGCGGCTGATCCGTTGCTTTGGCAGTGCGCCCATCGTCGCTCTCCTGAATCCCCGCTTGCCCGGCCGCTTGGCCGGCCGCGATCTATCCGATCTTGCGCGCCCGCTCGTCGGGGAGCAAGCTCGCCAACGCCGCCAGGCGCTCGTCTACCGCCTCGTCTTCGTCTTCGCCGCCGACTTCTAGCACGTCCGGCCCCGGACACGCCTCCCCGCAATCGGGGCGCATCGGCAGCGCCACCAGGATCTCCTGCCGCAGCGGCTCGCGCAGATCGAGCTCGTGGTTTTCGTCGATGCGCGAGAACCCCTCGTCGTCGGCTTCCCCGTCGTCCAGATCGACCCCGGTGCGGAGGTCGACCATCTGCCGGTACTCCTCGTCGAACGCGACCTCGAACGGCTGGTCGTACTCGCGCAGGCAGCGCACGCACTCCATTGGCACGACCCCGGCCGCCTCGACGCCGGCCAGGATGCCTTCGCCCAGCCGCGTCAGCCGCAGCTCGCCCTCGATCTCCCGCGCGCTCATCTCGTCGTCGATGGCGAACCCGTCGAGCACGAGGCGATACACACGGGCGGCGCCGGTCTGCCCCTTGAGCAGCCCAGCCACGTTGACCGCGGTGTCGTCGCGCAGAACCCGCTGCTGATTCGCCTCGACCATCAGTATCGACGCAATTCCATTCGTGCGAAAGACACGAAAAACCGCGCCGGATCGCCTCCGGCGCAACCGGAGAAGTTTACCGAGTCCCGGTGGCATCGTCAATCGTGATCGTTATGTCCCGTCTGTCTCACCCCTTGACCGATCCGGCGACCGACCCGTACACCATGGACTTCTGCACGAAGAGCAAAAAAATCGCCGTGGGCAGCATCGCCAGCGTCGCGGCCGCCATCAGGCTGCCCCAGTCGGTCTGAAACTGCTGCATGAACATCTGCACGCCGACTGGGATGGTCATCTTGTCTTCGTCGCGCAGAAAGATGCTGGCGATGAGGTACTCGTTGTACGAGAAAAGAAGCGAGAAGATCGTCACCGCGGCGATGCCGGGTCCGGAGAGCCGCAGCACGATCCGCCAAAACGCCCCGATGCGCGACGCCCCGTCGACCTGGGCCGCCTCCTCCAGCTCCCGCGGGATGGCATCGAAAAACGCCTTGAACATCCAAGTGGCAAAGGGAAGATGGACCACGGCGTACAGAAGCAGCACTGAGGTTCGCGTGTTGACCAAATTCAGCTCCCGAAACAGGATGAAGAGCGGGATCAAGGTCAGGATTAGCGGGAACATCTGCACCAGCAGGAGCAGCCGCGAATAGCCGGTGATCGCCCGCCCCCGGTAGCGCGAGAGCGCGTAGCCAGCCAGGGCGGCCACCACGATGGTCATCGCCGTGGCCCCGCCGGCCACCAGCACGCTGTTGCCAAAGTAGGTCCAGAACGGCGTCCGCTCGATCAGGTACTGGTAGTTCGCCAGCGACGGAGCCCGCGGGAGCAGCCCGCCGCTGAGGATCTCGTCGGTGCGGCGCAGCGAGTTCAAGATCATCATGATGATCGGGAGGTCGACGACGACCACGATGGCCAGGAGCACGACGGAGAGCGCCCGCTTGCCGAACGGGAACGCTCGTCGCCGCGTCGCGGACACAGCCGATACGGTCGCCATCTCGCCGCTCACTGCTCGTCACGCTGCTTGCGCAGCAGCAGCAGTGCCAGCGTCATCAGGATAATCATGCTGACGACTGCGATGGCCGAGCCAGTCCCCACGTCGTTTCGAGTGAAGGTGTACTTGTACGCGAGTACGATGAGGTTCTCGGTCGCATTGGAGGGGCCGCCCTGCGTCAGCAACCACGGCGTCTCGAAATCGTTGACGCTCCAAATGGTCATCAAAATCCACATCACGACCGAGATGCCGAAGATTTGCGGCATCGTGATGTCGCGGAACGACTGCCAGCGCCCCGCACCGTCGATCCTGGCCGCCTCGTAGATGTCGCGATCGATGCTTTGCAGCGCCGCCAGACACGACACCATCATGAACGGGAAGCTGCGCCAGATCTTGATCATGATCACCGAGAACATCGCCGAGTCGCCCGTGCTCAGGAAAAAGATGGGGCCGACGTCGACCAGACCGAGCGCCTGGTTGACGAGCCCGTTCTGATCGGCGATCAGCCAGCGCCAACTGGCGATGGAGACGATGGACGGGATCACCCACGGCAGCAGCAGAGCGACCCGAAAAAACGCCCGGCCCGGAATCTCCTGGTTCAGCAATAGCGCCAGACCCAGCCCCATGAGGTAGCTGCCGGCCACGCTACACGCGGCGAAAAGCGCGCTGAACTTCATCGCATGCCGAAAGTCGGGCATGCCGAGCAGGTTGCGATAATTGGCGAGCCCGACGAAGCCGTCGAGACGCAGCAGCGACCCCTCGTTGAGGCTGTAGTAAATCCCGGTCGCGAGGGGATTGAGGACGATCGCCACGATGAGCGCGATCGAGGGCAGCAGCAGCGCGTAAGGCAGAAGATCGGCCCGCCGTTGCCGCTCACGGCCTCCCCGTTCCGTGAAGCGCCGGTCTAGTGTCGATGCCCGAACGGCCATGCCCGTACACCCTGGCGTGCCGACGACGCGGGTTTTCCGACGAGGGCCGGCGCCGAGATGAAGCACGGCGCCGGCCGGCGACGTATCGCCGCTACTCGACGATCGAAACCAACCGCTCGTTGGCTTTCTGCATCGCATCCTGCACCGGTTGGCCTTGCAGCAGATCCTGCGCCAGCGTCTGCAGCACGCCCTCGCCTTCGACCTCGTTCAGGACGGGGAATATGCCCTCGGCCTGCGCCCCCGTGCTCTTGCCGACCGGGACCCAGTTCTCGATGATGAACCGGATGTTCTCCTTGTCGGCGAAATAGTCGTCGTCGGCGATCGACTGGCGCACGGGAATCTGCGTGACGTGCCCCTCAGTCCACAATGGCAACAGGTTGTCCAGCCTCCAGGCCAGAAACTCCATTGCCTGCTCTTTGGACTCGCTTTGCTCGTAGAGCATGATGTTGTTGACCCAGGAGACGGTGCCCTGCTCGCCGCTCGGCGACGTGAGCGGCTGCATCACCCCGATCTGCTCGCCGATTTCCGGCAGTCGCCCCTCGAGACCCGGGGTAGCCAGGACCATCGCCGCGTCGCCCTGGCTGAAGGCTTTGAGCGCGTCGTCGCCGGTGTAGCCGGCGCTGGCCGGGTGGACGGACCCGGCCGCGACCATGTCGGCGAGCAGTTGCAACGCCTCGACGTTGCGCTCGTCCATCAGGTTGACCGCGCGCTCCGGAGTGAACAGTCCGCCGCCGTTGTTGAGGCAGAAGGCGAGGATGTGATGCACCCCGCCATTCTCGGCGCCGGACAGGACGTAGCCGTACTGCTGCTCCCCGGTGGTCAGCGCCGCGGCCGCGGCGGCGAAATCCTCCCAGGTCGTGGGCGGCTCGACCCCTGCATCTTCGAACAGATCCCTGCGGTAGTAGAGGACGCGGATGTCGATGGCCCACGGAACGGCCACGTAGTGATCGTCGTAGCGCAGGCGCTCGATCGTGCCGGGGAGAAAATCGTCCAGCGCGCCAGTGCTCTCCAATTCGGCGACCAACTCGTCGACCGCGGCCACGGCGCCCTGATCGTAAAACTGCACCGCCTGATACGCGGCGCCAGTGCTGACATCCGGCGCCGATCCCGCGCCGATCGCGGTGGTGAACGTCTGGTACCAGTTAGCCCAGGGCGTCGAGCGGTACTCCACCTGAATCGCGGGGGTGGCCTCGTTGAACTGGGCGATCAGCGCCTCGTTCGTGTCGATGTACTCCGGCGGCCCCCAGACCATGTCCCAAAACTGGAGATTGGCGGCGTCCTGCGCGGCGTGCGACCGGTCAGGCGCATATCCGGCAAGTCCTGTGGCAAGACCTACTCCCGCGAGGCTCTTCAGCAAGGTCCGTCGGTTGTGGCGGCGCCGAGCGAACGACGACATGACGCTCTCCTCTCACGCTGCGGCCAATGAGACGATCCGGGAAAGCGTGGAGGATCCAGGAGCTGGAGCTTCATCACGGCTTTCCCATGGCTCCGTTCCTGATTGTTGTCAAATTCACCCCGCTGTCAACCGGCGACCTCCTGTGCAGCATCATCCGCACGCCGATGGACAGCACGACTGGGTTGAAGCTCCTCAGGGCTTGGCGACGTCGACAGCGCCGTGCGCAACTCGTGTCATTCCGACGCAGCGAGGAATGACACAACGTCGGCGCGGCGCTGAAACCGAGGCGCGTTTCGAGCGCAGATCCACGAAGTTCCGACGAAATGCAGGCGCGAGGGTGCTACTTCCCGACGTGCCGCTTGGCCTGCCCCAGTTGCTCCAGGGCTTCGCGCATCGACTCGATAACCAGGTTCATGCCGTCCTGAACCGCGTCTTCCACGCGCCCGAGCTGCTGCAAGGCGTACTCGTCGATCTGGCCCATGGAGCGGCGCTTGTCCAACTCCACCTGGCGCAGGTACTCCTCGCCGCGCTGCCGCGCCTCGTTGGTGATGCCTTGCTCGGAGATGATATACTCGGCTTGGCTGCGCGCCATGTCGAGGATCTTGGCGGCTTCCTGCTGGGCGCTGGTGATGATGTCGGAGCGCTCCTCGACTACCCGTTGCGCCTGCTGGATCTCGCGCGGCACCGCGCCACGGATGCGATCCAGCAAGCCCAGGAACTCTTCTTCCTCGACCATGACCCGCGTGCTGAACGGCATCCGCCGGCCCACACCGACCAGCTCTTCCAGCCGGTCGAGCAGCACGAGGACGTCGTCTGGATCCTCGTCGACGACCTCCGGGTCGAACAGGTCTGGGCCGTCGTCGCTCATGGCGCCTTGCTCCCGTCGTCGCCCCGTCAGGCGCGAGCCGCGAGCTTCGCGCGCAGCGCGTCGCCCACGACCGCCGGCACGAGCCCGTCGATATCGCCGCCCAGCGCCGCCACCTCCCGGATGAGGCTCGAGCTGATGAAGGAGTGCCCGGAGGAGGTCATCAGGCAGACCACCTCGATCTCCGGCGCCAGGTGGGCGTTCATGTGCGCCAGCTTGAACTCGTACTCGAAATCCGAGACCGCGCGCAACCCACGCACGATCACCCCAGCATTGCGAGCCCGGGCGTAATCTACGGTCAGCCCGGAAAAGCTGTCAACGACGATGTTGCCCTCCGGCGCGCCGGCCGCTGCCGCCCGCGCCAGCGCGATCCGCTCCTGCGTCGAAAAGAGCGCCCCCGGCTTCTCCTGCCCTTCATAGACGGCGACGATCACCTCGTCGAACAGCCGGGCCGCCCGCCGCGCCACGTCGACGTGACCCAGCGTAATCGGATCGAAGCTCCCCGGATAGATCGCTCGTCGCGGATTCGAGACGAGTCGTGAGTCGTGGGTCGTGAATCGTGAGTCGTTGGGCGACAATTCGACCGAGTCGCGCCGACCGGTTTCGCACGGTTTTTCTTCCGACTGACGACTCACGACTCACGACTCCGTCTCGTAGATCGAAAAGCAACTGTCGCCGTGGCAGCGCTCGCGCAAGCGGACCAGGCGCCCGGCCTGCTCGGGCAGCGTCACCCGCGGCGAGTGCCCGATCGCCAGGATCGTATCCGAGTCTACCAACGGGGAGCGCCCGACCCGCTCCAACGTGGCGACGAGATCCGGATCGGCGTAGGGCGGGTCCATGACGATCAGGTCGTACGGCGCGGCATCCGCCGGGCTACGCTCGGCGCGGCCAAGGAAGCTCGATACCGATTCCTGATAGACGCGAGTCACGTTCGCGTAGCGGGTGTGGGCCAGGTTGGCCCGCACCACCGCCGCCGCCGCCGCGTTCTGCTCCACGAAATCGGCCGTCTCCGCCCCGCGCGACAACGCCTCGATGCCGATGCCGCCGGTGCCGGCATACAGATCGAGCACCCGCACCGGCTCCACCCCCAGCGAGGCGAGCATCGAGAAAAGCGCGCCCTTGATCTTGTCGGCCATTGGCCGGGTGAACTTTCCCGCCGGCCCCTTGAGCTGAAACCCTCGTCGTTCGCCAGCAATGACGCGCATGGGGGGAGTATGACCGGAGTCGTGAGTCGTGAGTCGTGAGTCGAAAGAACGATGTCCGGCGGCGTCGGGGTTGGTCGGGCCGGCCGCATCGCCTTGCGTCTTACGACTTTCGACTTTCGACTCACGACTCGGCCTACAAACACGAACCCGGCCACTGAGGGCCGGGCACGTGCGGGAAGGGGAAGGGGTGGAGCGCGGGTGCGCTCCGTGAGCTCTGGGAGGGCGTCGGGTTGTAGGGGACGACGCTCTCTGGGGATGTCTACGTCGCGGCGCTGGCGCCGGATTCATGGCGGGGCGGATCCGGGTTGGCCGCGGCTGCATCGGCGACGATCTCGCCCGTGGCCGCGTCGATCCATTTGCGGCGCAATCCGTCGTAGTAAAAAGGGCTGCTGACCGGCGGCGTCGGCGCGGCTGCCGGCCGCGCCCGCTGGCTGATCCCGATACGCCGCGCGCCGGGCATGAACCAGACACTGAACTCCGCGTCGGCGACCTCGTCCAGCACTCGGCCCACACACCACCACCCGCCGCGGCCAGGGCGCGGCGGCGCCATGATGCCGGTGACGCGCTCCGCGATGGCGCCGGCGGTCAGCCCGGCGTGCGCCGGATCGGCGCGGCGCCGGGCGCGCAGCACCGCCACCGCCTTCACGACCGCCAGGGTGCTTTCATCGAGGGACGGCTGAGACTCATTCATGGCAGGGTCCTCCCGGTGGCGCGCAATGACCACCTCGCCCGATGGTCCCTACCGGTCGGCGCTGCGGCGCTCCGGGACGGAGTAGATCATATGTTCTATTCGGTCAGGGGTCAATCCCCGGCCATGGGTGAAAGGTGTTTGGGTGATGGGGTGAAAGGGAGGAATCAGGAGACGGGAGCCACAAGCCGACGCTCACCCCATCGCCCTATCACCCCACAACCCTATGAGCCATCGTGCGGCACGAGCGTCGTCACCAGATGCCGGCGATACGCGACGTGCGCTCCTCCGCTCGGCAGGTGACCCGGCGATTCCCTGACCCGGCGCAACGTCCCCACGTACGCGGCATAGGCGAGCAATCCGCGCTGTCGCACCTCGTCGGCCGAGAGTCCGCGGGCGCGAAAGCACGCGATGAGATAGTCGATCCGGCGCTCGGACACCCGCCGCAGGACCGGCTGCACGATCGGGTCGTCGGCGGCGTCGGAGACCGCCAGGTGGAAAGCATGGCCGAATCGGGTCGCCTCGTCCGCCTCGTCACTGGCGAGCGCGCGCGCGATCAACTGCTCGAGCCGCTCGCGAGGATCGACGATCCGGTCGAGGTCGGCGATCGCCGCGATCCCGCCCTCCACCATTGTCTGACTGATGGAATTGCGCGAAGGAGGCGTCACATGCGCCGCTACATCGGTTTGGCGGTGATCCTGATTGGTCTCGCCCACGTACTCTATGTCGTCGTGGCCAAATCCGGTCCATGGGTCGCGATCGTCCGCGACGGGGTGGTCAACGCGGTCGAACCGCATCCGGAGCGGGAGGCAGCAGTTTGGTCGCTCTGGTTCGGCGTCTTTGTCGCCACCACCGGCGCCCTGATCGCTACGATCCAGGCGCGGGGACAGCACGCGCCGGCCTTCGCCGGCTGGGCGCTCCTCGCGATGGGGCTCCTCGGCGGCATCCTCATGCCAATCTCGGGGTTCTGGGCTGGAATCCCGCTCGGTCTCCTCATCCTGCTGCCGCCGCGACGGGGCAAGCGCGAATCGAGCGCCTACGCATGACCGGGCGAAGTCTCGGGCCGTGTGGCAACGCGTGGGCGGAGTCTTCCGGCGTCCCCAGAAGTTCCCGAAGTTCCCGAAGTTCGCGGCGATCCGGCCACGAACGCCAGACCGACCGCGCCCCAACCAGCCTTCTGGACCGGCGCCAGGGCCATGCCCGTCACGCGGGACCGCCGATATTCGTCATCTTTCCGTGTGCCCTTCACAGCGTCTCCACATTTCGCGGCTACCGTCGGCAGAGACGATGGATACGCTCGTGGCGAACGACAGGGCGAAGACCAAAGGAGACAGACGCATCGTGAACGACGGATCGCAATTGGCCGCCATCCCGCGCGCGACGCTCGACCCGGCGCGGGCGAACTGGTCCCAACCCGCAAGCGCCCGGCCAGGATCATTCCGACCCGGCGCGACCATTACGAACGGGCGAACCGACCGCATGGCGATGTTGAAGGCCGCCGCCGAAGCGAGGACGGCGCTTGAGGACGCCGTCGTGGCGGCAGCCGTGGCCGCCCAGCGCGCCCGCTCCGTGACGCTGGCGCTGGAAGAGGCGTTGGCGGGTTTTGCCGCGACGGACGGCAAAACCGCCGCGCTCCCTTCCCACGCCGTGACGGCTTGGCCCCCACCCGCCGATACGCTCAGCCCGCGCGAGAAAGAGGTCCTGGCCCTCGTGGCCGAGGGGCGATCCAACAAGGCGATCGCCGAAGCGCTGTTCGTCTCGCCGAACACCGTCAAGACGCACGTCGCCTCGCTGCTCAACAAGCTGGACGCCGACAGCCGGGTCCAGCTCGCGGCCATCGCCGCCCGCCAGGCGGCGTACTGAGCGACGCGCCGCCGCTCAGTACGCGACGGGGAGGCGCGTCAGCCCGCGCAGGAAGGTCCCGTCGCGCCACTGCACGTCGTCGCGCGGGATGGCCAACGCCAGGTTCGGCAGCCGCGACAGCAACGTAGCGAACGCGACCTGCCCTTCCAGACGCGCCAGGGCCGCTCCCAGGCACGCATGGATGCCGGTGCCGAAGGCGAGATGCCGGTTCGGGTCCCGGGAAATGTCGAACGTCTCCGGCTCGGAAAATTGGGCCTCGTCGTGGTTTGCCGAGGCGAGCAGCGCCATAATCCGTTCCCCGCGGCGCAGCGGCTCCCCGCCCAGCTCCGTCTCGGCCCGCACCCACCGCGCGAGACTCATCTCCACCGGGCCGTAGTAGCGCAGCATCTCCTCGATCGCCGATTTCAGCAGCCCGGGGTACTCGTCCAGCCGGGCGCGCTGGTCGGGAAAGTCGAAGAGGGCCAGCGTGCCGTTGCCGATAAGGTTCACCGTCGTCTCGTGTCCGGCCACGATGAGCAGGAACATCATCGACAGCAGCTCGTTCTCCGAGAGCTTGTCCCCTTCCGCTTCCGCCAGCACCAGGCCGCTGAGCAGGTCGTCGCCGGGGTCGGCGCGCTTCTCGGCCACGAGGCCGCGCAGGTAGGCGATGAACTCGATCAGCTTGGCGGTGATCTCCGGGTTGGCCGGGTCAGCGGGCGTGAACGACACTGCCGCCGCCGACCACTCCCGGAACCGGTCGCGGTCGCCGGCCGGGATGCCCAGCATCTCCGCGATCACCGTCAGCGGCAGTGGGTAGGCGAAATCGTCGATCAGCTCCATCTCGCGGCTCCCCGTCTTGGCCGACCGCGCCTCGACCGCGTCCAATAAGTCGTTGGCGATCTCCTGCACCCGCGCCCGCAGTCCCTCGATGTACTTCGGCGTAAATGGGATAGCAACCAGGCGCCGCAACCGCGAATGATCCGGCGGATCGACCGCCAGCAGGTTCCGGCTCAGGATCTCGTCGGTCTGCGCCAGGAACTCTTGCTGCTCGGGTGTCAGCCCTTCGGCGACCTGCTGGAAGAGGGCGGCGTACTCTTCTTCGGAGAGCGCATTGGCCGGGTCGTTGGCGAACCGCTCGTGCTCCTTGAGCAGCTCCAGGCATTCAGCGTACCGGGTGACAAGGCAAAACGACTCGCCGCTCGGCAATGCCACTCGCACGACGGGGCCGCTCTGGCGCATGGACGCATAGACCGGGAAGGCGCGCGCCTTGAACTCCGAGCCAAACATCGCGGCGCCGAGGTCTTGCTCCATCATCGTGGTTCCTCCGCGTTCCGTGCCGCCACGTCCAATTCCGCTGACGGCGGCGCCGACTGTACCATCGCGCCAGCCACGATCGACTTCGACAAGCGGCGTGGGTCGAGGGAGGGAAGCCATGTTCTGAGCCAATCGTGCCGCGTCCCGCGTCTGATCCCAAGCCGCGCCGCGAGCGGCCGTATCAGGTTCTGCGCTTCCGCGACTTCAGCCTCATCTGGACCGCGGAAGTTGTCTCCAAAACGGGCACGCACATCCAACGCGTGGCGGTCGCCTGACAGGTCTTCGAGATGACCGGAGACCCGCTTCAGTTCGGACTGCTCGGCCTGGCCCGGTTCATCCTCCTCTTTGCCTTCGGCCTCGCCGCCGGGGTCGTCGCCGACCGCTACGACCGGCGCGTCACGCTCATCACGGCGCAGATCGCGCTGATGGCAGTCGCCGCCGCCTTCGCGGGCCTGACCGCGACCGATCGCATCACGTTGCCGCTGATCTACGGGCTCACCGTCCTCTCCGCCCTCTTTGGCGTGGTATCGGCCCCGACGCGCCACGCCCTGATTCCCACGCTCATCCCGACGCCGGCCATGCCGTCCGCGATGACCATGGGAGTCCTCACCTTTCAGGCCGCCGGCATGCTTGTGCCCGCCGTTGGCGGCGCGTTGGTCGCGTCTGTCGGCGTGGCGGCCTCGTACGCGGTCGACGCCGCTACGTTCGGGGTGGTCGCCCTGGCGGCCTTCGCCCTGCACACCCGCGCCGAACGCCAGCCGACGACGATCGGCGGATCGGCCGCCGCCAAGGAGAGTCTGCGGTTCCTGCGCGATTCGCCGATCCTTTTGGCCACGATGGGGCTCGACTTCCTGGCCAACTTCTTCGGAGCCAGCACCACCTTGATGCGGATTTTCGCCGCCGAGATTTTGGGCGGCGAGCCGCGGACCCTCGGCTGGCTCCTTTCGGCCCCGGCAGTCGGCTCGGTAGTCGGGGCCACGCACATGGCCAGTCGGCGGCCGCTGACCCGGCCCGGCATCGGCATCCTGGTCGCCATCGCGGCGTACGGGCTCGGCCTCGTCGCCTTCGCCTTCAGCCGCGAGCTGGCGATCTCGCTCGTCGCCTTGGCAGCCAGCGGCGCCGCAGACGCGGTGAGCGTCTCGCAGCGGCACACGCTGCGGACCCTGCTGACGCTTGACCGGCAGCGCGGCCGGGTGGCGGCGGCGCACGACACGTTTGCCGGCGGCGGTTCCCAGCTCGGCGAGTTCGAGGCCGGCCTCGTCGCCTCCTGGACCTCCGCCCCGGCCGCGGTCGCCCTCGGCGGCGCCGGAACCATCGTGGCCGCGCTGGCGGTTTGGCGCTTTCTCCCCGGCCCGACGCGGTTCCACTGGAACCCGGAAGGGGGCGAAACAGGCTCCGAGACGCTGGCAGTACGAACGCCGAGGCCAAAATCTATTGACGAAAGAGGTCCCGGCTCTATATGATGCGGTTGGGTGTCCCGGGGCAACCGGTCCCGTGGCCATTGGCCGCGGGAAGCGCGCGGACGAGGGCGCCTTCAGGCGGGTTACCGCCTGGTCGCATGGCGCTGGGGGCGCTGGGTTCCTGGGGCGGGCGTGGGGACGGGGCGCGACGGCTGACGCGGCGTGTTTCTCACAGTCTGAACCAGGCATCGATTCGGGCGAGGGCTCCGTCGGCTCGTTGCTCGAACCCGCTCCCGGATGGAGCCCTGCGGCCGCGGGCTTCAGGCGTAGGGGACCTGAAGCTTGACGCGCTCGGCGCTCGGCGCCGGCGGTTGGTCCACGGTTCAGCCAGTGTGCGAAGGGGAGGAGTGCCTCAAGTGAAACTGACACGCGTGGTTCTGGGTTCGGCAATCGCGGCGTCGGTGGTCGGCGCGGGCCTGATGGCGACTCCGGTCGCCGCGCAGGACGACTGCGTCGCCATCTACGGCGGCGATGTCTGGAACGAAACCGTTATCGACTTGAATGCCAACGGCGGCACGGCCATCTCCGATGCCAGCGGCGGCAGCAACAACGCCGCGACCACCAACGGCGGCGGCATCGATGACCTCGACGTGGCCTCCGCCGGCAACGGCGGCGTGGCGACGGCGGCGGCCAACGGCGGCGCCATCGGCACCGGCAACATCAACTCCGGCGGCAACGTCGGCAACGCCATCGCGGTCGGCGACACGTACTGCGGCGAGGCCGTGTACGACGACGGCGGCGATAAGAAGGTCTACGACGACAAGGGCTATGAGGCCCCTGCCGCCGACGTCGGCGGCGTGGTCGCCCTGCCCGACACCGGCGTTGGCGTCGGCGAGGCGAACGCGCTGTTCGCCTTCCTGGCCTCCGCCGGGGCCGCGGCCGCATCCCTCGGGCTGCGCCGCCGCTAAACCCTCGCGTTCCCCGCGATAGGGGCGGCGCGTCGGACGCCGCCCCCGTCGAGGAACCCGAACGCATCGAGCCGACGCGTCGCATGCGGCGCGTCGGCTCGGCGTTTCCTCGGGTGACGGGTTTCAGGTGTCGGGTGTCGGGCGGCAGCGTATGGGCGTTGCCTCATCGACTCGCAACCGTCCGTCACCCGTCACCCTATACCGGTTACTCCCATCAGACCGCCTTTTCCGGCGCCGCCCGCTCCCAGAATGCCGTGAAGCGTCCGCGGAGACGTTCGTGCGCCGGTTGGGTCAACTCCGGATCCGTGGTCAGCAGCGCCTCGGCGGCGCGGCGCGCGCGATCCAGCAGCCGCGTGTCGAAGTGGCCTTCCAGCCAGGACATCTCCGGCAAACCACTCTGGCGCGTGCCGATGAAATCTCCCGGCCCCCGCAGCTCCAGATCCTTCTCCGCCAGGAGGAACCCATCGTCGCTGGCGACCAGCGTCTGCAGACGCTCTTCGCCGTCCGGGCTCCCTTCTTCGGCCAGCAGCAGGCAATACGAGCGGCTGCCGCCGCGGCCAACCCGGCCCCGGAATTGGTGCAACTGGGCCAGCCCGAAGCGGTCCGCTCCCTCGATCACCATCACCGTCGCGTTCGGCACGTCGATGCCGACCTCGATCACAGAAGTCGACACCAGCAGGTCGTAGCCGTGGTCGCGAAACGCGGTCATCACCGCGTCCTTGTCGCGCGACTTCATCCGCCCGTGCAAGGTGGCGATGCGCAGCTCCGGAAAAACGTCCCGGCCGAGCCGCTCCGCCTCTTCCACCGCCGCCTTGGCCTCCACCGCTTCCGAAGCCTCGACGAGCGGGCAGATGACGAAGACCTGGCGGCCCTTCGCCACCTCCTCGCGCACCTGGGCATAGGCCGCGGCGCGTTCGGCGCCGATGTAGCGTCGCGTCTCGATCGGGACGCGGCCCGGCGGGCGCTCCGCCAGCACGGAGACGTCGACATCGCCGTGCAGCACCAGATTGAGCGTGCGCGGGATTGGCGTCGCGGTCATCGCCAACTGATGCGGCAGCCGCCCCTCCCCTTTCTCCCGCAGCGCCGCCCGCTGCCGCACCCCGAACCGATGCTGCTCGTCGACCACCGTGAGGGCCAGCCTTGGCGCCTCGACGCCGTCCTGGATTAGCGCGTGCGTGCCGACCAGGATGTCGACCGCGCCCTCCTGCAGTCCGGCCAGGATGGCGCGCCGTTCCGACGCTCGCGTCGATCCCGTCAGCAAGCGCACGGTCGGCCGCCGCGCTTCGGGCAGCGCGGCGTAGAGCATCCCCAAGCCGCTCAGATGCTGTTCCGCCAGAATCTCGGTCGGGGCCATGAGCGCTGCCTGATGACCGGCCGCCACCACGGCCAGCATCGCGGCGGCGGCGACCGCGGTTTTGCCCGATCCGACGTCGCCTTGCAGCAAGCGCGCCATCGGTCTCTGCCCACGCATGTCGCGCAGGATCTCGGACAGAGCCGATTCCTGGGCTCCCGTCAGCCGAAATGGCAACCCCGCGGCCCAGGAAGCGAGCAACTCGTCATCGGCCCGGATCGGAATGCTCTCCGTCGCCTGCTGCTCGCGCTTGCGCCGCAGCAAACCGAGTTGCAGCAGGAACAGGTCATCGAAGGCCAGCCGCCGCCGGGCGCGAGCGAGCGCGTCCTGATCGTCCGGGTAATGCACCTGGGCGATCGCCTCTTGCAGCGATGGCAGCTCGTCTCCGCCGGCGCGGCGCACCCCGTCAGGCAGGTAGTCCTCGACGGCGCCGAGCGCCAGATCGAGCGCCTGTCGCGCCAGGTTGCGCATCGACTTTTGCGCCAGCCCGGCGGTCAACGGGTAGACCGGCACGATGCGCCCGGTCGAAACCCCCTCGCCTTTCCCGGGGGCGGCCGGCTCCCACTCCGGCCCAGTGAACGAGAGCGGCCCATACCCGGCTTCCAGCGCTCCGCTGACGGCGATCTCGTCCCCCACCTTCAGCACGTTGATCAGGTACTGGTTGAACCAGGTGACGCGCACCCACCCAGAGCTGTCGGCCAGGCGGATCGTGACGCGCGGGGCCCCAGGGCCGCGGTGGAACTGCACGTCGGTAATGCGGCCGCGCACGGTGACGTCGCTGCCCGGGTGCAGGTTGAGCGCCTCGCCAATCTTGATCGTGCGCGAGTAGTCGATGTGCCGCCGCGGCGACAGCAAGAGCAGATCCCCAACGGTTTCCACGCCCAGCTTGGCGAGTTTCTTGCTGGTCGCGCCCCCCGCGCCCTTGAGCTTCGTGACCGGATCGTCAAGCGAGAGCCGGGCCGCCACCGCAGCGGGAGGCGGCGCCGTTGGCATCGGCGGTTTGCGCTGAGTTGGGGATGCGACGCGGCGAGGCCGGCTGTCAAGCGTTCCCATCGGCCGCGCCGGAGTCTCCAATGCCGCCATCTGCGGGATCAATCGCTTGAGGGCGGAGGCGATCTCGGTCAACTTGGCGGGGCGGCGATCTTGCGGCAGCGACCGGTACGCATCCAGATCCGCCAGCACCGCGGCGAAGTCGCTCGCCACTTGCTCGCTGGCGGCCAGCTCGTGCAAACGACGCACACTTGCGGCCGCCGTATTGAACGACGTGCCCCCGCGAAAGCCGTCGCGCCACTCATCGCGGAGAAACGCGACGGCCATTTCGAGCCGCGCCCGGCCGTCGCCGGGGGCGAGGCTGGTTTGTTCGCTACGGGTGGCGATGGCGGATCGATCCTGATGATTCACAGCGGAGCCGGCAACGGGGCTGGCCTTTCGCGACGAATCGGGGCAGCGTAGAGTCTAGCCCAGCCGCCAGCAATCGCTTCAGGCAACATCCGCTTCCTCGACGGCGACGCCAAGCGCCCCTGGACCCACCTGCGCCGCGACGGCATCACCGATCCGCTGCACCGTGAGGCGATCCGGGGCCAATCCGGTGTCTGCCGCAATCGCCCGCAGCAACCGATTCGCGTCGTTTCGGTTCGTGGCGTACAGGACGGCGCAGCGCTCGATGGCCGGCAGCTCGCGCACGAACTCGGCCAGCTCGGCAATGGCGCGCGACCGCGTGCGCGCCCGCTCATAAGGAACGATCTGGCCCTCGTCGAGGCGCAACAGCGGCTTCAGCTGCAGCGCCTCGGCAATGAGCGCGGCGGAGCGCCCGATCTGCCCGCTCCGGCGCAGGTGCTCGACGCTTTCCACCGAGAACGCGACCTGGTAGCGATCGCGCTCTGCCAGGAGCGCCGCGACGATCTCGTCGGCGCCAGCCCCGCGGTCAGCCAGCTCCGCCGCGTGGAGCGCCTGGAACCCGAGACCCAACGAAACCGAGCGTGAATCGACCACGGACACCGCAGCCTCCCCTGCCACGCGATCCCGCGCCTCGGACGCGGCCGCGACGTTGGCGCCTAGCCGGCCCGACAGGAGCACCGCGACGATGCCATCGTGCATCGTCGCCAGCCCGGCGAAGGCGGCGGCGAACGCCTCGACAAGCTCCCGCGCCGGCAGCGTGGCGCCCGATTCGTCACCGCTCCGGGATGTCCTGCCCCCGACCGCCGCGGCTTCGCCGCGGATGGAGCCGGCCCCAAGTGCGATGGCAACGGGAACGACGGTCACCCCGCTACCGGCCGCAAGACGCGGATCGAGGTCGGCACTGCTATCGGTGACGATGGCGACGCGCGGCATGCCGGGGCATCCAGATCGGAACTCGCTGCGGCCGAACGATCGCAAGTATGGTAATCTTCGAGGTCGCGCGCGTACCGTCCGGGTTTGCCGCTTCGGGCGCCCACCTCGGGGTCCGGTATCGCGCCGTGAGCAAAGCATAGTGCGATCCAGAATCGTGGGAGGTTTCGCAACGTGGCCGGCAAGTGTGATGTCTGCGGCAAGACGACCAAGTACGGCCGCAATGTGAGCTTTTCCAAGCGGCGGACGAACCGGCTGTTCAAGCCGAACGTGCAGCCGCGCAAGATCGTCGTCGATGGGGTGGAGAAGCGGCAGAACGTCTGCACGCAGTGCCTCCGCACCATGGTGAAGACCTCATAGGCCGAATTCGCCGCACGCGCGGCCGGAGCACGTGCCCCCGCCGGTTCGTCCGCGCGGGGGTTTGCCGTATCCGATCCCGAACGACATGGACCTGAAGCGCCGCGCCGCCCGCAAACGGCAGAACCAGCCGGAAAGGAAGCGACGGGTGACGCCACGCCGCAACCGCCCGCAACGCGCTCGCCCCATGCTCCTGCCGGCGGGCCACGGCGACGAAACCGAGACCGTCATCGAGCGGATCGTGCCCGGCGGCCTCGGGCTCGGCCACGGCGGTGGCCGCACCCTCTTCGTCTCCCGAGCAGCGCCCGGGGACCGCGTGCGCGTCCGCATCGACCGCGAGCAGGGCCGCGTGGCGCACGCCTCCATCGTCGAGATCCTCGAACCAGGCCCCGATCGCGTCCCGGAGCCTTACCCCCTCCTCTCTCGCTGCGGGGCCGATTTCCAACACCTGCGGTACGAGGCGCAGCTCGCCGCCAAGTCGGCCATGATCGGCGACAGCCTCCGCCGCATTGGCGGCATTCAGCTCGACGACCCGGTGCAGGTCGCCCCATCGCCGCAGACGTGGCGGTACCGGGCCAGAGCCGATTGGCGGCACGATCCGGCGCAACCGGCGCTTGGCTACCTGGAAACCGGAACTCATCGCGTCATCGATCTGCCAGACGACCCGTTCGTCCTCCCCGCCCTCGGCGAGCGGTTCGCCCAACTCAGGGAACGAGTCGCCCAGGGACGCCTCCCGGAATGGGCGACGGAGCTGCGCGCTGCCGCCGGCGACGACGGCATCTCGTTCGCGCCGCCGTTGGAGCTGCCCCAGCCCGTGCCCGTCCACGCCAAAGTCGCCGGCGAGAGGTACGCCTACGACGCCGACTGTTTCTTCCAAATCAACCCATACGTCCTCCACGGTCTGTTGGACGACGCGCTCCGCTTCACCCCGGAGCCGGGGTCTTCAGAGTCTGCATCTCGCCTCGCAATCGATCTCTATTGCGGCGTCGGCCTCTTCACCGTTCCGTTGGCCCGCCGCTTCGAGCGCGTCATCGGGGTCGAGGGCCAGCCCCGCGCCGCCGAGTTCGCGCAGCGCAACGTCGCAACCGCCGGCTTGCGCAACGCGCAGATCGAGATCGCCTCTGTCGAGCGCTGGCTGGACGGCGCCTACCGCAGCCACGGGCGCGCTCCGTTTGTGCTCCTCGACCCGCCGCGCGCCGGGCTCCCGGCCAGCGGCCTGCGCGCGCTGCCCCGGCTGCGCGCCACCCGTATTACCTACGTCTCGTGCGACCCCGCCACCCTCGCCCGCGACCTGAAGGGGCTGCTGGCATCCGGTTACACGTTGCACTCGGTCGCCGGCTTCGACATGTTCCCGCAGACGCACCACGTCGAGATCGTGGCGCATCTTGAACGAAGTCGTGAGTCGTAGGTCATGAGTCGTGAGCCGGGAAGCTGAGTTGATTCGGAATCGACTCGGGTTCGAAGTTGCTGACTCACGACTCACGGCCTACCACTCACGACCCGCTCACGCCCATGGATCGTCCCCCTCCGGCAAGCGGCCGCCGAAGCGCCCAGCCTCGCCGCGGTCGGCTTCGGCGAGAGAGACGAGGGTGTCGAGGAATGGGTCGAGCCCGGCGTCCGCATGGTGGAACCGGAAGCGGCCCAACTCGTAGAGAACGCGCTGATCGGGGGTGAATTCGTCGCCCGTGCCGGCGAGCCGCTGCAGATCGGTCAGCCGGGGATCGTCGGCGGGAAGGACCAGCACGTAGTCGGCCAGGGCTTCCAGCGCCGCCGCGGTGCGCAGATTGCGCTCGTCGCGGTCGTACTCCTCGGCCTTGCGGCGGCGCCACGCGGCTGTGGCGCGGCAGAACTCCGCAATTGACAGGGCGAACCGGGACGGACCCGCGTCCACCTTACTCCTGACCCGCGCTCAGCACGCCCCGGTCGAGCAGGAAGCGGGCGATGTAGGCGTTGTTGGCGTCGAGCAGCTTGATGGCGTAGGACGAGGCCGCTCGCGCCGCGGCGAACCCGGCGGAGTCGAGTTCATCATCGACCGTCGTACCGCGTGCCGCCGCCGCTTCGGCGGCCTCCTCCTGGAGCAGCGCGTCGATGTATGCGTGCATCTCCTCCGGCGTCATCCCGATCGTGTCGCGCTGGTCCGCCGCTGGCTCCGCCACCATTCCCTCCTGCTTCATCACGTTCCGCCCCGCGATGGTAGCACCCGAAGCGAGCTTCATTGTGCGCCGGGTCCAACGCGGCCTTGCTATACTCGCACTACCCGCGAGTTCGTCAACGACGAGCGCATGTGCGGTCCACAGCGGGTCCGTAGCGCACCTGGTCTCACGACCCTGCCCGTCAGGGTGAGGAGCGATGTGCCGTGGCGTACGTGATCGCCCAGCCATGTATCGGCGTCAAGGACAACAGCTGCGTCGAGGTCTGCCCGGTGGACTGCATCCACTCCACCGACGACGCCGAGCAGTATTTCATCAACCCGGACGAGTGCATCGACTGCGGCGTCTGCGCCGAAGTCTGTCCCGTCGAGGCCATCTTCTTCGAAGACGACCTCCCCGAGCAGTGGGCCCAATTCACCGCCATCAACGCGGAGTTCTTCAAGAAGTAGGTTCGGGTTGATTCGCGCCGCCGCTCGATCGAGCGGCGGCGTTGTGTCGCCCACGCTGCACTCTCACGATGGCAGTCGGTACACACTTTCCGATGCCGGAGTCAACGCCAGTGGGAGATCAGCAAACGTTGCCAGCAGACATCATCGGCCGCCTGTTCCGCCGCGAACCCGACATGCTCGCCGATCCGTACTCCGCGTACCGCGAGCTGCGCGAGGCTGGCCCCGTCATTCGCGTCGACGGCCCGCCCCAGGGTCCGCCGTGGCTGAACGCCTGGCACGTCTTTGATTGGGCGAGCGCCTCCGCCTGCTTGCGCAATCCCCGCGTCTCGTCGCAGCGCCAGATGGCGGCGATGCCGCTGGAGCACTTCGGGATCGACCCGGCCACCCCCGCCGCGCTATTCTTCTGGCGGATGCAGGCGCAGACCATGCTTACCATGGACGCGCCCGATCACACGCGGCTGCGCGGCCTCTCCCTGAAGGCCTTCACCCCTCGCGTCGTCGAGGGCATGCGCGGCGAGATCCAATCCATCGTCGATAGCCTGCTCGGCGGCGTCAATGCGCGTGGCGAAACGACCTTCGACGTTATGGCTGATCTGGCGGGGCCGTTGCCGACCATGGTCATCGCGCGGCTCCTCGGTATCCCGGCCGACGACTGGGCCCAGTTCAAGCGCTGGTCCGATGGCCTGATCGGGTTCAACATTACGCAGCAGAAGATCGACAATTTCTTCCAGCTTGGTCAATTCCTTGCCAGGCGCATCGCCGAGCGGCGGCGCGAACCGAGAGACGACCTGATCTCGGGGCTGATCGCCGCCCGCGATCGGGATGACGCGCTCAGCGAGGATGAGCTGGTCGGGCAATGCGTCATTCTGCTCGTCGGCGGCCATGAGACGACCACCTTCGCGCTCGGCAACGCGATCTACCGTCTGCTCGCCGACGTCAGCCGCTGGGACCGCCTCCCAGAAACCGCCATCGCACCCGCAATCGAGGAGCTTCTGCGCTACGACAGCCCGTTTCAGGCCCTTTCTCGGCGCGCCGCCGCCGATCTCGACCTGTCAGGCGCTCCCATTGCCGCCGGCGACACGGTCTGGCTCTGGATCGCCGCCGCGAACCGCGACCCGGCCGCCTTTCCGGACCCGGACATCATCGACCTCGAACGGCGGGACAATCGCCATCTCAGCTTCGGTCTGGGGCCGCACTACTGCCTCGGCGCCGCGCTGGCGCGACTGGAGCTGCA
This sequence comes from uncultured Chloroflexota bacterium, assembly GCA_937870845.1. GTDB lineage: Bacteria > Chloroflexota > Chloroflexia > Thermomicrobiales > UBA6265 > JACCXM01. Next base: position 44,546 of record CALMZR010000155.1, read on the forward strand.
AGTTGCCGTGGCCACGCTGCGCGAGCGCTGGCCATCGCTCCGCCTGCAAAGCGACAGCGTCGACTGGAAGCGGGATGGCGCCATTCGTGGACCCAGTGTTCTGCCCGTGGAGGCGGGGTGAATTGATCCGCTTGCTGCGTCCAACTGTCGTCCAGGGTCCGGGGATCGAAGCCGGCGAATCCGTGTCCGGCCCCGCGCTGCCGGATGCCATGCCGCCGGCGCCCGGCAATGGCACGGCAACCGTCCACGGCGGCGAGTGGGACGAGCTCTACGAGCGGTTCGCCGGGGTGACGTTCGTGCGTGGTCCGGCATACGCGGCGACCCTCGAGGAGGGTGAGTATCTGGTGGCGGTCTTCGATCCCGCGGGACGCGCCGGCGTCTACGGACTGACTCTCGGCGGCGCCGAGGTCCGCGGCGCCCCCGACTTCTTCGCCAGGTTCGGCCCCTGGTCCCAATGCCAGCCGGTGCGCGGGGCCGACCCCTGGGACCCGCTTGCTATCGGGTAGCGCCAGACCCGGTACGATCGCCACAAGCGCATGGGCGCTGCATCTTCTTGGCATCAGGGTGGATACGCTTTGGAATACGGCCATTTGGAGCAGACGGGAGACGACCCATGAGCCAACCCAGCCTCGCCGACGTTGCCCGGCAGTTTGCCGTCGTCTTCGCCGCCATCTTCCAGGTCTACGCGTCGTATGTCGTCGGTGATTCCGTGGGCGATCTCGCCCATAAATACCGTTCGCTGATCTTCCCGGCGACCTATGCGTTCGCCATCTGGGGAGCGATCTTCCTCCTTTGCGGCGTCTACGCGATCCATCAGGCGCTGCCGATACAACGCGACAACCCCGTCTACCGCGCCATCGGCTGGTGGACCGCCGCGGCCTTCCTCACAAACGGCGTCTGGAGCTACGCCTTCATCAACCGGCAGTTCGTGCTCGCGCAACTGATCATCTTCGCCGGCTTCGTCTTCGCTGGCCGCGCCTTTCTCGGCTTCGCGCGCGAGGCAACCGGAGCCCGCGCCACGAACGTCGAGGCCTGGGTCGTGGGCCCGGCGCTGGGGCTGCTCTTCGGCTGGATCACCGCCGCCAACGTGGTTGGGCTGGCCACCACCCTGGTGGCCCTCGGATTCGCCGGAACCGGCCAGGGCGCGGCGATCGGCGGCGCGGCGCTGCTCCTCCTCGGCGGGGCCGTGGCGTTCTTCGCCATCCTGGCAACCAAATCGGGTCCGGAGAGCGCATGGGTCGCCTTCGGCGCCGCCGTGCTTTGGGCGCTCGTGGCGGTGATTGCCGAACAGCGCGCTGCCTCACCGCTCACCACCGGCGCGGCGATCCTCAGCGCGGTGCTCGTCGCCGCCGCGCTGGTCGGCCCCTGGCGAGCACCGCTGCAACCGGCAGGACGTGGCGCCGCGGCGTAGGCAGGCATCGACTGGAGCTGTGCCATTTCGGGGCGCCGCCCGTGTGTCGTTTCGAGCGCAGCGAGGACCCGTGGCTCCAGGGAACGGCGTTGCCCTGAGCGCCGAGATTCCTCCTTCGCCGGAATGACACGGTCTCCGTCGTCGGAACGGGACGCGGCGGCTTCAGGCTTGGGGCAGAGTGGCGCGCCAAAGCTCCCCGCGCGACACCCAATGCACCGTGCCCGTGAGCTCGTCCACGACGAGGTCGTCTGCCGCTGCCAGCGCGTTGGCGACGGCAAAGCTCGCCGGATCCCCCGCCACCGGTTCCGGCGTCAGGTACTGCACGGCCCCTCCGGCGGCATCGACTCGCACAATGCGGCCGGCGTTCTGCCCGATCGTCCCGTCACGGTCGACGATGTAGAACGCGTTCGCGAACGGCCCGGGCGCCAGAAACGAGGGAGCGCTCAACACGGGCGCGATGAAAGGCGAAAGCGTGCCCACGAGAGCGCCTCGCGAGAACGTCAGGGTGCGTCCATCCTCGAGCAGCACGTGGATGCGCCCGTCGATCACCATATCGCGCGTCAGCTCGAGATCCGGCGTCTCGGCGGCGCCGGCCCACGTGCTTGCCGTCGACCCCCCGGACGACGAGTCGAAGCGGACGATGTCGCCCTGCCATGAGAGACCGTACGCCGCGTCGCCCCAAGCAATCAGAGGCGCATCCGCGCGCAAGCCTCCGACATTGCCGACCGCGAGCGGTTGAACCTGCCACGCCCCTGTCCGATCTCGCCGGAACATGGCCGCCCCGTCCGAGGCGACGACGTGGCCATCGTCGATCGAGACGTGCCGGATCGCGCCGACCTCGACGTCGCCAACCCGATCGCCACGCGAGAGGAGCGCGACGAGCGTTCCCCCGTCGGGATCCACCTCGTAAAGGTTGTCCGCGGCCAGGTACAGCGTCTGCCCCGCCAATGCCAGCCGTGCGTTGTCGCCCGCTTCCTGCGGCAATGCGCCGAGCCGGACGACCTCGCCCAGCCGACGAATCTTCCAGACGTCGTCGCGGACGCGGGCTAGCTCCTGAACGCGCGGCGTCAGCGCCTGGTCGGCGGCCCCGGCGGCCCGCGCGGCGGCGACCGCGAGCTCGGCCTCGGCCACGGCCGTCATCGAGACGCCCGTGCTCTCCTGCGCGCTGAGCAGCGCTGCGTCCGCGGCCATGAGCGCCGCCTCGGCCTGCGCTTCCCGCTCCCGCTGCCGCACGGCGGCGATGCCCGTTCCCCCCAGCGCCACGAACAGCACCAGCGATACCGCCAGCAACCGCGCCGGCGCCCGCATCCCGGGTCCACGTGGCAGATTGGCCCGCCATTCAGCCGGCAAGCCGGAGGACTCTCGGTAGCGGCGAACGCTCAGGGCTCCCGGCGCGGCCAACGCGCGCTCGCGCGAGGGGTGGACGTGCGGCCTTTGTCGGCTCGCGGAAAGCAGCTCGGCCAGGTCGGCCGCCCAGTCTCGCACCGCATCGAACCTGGGCGGCCGCTGCGCCGCAAGGTCGAGCGGATCGCCAGGGATCGTCTCGATGAACCTGACGCGCGATACGGACGCGGGGGTCGCAGCCCGAGGCCCGCCCGCCGGGGAGGACGGTTCGAGGTCGCTGGCGCCGCGGAGCGCCCGAGACTGCGCCGCTCGCCACATCGACTTGCGCGGCAGGCGCGCAATCGACGCGACGACGGCGAACCCGTCCGCGATCTCGTGCGCCGCCAGGAGCCGCTCGAGCCGATCGACCGATCCTTCGAGGTCGTCAGTCAGCAGCCCGCCCCCGTACAGGCCGACGATCGCGTCCTCGTCCCTGGCCAGGACGCGCCCCACGCTCGTGGCGCAGAGCGCGATCAGATCGCCGGGAGCCGCCTGCGACTCGTACAGGCGAAACACCGCTTCTTCGCCAAATCCCAGCGGATGTGATTCAGCCAGCGGCGTCTCCGGCTGAAAATCCCCCCGCCATGACGCCACATCCGGGAACGGATAGACCTGCCCATCCTGCACCAGGATCGCCTGCGACGGCGCCGCCTGGGCGACGACGATGTCGCGCCCCGCGACTGCAATCGCCGAGGCGCCGACGCACACGCGGCGCTCCCAGCGCCCCGTCGCCTGCGGCCGGTTCTCGGCGATGAGCGCGGCATTGGCGGCGGCGAACGCGGCGGCCAAGGCATCGGCAGGCGAGCCAGGGATGGCGACGAAGGTTTCCTGCATCGCGCGCAAGGCGACCGCGGCCAGCTCCACGCCTCGCGGCGACAGATCGACCGGTTCCACGCAGGCCAACAGGACGCGCCCGAAGCGATCCGGGTTGGGGCTGATGTGAACGGCCCCGCCGGGATCGGCAGGGGCGCCGCCCACCAACGCAAAACCGGCTGCGGCCACGCTGGCGCGGCCCATGGCCATCACCTCCCCGGCGACGGCCGGGGCGCCGATGTGTGCCGCGAAGAAACGGCCGGGAGCGGGGGCTGCCGGGTTCCCTCGCGCGGGGTCGGAACGGTGCTGTCGGGTCCTTTGAGTGTAACAGGCGGGTGTACGTACGTCTACATGAGGCGGGAGGCGGGAGTACGCACGTGAGGGCACGGCATGCCCTGCTCACCGCGGTAGACCTCGAAGGGTCAGGATTCGGCTAGAGTGGCGGCAGGGTCGTCTCCCGGAAGACCGAATCGCCGCTTCCTTCTTGTCCCGGCT
>CALMZR010000156.1 GCA_937870845.1 uncultured Chloroflexota bacterium
ACGATCCCCGACGAGTCGCTGCGCGCGGCGATGCGCTTCCTGCTCGACCGGATGAAGCTCGTCACCGAGCCGAGTGGCGCGATCACCGTCGCGGCGCTGCTGACGGGAGCGGTGCGCACGCAGGGGAGCGTCGTCGCGCTGCTGAGCGGAGGCAACATCGAGTACGCGGGCCTGCGCTCGCTGCTCGGCGACGCGTGACTCTTCGCGCTCGCTGACGAATGGCGGAAGCCCGCATCCTGCTCGCGGACGACGATCCGGCGATCCGATCGGCGGTCGCCTGGCTGCCGGATGTCTTCGGCTTCTCGGGCGGCATGCCACAGCTCTTGCGCGGGGCCGGCATCGAAGGCTTTTTCACCACGAAGCTGAACTGGAACGAGGAGAACACCTTCCCCTACGACCTGTTCGCCTGGGAGGGCATCGACGGCAGCCGGGTGACGGCCGCCATGTTCCGCAACCTGGCCGGCTTCGGCTACAACGGCAACATTGCCCCGCTCGACACCTTGAACACATGGCGCAACTTCGGCGGCAAGCGGCGGCATTCCGAGAGCTTGCTCGCCTTCGGCTGGGGGGACGGCGGCGGTGGTCCTTCCGCGCGCATGCTGGAGAACTACGCGCGCCTCCGCGACTTCCCCGCCTCGCCGCGCTTGCGCATGGCGCACATCGAGGAGTACTTCGCCGATCTGCCGGAATCGGGTTTGCCGGAGTGGGTCGGCGAGCTGTACCTGGAGTTTCACCGGGGGACGCTGACCACCCAGGCGAAGACCAAGGCGCTCAACCGCGCCGCCGAGCATCGCCTGCTCGAGGCGGAAGCGTTCGCCACGATCGCCACGCTCTCCGGGTTCGCCTACCCTCACGAGGAGTTGGAGACGGCCTGGAAGACGCTGCTGCTCAACCAGTTCCACGACATCCTGCCCGGCTCCTCCATCGCCGAGGTCTACCAGGACACGATCCTGGAGCTGGAAGGGGTGGTGCGCGCGGCGGAGGCAACTCGCGACGCGGCGTTGGGGCGCCTTGGACAATCCGGGGTAGAGAGCGAGGGGCAACGGTTGGTGGTGGGCAACGCCGCGCTCTCGTCGCGCGCGCTCACGCTGCTGCTTCCCGGGCACGATGAAGAGGCCCGGGTGAGCATCGAAGGCGAAGCGCTGCTGACGCAGGCGACCGAGGCGGGTTTGCTGGTCCACGCCCCTGAGCGGCATGTGCCGGGGCTTGGATGGCTCCGCCTTTCGGTCGCTTCCGGCAGCGCTGATGACGCCGCGCTCCCCTCTCCCACCGCAGTGGGAGAGGGGTCGGGGGTGAGGGCTGTCCGCCGCAACGACGGCGCCCTCCTCGAAAGCGCCCTCCTGCGTGTCGAGATCGGGAGCGGCGGCACGATCGAGCGCATCATCGACAAGACCGCCGACAACCGCGACGTCCTGACCGGCCGCGGCAACCAGCTCTGGGCCTACGTCGACAAGCCGCGCACCTACGATGCGTGGGACATCGAAGAGGACTACGAGGCCGCGGGGGAGGAGATCGGCGGCGTCGAATCGGTCGCGGTCGTCGAGTCCGGACCGTTGCGCGGCGCGGTGCGTGTGCGCCGCGCCTGGCGCGACTCCCGCATCGGGCAGACGTACCGGCTGCTGTCCGGCTCGCGGCGGCTGGACATCGTCACGCGCATCGACTGGCACGAGCGACAGATTTACCTGCAAGCGCGCTTTCCGCTGGCCATCCATGCCCACGAGGCGACCTACGAGACGATGTACGGCGTGGTGCGCCGCCCGACGCACCGCAACACGAGCTGGGACGCCGCCCGCTACGAGGTGGGCGGCCACCGCTTCGCCGATCTCTCTGAACCGGACTACGGCGTGGCGTTGCTGACCGACGCCAAGTACGGCTACTCCGCCCACGGCAACGTCCTGAGGTTGAGTTTGTTGCGGGGACCGCTCTACCCCGATCCTCTGGCCGACGAGGGGGAGCATGCGTTTACCTACAGCCTCTTCCCGCATCCCGGCGACTGGACTGAGGGCGGCGTGGTGGACGAGGCGCTTGCACTGAACTCACCGCTGGTGGCCGTGCCTGCCGCGTCCAGGGCGACGGGGACGGAGAACGACCGTTTGCTTTCGGTCGAGGGGTTGCCGCTCGCAATCGGGGCGCTCAAGCGAGCGGAGGACGGCGAGGGATTGATTTTGCGCCTTTACGAGCCGCACGGGAACCGCGGGCGGGCGAAGGTCCGCTTCGCGGTCCCGGTGGACGGGGTCGAGCGCATCGACCTTCTGGAAGAGGCGAGCGGCGACTCGGTCGTCCTGGCGGAAGCGGGGATGGCGGCCGAACTCGAGGTGCGGCCCTTCGAGGTCGTTTCGCTGCGGTTCAGACCTCGCGCACAGCACGCCCAGGCATGAGATGCGTCGCGGATGTCCCGTCAACCCCAGGGCAGCCGCAACGTCACCAACTCCGTCATGGGGAGCGCCTCGTGTTGCCCGTGACCAGGGTGGCGCCGTGATGGTAAGCGGTGGCCGCGATCAAGCAGTCTGGCGCGGCAAGTTGCAACCCTGTGCGGGCAAACTCGTAGCGCCACAATCCAGCTTGGCGGCCGATGTCGGGTGAAGCGCGAAAAAACCGCATGGGTCGTAGTAACTTGTCGCCCCGCTCCAGCTCAATCGGTGTGAGTCCTGTGTAGACCTCGGTCATCACCATCGCACACGTACAGAGCGTGTTGCCCTGTCGATAGAGTTCGCTGAAGAGCCGGAGCGCAGACGGCACGCCGTTGAGGTATCCGATCACGGCATCAGCATTGAGTAGATAGCGCATCACGATGGCCTGAACCGAGCGAGTTTGCGGTTGCTGATCTCGTTGTCGATGTCGCGACTCTTCCGCACCCAAGCGGAAATCATCTCCCCCGTCGCCCATTCCGGATGTGAGTCAGGGTCAAGGGAGCCTGCCGTTTCCACCAGCGCACGCGCCATGTGCTCCCGCTCAACTTTTTCCGCCACGGCTTCGGCGACGAACGCGCTGCGCTTGCGCTGCCCAACGAGGTCGTCAACGGCCTCGACCAGGGCTTTGGGAAACACGATATGGGTGCGGATCGTTTCGTTGTCCATGGCCATCAACTCCGTATCTGTCGGGCTTTCGTGGAGCATATCACCCAGCAAGGTGATATACGAATCCCACAGGACTCCAGATGAGGACGAAGGAGAGTCGCTCCACGCGACGACGTTCCGGGCCTATCCAATCGCCGCGTAGTCCTCCGCGTAGTGGTGCGCGTAGGCGTCCACGCACGCTTCGACCAACTGCTCGTCGTCGAAATCGGGCGCGAAGCGGTCGATGGCGTAGAGGTCGAGCGGGATGGCGGAGGCGCCGGTGAGGATGCGCTGGGCCAGCATCTCGCCCAAGCCGGGAGAGATGGAGAGGCCGCCGACGATGCAGCCGGTCAACGCATAGAACCCCTCGGCGCCGGGGACCGGGCCGACGATGTGCTTGCCGTCGGCGGTCATGGTGGGGAGGCCCCCGCGGTAGGTCTGCAAGGGGGCGTTATCCAGGACCGGGAACTGCCCGCGTACGGAGGCGGCCAGACCGCGCAGCACGCCGAGGTCGAGCGGCATGTCGGCGATCTGGAAGCCCGGGGCGGCGTCGCGCATCTCGACGGGGAGCGGGTTCGTTTCGTAGCCGCCGAGCATCAGGCCGCCCCAGCAGGGCCGGACGTAGACGTTGGCGTCGATGACGCGGCAGATGGGTTGCTCGTTGCGCACGCTTGGCAGCGGCTCGGTGATCATCAACTGGTGGCGGATTGGCACGACCGGGATGCGGATGCCCGCCTCCTCAGCCACCTGCCGCGTCCAGGCTCCCGCCGCGTCGACGACGATCGGGGACGAGATCGGGCCCTTGCTCGTCTCCACCCCGGTCACGCGGCCGTTCCCCTCACGACGCAGGACGGTGACTGGGGTTTCGGTCAGGACGGTGACGCCCTTCGCTCGCGCCGCGGCGGTGTAAACCTGGGGCACCTGGCGGGGTTCGAGGAAGAGGTCGCTGGGGGTGATCCACATCGCCTGCACGCCGTCTGTCCGCGCCCACGGGACGCGCTCGGCGAGCTCGTCGGGGTCGATGGGGCGGATGTCGAGCCCCAACTCTTGGCCGGCGCGAATTTCCCAGGTCACCTGCGCCACGCCGGCCTCGTCGCGCGCCATCTTGACGCTGCCCGACTGGTGGAACTCCAGGAGGATGTCGGTCTCCTCGGTGAAGCGGACGAGCTTTTCCACGCTCAGCTTGGCCAGCTGCGTCGTCTCCCGCTCCCGCCGGATTTGCTGCGTCAGCCCCGCCGCACGGGGCGAGGTCTGCTCTCCGACCCCGAAGCGGTCGAGGAGCACGACGTCGTCGAGTCCGTGTGCCGCGAGGTGGTAGACCAGGCTGGACCCGAACGACCCCGCGCCGATGACGACGGCTTCCGCCGTGCTCTTCATGGAACCGTCCTTCCCGAATTCAGGGGTGACAGGGTGTCGGGGTGTCAGGGTGTCAGGAGAAACGACCTCCCCGTCACCCGGACACCCCGACACCCTGTCACTTCACACATGCGCCTGTCCCCGCGCGAACCGCGCCTCCAACCGTCGGGTGAGGAAGGCGATGGGCAGGCTCATTGCCAGGTAGATGGCCGCGGCCAGGAGAAAGACCTCCATCGGGAGGAGGCTGGAGGAGGCCAAATCGCGCGCCCGCAGCATCAGCTCGGGCGCGGAGATGATGGAGGCGACCGAGGTGTCCTTCAGCAAGGCGATGGCAAAGTTGGCCAGCGGCGGCAGCACGACGCGCTGGGCCTGCGGCAGCACCACCCAGCGCATCGCGGCCAGCGGGGTCATGCCGACGGTGAGCGGGGCCTCCATCTGTCCGCCGTGGATGGCGGCGATGCCGGCGCGACAGATCTCAGCCAAGTAGGCGGCGCCCTTGAGCCCGAAGCCGATGACGGTCGCCGGAAAGGCGTCGATGACGATCCCGAAATCGACCAACCCGAAGGAGATCAGAAAGTGGATCGCCAGCGCCGGGATGCCGCGCATCGCTTCGATGTAGCCGGTCGCGAACCAGCGCAGCGGCGCGATGGCGGACATCTTCGCCAGCGCCAGCGGCAATCCGGCGACGAACGCCAAGGCGAAGGCGCTGCCCGGCGAGCTCGCGCTCGGGAGGCAACGCGGCCTCATGGCGCAACCCGCCGGAGAGGATGTGATCACGTAGTTCCTGGACGACACCCCTCACCGCGGCTGGAGGATCGGCCATGCATCGCGCCTTTCACGCCGGGGGATGCACGCGGCGCCATTATAGGTCTGAGCAAAACGCGACCGCATTCCCCGAGGGCCGCCGATGGCTGTCAAGGGCTGGCGAGCTGGCCGCGCAATCGTCTCTCGGTCACGTGCGCCGGACGCTCGCTTGGGTCGATACTCAGCGCCAGTGATGCCGCGCCGTGGGAGAACGCCGCGTGACCAACGCCACAACCGAGCCGACCGAGACGCCGTCCGCATCAGGAGGGCTCACCGCCGCGCAACGCGCCCGTGGGTTCACCCTGCTGACGATCACCACCTTTCTGGCGTACATCGTCATCAACATCCCGCAGACGATCTCGCCCAACTTTTTCCGCGACGAAATCGGCATGGACGGGGCGCTCAACGGGTACCTGATCGCCATCCGCGAGGTTCCCGGATTTCTCCTCATCTTCGTCGCCGCGCTCCTGCTGCGTCTCGGCCTGGCTCGGGCGACGGCGGTGGCGTTGGCGGTGGCCGGCGTTGGGTATGTTCTTTTCGCGGGGACCACCAGCTTCGTCTCGCTGATCGTGCCCACGCTGATCGCCAGCGTCGGCTATCACTCCTGGCTGCAGCTTCAGGATGCCCTCGGCCTCTCCCTGGCGCGGCACGGCGAAGAAGGGAGCGTGCTCGGGCGCTTCCGCTCCATCGGTTTCGCCGGCACCCTCGTGGCGCTGCTGGCGACGCTGGCCATCCTCTTCGTGGTGGAGCGCGTCTCCGGCGATCTGCGCGCTGCCCAGGGGCCGTGGCTGCGCGGGCTCTTCGTGGCCACCGGCATCTGCTCCGTCGTCGGCGCGGTGGTGATCTCCCGCTTCCCCGTGTCGGCCGACGCCCGCGCCGTGGTGCGGGCGGCCCCGCGCATCACTTGGCGCAAGGAGTACGGGCTCTACTACTGGCTGAGCTTCCTCGACGGCTCGCGCATGCAGATCTACTTCGCCTTCGCCCCCTTCGTGCTGGTCGAGCAGTTCGGGGTCGATGCGCTGACGTTGACGCTGCTGCTGGTCGTCGCCGCGGTCATCAACTGGAGCGCGGGGAGTTGGGTGGGCCGCCTCGTCGACCGCTACGGCGAGAAGCGGATGCTGACCGTCGGGTATCTCATGCACCTGGCGGTCTTCCTGGGGTTTGCGCTGTCGCAGAACATCTGGCTGCTGTACCTGACGTACCTGGGGTACAACTTCCTCTTCCTGTTCTCCATCGGCACGACGACGTACCTGCGCAAGATTTGCCGGCCGGAGGATTTGGCCCCGAGTCTGGCCATGGGCATTTCCCTCGCTCACCTGACGGCGATCGTGGTCCCCATCGTCGGGGCGGCGCTGTGGGCGCGGCTCGGCTACCAGTTCCCCTTCCTGTTCGGGACGGTCTTCATCTTCGCCTCGCTCTGGCTGACGCAGAAGATCGACATCCCCAGGCAGCGCATCGCCGGCGCGCCGGGCTGGGCCGAAACGCGCCACGATGCGGAAGAGGAGATCGTCGCCGACGCGCCGCCGCTGCCGATCGACAGTGGGCCGGTGACGAGCCCCGCGGCGACAGTCGCCCTGGCGCGGGAGGACGATTGACGCTGCTGTTCGGCGGCAACCGCGCGTGCGACGATGCACGCTCGACGGCGCGGCGGAGCCATGATCGGCAACGCCGTGGATCACAGCCTCGCGGCCGAAAAGGGGTTTGGACATGATCGAGCCAGGCGCCGCCGAATTCGACTCCAGCGAAGCCGCTGCTCGCGCGCTCGACGTCGCCGATCCGCTGGCGCGCTTTCGGGAGCGCTTTCATCTCCTGCCGGGGCGCATCTACCTCGACGGCAACTCGCTCGGCCTGCTGTCGCGTGATGCGGAGGCGGAGACCCTGGCGGCGCTGGAGCAATGGAGAACGCTGGCCATCGACGGCTGGCTGGGGGCGGACCCACCCTGGTTCACCCTCGGCGAGGAGCTTGGCGCCCTGACCGCGGCGCTCGTCGGAGCCGAACCGGAGGCGGTCGTCGTCACCGGCATGACCACCGTCAATCAGCACGCGTTGACGGCGACCTTCTACACGCCGGAGGGAGCGCGGCGAAAGATCGTCGCCACCGCGCTCGACTTCCCATCAGACGTGTACGCCTTGCAGAGCCTCATCCGCCTGAAGGGGGGCGACCCGGCGCGGGATCTGTTCCTCGTCCCGTCGGACGATGGGCGCACGATCGCCGAGGACGCGATCGTTGCCGCACTTGGCGAGGACGTCGCGCTGGCGCTGCTGCCGGCGGTGCTCTATCGCTCGGGGCAGCTTCTGGACATCCCTCGGCTGGCGGCGGTGGCGCGCGAGCGCGGCATCCCGCTCGGGTTTGATTGCGCGCACTCGATCGGGGGGGTGCCGCACCGGTTCGACGAGTGGGGCGTCGATTGGGCGTTCTGGTGCTCCTACAAGTACCTCAACGCCGGTCCCGGCGCGACCGGCGGGCTCTACGTCAACCGCCGCCACTGGGGCACGGCGCCGGGGCTGGCCGGCTGGTGGGGCTACGAGAAGTCGCGGCAGTTCGACATGGTCCACGCCTGGGAAGGGGCGGCCGCCGCCGGGGCATGGCAGATCTCGACCCCGTCGCTGCTGGCGACCGCGCCGTTGCGAGGATCGCTCAGGCTCTTCCACGAGGCGGGCATCGATGCGTTGCGCGCCAAGTCGCTGGCCCAAACGGCGTACCTGGCGCGGCTGCTGGATGAGACGGGGCTCACGTCGTCGCCGTACGACTTCGCCATCGGCACGCCGCGCGAGCCGGAGCGGCGCGGAGGACATCTCGCCGTGGAGCACGCGGACGCGCCCCGCATCGCCCGGGCGCTCAAGGCGCGCGGCGTCGTCCCCGATTTCCGGGCCCCGAACGTGATCCGCCTGGCCCCGGCGCCGCTCTATACGACGTTCCACGAACTGTGGCGGACGGCGCAGGCGCTGCGCGAGATCATCGATAGCGGCGAGCATTTGCGGCTGGCCGAGGGGAGGGAGTTGGTGGCGTGATCGGGGCGCATCCCGGGCGTGCCAGCATGGCGTCCAGTCGATTTGGAGGTTCCTATGGTTCAGAATGCACGCAAACCCATAGAAAACGTCGTTGACGAGGAGATGTGCGAGCGAGTGGCTCGGCGACAAGCGGAGGACCGTGAACGCTTTTGGGAACTCGTACAGGAGATTGGCGAACAGAACGCCGATGAAGATCCCGACGAGGTGTATCGCTTCGTGACGGAAATCGTCGAAGAGGTTCGCCAGGAGCGGTATGAACGGGAGCAGTGCGCCAAGCGCGGTCGTTGACACGAATATCTTCGCCAGCGGGGCAATCCACCCTCTTGGCCACCCTCGTCAGGTCATCCGCGCTTGGTACGAAGGGCGGTTTGAACTCCTCGTGAGCGATGAACAGCGGGCCGAACTGATGGGTGTCTTGGGGCGGCGAGGTTTGACGCAGCGATTCCGGGAATCTGCCGCGGGGTTGGCCGAACTTGGTGCCCGACTCACTGGAGCCACTACAGCCCATCGTGCCTCAAGTATCTCCGTTTCAGTGCGCGACCCCCGAAAGATGAACACATCCTGGCGGCGGCCATCGGAGGCGCAGCCGACTACCTGGTGACTGGCGACCGAGACCTGCTCGTTCTTCAGGGCGACCCGCGACTTGGCGACTTGAGGATCGTGACCGCCGCGCAGTTTCTCGCCGTGCTGGAGGGTTCAGAAAACCAATCGGGAGCCACTTTGTAGAACGCGAGTCTCGGAAGCCGTCCCGAAGTAGGCCGGCGCTGCCGACGCCGGCCCGCTGTCATCCGCCGCCTACATTACTTCGAACGTCTCGTAGACATCCACTCGGCCGCCGACGTCGAGGTGCGGGCAGCTCCTGGCGTGCTCCGTGGCCGCGTCCAGACTGGCGGCGGAGATGACCGAATAGCCGCTCAGGCCGGACGGCGCGCCCTGGCTCACGGAGCCGTCGCTGGCGACCGACGTCGACGGCCCGAAGGGATTGCCGGCGTCGACGACGGCCTCGCCCAGATTGCCGAGCCAGCGGCCCCAGGCGGCGATCACCGCCTCTCGCTCGTCCGGCTCCGGCATGCGGCCGCCGCTGTAGACCAGAACGTACTGCGCCATGGCGTCCCCCGCTTTCATGTGGCAACGAATCGTTGCAGCCGCCACGACCCCGGCCGGCGGCTGCGGGGAAGCCGCATGGCCGGAATCGATCACTCGCAATCATCGCACAGATCGAACGCTCGTGCTCGGTCATCGCGCACGCGCGAATGATCCGCGTGGCGAGATCGGTTCGTAGTGCCTTGTATCCGGCCTCCACGCGCGTTGGTGGTTGGGCGGCGACCGGTGATTGCACCGGCGTCACGTCCGGAGGCGGGATGGAGCGGACTCCACCCGTTTCTTTGCACAGGAGGAGAGCGCATGGCTCCCGCGACGAGCGTCCGTTCCCGCGTAGCCCGGCTTGGCATGCTGGGTCTGGCCGGCGGCTTGGCCTTTGCCGGCACGAGCGCGCTGGCCGCGCACGAGAATCTGGAGTTCCCCGCCGCCATCCACGCCGGGACGTGCGAGGCGCCTGGCGATGTGGTCTTGCAGCTCGATAACCTCGTGCGCCTGCCGCAGGGCGCGCCGATGGACGGCGAGCGCGCCGGCGCGCCTGGCTCGCAAGTGGTGCATGGGCTGCCGGACGACACGGGCATCGATCTGACAGCCGACGATCTGTTCGGCGCCGAGCACATCCTTGCCGTCTTCGACGCCGAGGGGGCGACCATCGTCGCCTGCGGTCCGATCGGCGCCTACACCTACGAACAGGGCCAGGACATCGCCATCGGGCTGCGCTCGCAGGGCGACTCCCCGTACAGCGGGGTGGCGCTCTTCGACGTCGACGACGACGATGACGACAGCGAGACGGATCTCGAGATTTACCTCGTCAACAACACCCCGGCCCCGGCCCCGGACGCGACCCCGGCGCCGTAGCGCGGCAGGCGAAGGCAGACGAGGCGGCCCGGCGGTCCTGGCCGCCGGCCCGCCTCGTAGTGTCGACGTCGGTCAGCGGCGGCGCTTCTTCTCCCGGCGTGGCCCCTGCTTGCGCTGCGGACCGGGCGCTCCGGCGCGACGGCGCCCGTGTTGATCTCGGTGCCGCGGTCTGGGTTGGCTTTCGGGTTCGGGGCAGGGGGGCATGCAGAGGGTGGCCGTCCCCGAGCCCTCCAGATCGCAGCACTCCTCGGCCACGACGCACGCCGAGCCTGGGCCCGTCACCGCCTCGCACTCGGTGTCGAGGCTGCAACTCGAGCACTCCTCCGGCGAGTTGAAGAAATCGCCGCAGAACGGCTCGCCGCTGGTCGTTTCCAGGCAGATGCAGAGGCTGAAACCACAGAACGGTTGGTTTGGCTCCGGCCTGCCGTTGCAGACTTCTCGCTCCGCCACGCAGACCGGGTTGACGCAGACGCCGCCGGTGCAGGCGGTCTCGCAGCAATCGAAATCATCCTCGCAGGCGGCTCCGCCAGGGAGACACCCGCAGACGCCGTTGGCGCAAGCGAGATCGCAGCACTCGAAGTCGTCTGCGCAGGCCTTGCCATCGGCGAGGCATTGGCAGAGACCCTGCACGCAGTCGGACTCGCAGCAGTCGAAGTCGTCCGTGCAGGCTTCGCCATCATCCAGGCACTGGCAGACGCCCTGCACGCAGTTGCTGAAGCAGCAGTCGATGGAGTCGTCGCAGGTGGCGCCGTCATCAAGGCACTGGCAGATGCCGTCGTTGCAGCCGGAGAAGCAGCACTCGGCGTCGTTGGCGCACGATTCGCCGTCGTCGCGGCAGCCGCACTTGCCGCGGATGCAGTCTCCCTCGCAGCAGTGCCCGCTGTTGCCGCATTTTCCGCCGAAGGGGACGCAGGCGCAGTGCCGGGCGCCGTTCTCCTTGGGCGCGTGTTTCGAGCAGCACTTGCGGCAGGACCGCCCGCGGCCGCCCGCTTTCTTGCCGCAGCGCTGCCCGTTGGGTAGGCACAACTCGGTCTGCACCTGCGCGCTGGACGAGCGCGCCGCCGCGAACGCCGTGAGCAGCGACCCCAGCGCGGCCCGCCTCGTTAGCCTGGCGGCGTTGCCGACGATCGCGTCGAATCGGGAGCCGTCCACCTCGTTCCTCCCTGGCGCGCCAGGCGATGGCCGAACCGAATCGCGTCTGGCGAGACTGGATCGGGACTCGGGGCATGTCGATCGGGAACCGGCGTTCGGATCATAACAGCATGAAGAAGGGATTGAAATAGCGTTTTGCGCAGATGTGCAATCGTTGCTGTGGGATGCAATCTTCGTGTCGTGTGGAGCCAAGCGAAGCATCCCGGCCCAATGAGACCACTGTTCCCTGGCGCCGAGATTCTTCGGCTGTTGGCTCGGAACGACACGATGTTGGCTGAGCGCCAAGTTCGAGGGCGCCTCCGAACAGCTCGTTTGGGCACGGGCGCTGTGGTCCCCACGTTGGGGCGGCCGCGAACTTCCCGAACTTCCCGAACTTCCCGAACTTCCGGGGAGGCGGCGGATCACGGATGATGCCAGAAGCGAACGGATGATCGCTTCCTCGTTCATGCTTTAGCGGTGACTTGTGACCCCCACCTGCCGGCACATCGCCAGCACCGGGCAGGTCGAGCATTTGGGGCGCACGCCGGTGCAGACGTGCTTGCCGAAAGGGACGAGCAACTCGTTGATGCGGATCCAGTAGGGTTGCGGCAGCGTCTCCTCCAGCGCCAGCATCGTCTGCTCCGGGGTCGTGGTCCGGACGTAGCCCCAGCGGTTCGTGACGCGGTGAACGTGGATGTCGACGCTGATGACCGCCTCGCCGCAGGCGACGCCGAGGGCCAGGTGGGCGCACTTCGGGCCGACGCCGGCGAATGAGCGCATGACCTCGGCGTCGCAGGGGAGTGCGCCGCCGAATTCGGCGACGGCGCGCTGGGCGATGGCGTGGATCTGGCGCGCCTTGCGCTCGTGAAAGGTCGAGGGGGTGATGAGGGCGTCGATCTGGTCTGGCGTCAGGGCGGCGATAGCTTCCGCGGTCGGCGCGGCATCGAAGAGGCGGATGCTGAGGGGCAGGCTCTCCTCGTCGCGGGTGCGGACGGAGATGACGCAGGCCACGAGCTGCTGAAACGGCGAGGCGAACCCGCGCTCGGCCAGCTCGAACATGGCC
Organism: uncultured Chloroflexota bacterium; assembly: GCA_937870845.1. Classification (GTDB taxonomy): domain Bacteria; phylum Chloroflexota; class Chloroflexia; order Thermomicrobiales; family UBA6265; genus JACCXM01. The sequence continues at coordinate 12,379 of CALMZR010000156.1, forward strand.
GCCTTGGGGTACGGCTGCACGGCCTCCGCGATGCGGTCGAGGGCGACGCCGATGTCGAACGGCTGCTTCGATGGCGATTGGGCCATGGGAACTCCTCGTCGCGCGAGAGCGTGCCGCAGGGGCGGCAGGCACTTTCGGGTATCGGTTGGGGAACGTGCGTGACCGCGCGTCTCGCCGGCACGGCATACGATACTCAGCGGAAGTCGCCGCTTGGTTGAATGCTTCGTCCGGTCTCTGGGTCTGCTGCGCGGCGCGCGTGGGGAGACGGCGATGGGCGCCTCCTTCTCGGGCGCGCGGATCAAGGGGTCGCGGCGGGGGCTGGGCCTGTCCCAGGTCGAGCTGGCTGCCATCCTGGGCATCAGCAACGTCACGGTCAACCGCCCGAGTGCTTCTCCGGTCGGTGCTGCCCGGGAGTCTTTTGCTTCGCTCTTGTCTCGTCTGAGCCCAGCGAATGCATCCGCTCGGACTGAGCGGAGCACGGAGCTGAGGCAGCGCGATTCGCGGCGAGGCGCCTCGCCCCGGTCCACCTCCAGGCGGGAGGAGCGGCGAGGCGCCTCGGTCTGCCGGCGATCTCAGGAGAAGGCGGGCGCCACCGCCGCGCCGAGGAGCTCGACCGTCTCCTCGTCCCCGCCGAGGGGGTTGGTGATGAAGTACTGGAAGCCGAGCGCGGCCAGGGCGCGGTAGAAGGCGACGGCCTCCTCCGGCGTGCCGGCGAAGAGGGCGTCGGCGGCCCAGGCCAGGGTGTCCTGCG
>CALMZR010000157.1 GCA_937870845.1 uncultured Chloroflexota bacterium
AGGAGGACGACGACGACGCCGATGAGGTCGCGCTTGAGATCGGTGAGGTTGCCGACTTTGAGCCAGGGCGGCAAGGGGAGGTTGTGGTCGATGAAGAGCTGGTAGAGACCGAGGGCGACGATGTAGAGGACGGTGCCGAGCAGGATGATGTCGATGATTTCGATCAGCTCGACGCCGAGCTGATCGAGCCGGGCGCCGGTGAGATAGGTCCTGCCTTCGGCGCGGATGCTGTCGATCTCGTGCCAGCCGATGTTGACGAGGGTGATAGTGGCGACGCCGAGGAGGATGACGGAGCCGAGGAACGCGCCGACGACGGCGAGCACGATGACGAAGCGGCTGGCGGCGAAGAAGCTCCTCAGCACGGTGGGCCCCCGTCGCTCAGTTGATCGCGCGGTCGGCGTCGAGGCGCCCGGCGCGGTCCGCGGCGCGGAAGGTGTCGATGGTGTCTCTGACGCCCTGCTCGAGTGGGCGCCAGACCATGGGGCCGAGCAGTGACTCGATTGCTTTCCCTTCGACGCCGTCGGGGGTGAAGAGGGGCTCGGGGGCGAACGTGATGGTTCCCGCGCTCTCCGGCGCGGCTTTCTCGATGGCGGCGACGACGTCGGCGACGGAGGCGACTGTGCCGCCGAGGTTGTAGACCGGGGCGCCCTGAGGCATCGTGCGGGCGGCGGCGATGAAGACCTTGGCCACGTCGTCGGCGTGGTGGTAGGTGTCGGAGCCGCCGAAGGAGATGTGGTAGGGGCGGCCGACGGCGGCGGCGGCCATGCCCTTGGTCGGGGTGGAGCTGACGCCCTGATCGCGGCCTGGGCCGTAGACGAAGAAGGGGCGGAGGCCGACGCTGGGGATCTGGTAGTCCTGCCAGTAGATGGCGGCCCAGCCTTCGTTGGCCTGCTTGGTGACGCCGTAAAGGGTGACGGGGGCAAGGGGGGCGTCGTCGGCGAGGGGACCGGGAGGGTACTGGTCCGCGGAGCCGTAGACGGCGACGGAGGAGGCGTAGACGAGGCCGGCGATCTGGTCGGCGAGCTTACGGGCGGTCTCGAAGACGATGGCCGTGCCGACGACGTTGACGCGGGCGCCGAGGATGGGATTGGCGCGGACGAAGGGGACTTGCAGCGCCGCCAAGTGCAGGATGTGGGTGATCTGCTTGTCGCGGACGACTTGTTCGAAGCAGGTTTCGTCGGTGATGTCGCCTTCGACGAAGTCGACCTTGGCGATGGCTGAATCGTCCATGATGAGGCGCATGCGGTAGGGTTCGCCGGGCAGGTCGTAGGTCGTCACCGGGACGCCGTCGTCGACCAGCCGCTTGACGGCCCAGGAGCCGATGCAGCCCAGCGCTCCCGTGACCAGGAAACGCTCTGAAGTCATTGTTGCACTCCCCGCGTTTGCCGCCGCGGCGCACATGGCGCCTCTGGGCCTTTTCGACACGACCGCGAAACACCGGTGTCATGCTGAGCGGAGCGAAGCATCTCGGTCCAATGGCGCGCTCGTTCACTGGCGCCGAGATTCTTCGCCCTTCGGGCTCAGAATGACACGATGTGCGGTTGCCGTGCAGGATACCCGAGATTCGCGTGTTCCGGTCGCGTCCTGAGGCAGGGTATCGGCGTGAATGGGACCCGATGTCGGCGGCGCCGAGATTCCTCGCTGCGCTCGGAATGACACCCACCGTGCGTGGCGCTCTATCCGACCGGTTGCGGGGTGTAGTAGTTGGCGTAGCGGTAGAGGCCGGCGGCGGTGAGCTCGTCGTCGGGGTAGGGGCCGGGGCCGAAGCGGCCGGGGGAGAGGGTGGACATGTCCAGGGGCGGTTCGCCGCCGAGGATCCATTCGGCGAGGGCGCGGCCGATGCCGGCGGAAATGGAGAAGCCGCTGCCGTTGCAGCCGGTGGCGGTCCAGAGGCCGCGCACGCCGGGGACGGGGCCGGCCAGGAAGCGGGCGTCCGGGGTCATGGTGAAGAGGCCGCCGCGGTGCTCGGCGACGGGGGTATCGGCCAGGGCCGGGACGAGGGGGCCGAGGGCGTCGGTGAAAGCGTCGAGGACAGCCATGTCGAGCGGCGTATCGGCGATGGTGAAGCTCGAGTCGGTGCGGGGGTCGATGGCGAGGGGGTCGCTCTCCATGCCGCCCATCATGAGGCCGCCGCGAGCCGGGCGGAGGTAGGCAGAGGCGTCGACGATGCGGGCGATCGGCTCGGTGGGGACCATGCCGGCGATGGGCCGGGTGATGAGCAACTGGTGGCGCACGGGGGCGATCGGCACTTCGACGCCGGCCAGGGAACCGACGGCGCGGGCCCAGGCGCCGGCGGCGTCGACCACGAGCGGGGTCGCGACGTCGCCGCGGGCGGTCGAGACACCCGAAATCTCGCCGTTGTCGACGGTGATGCCGTTGACGGCGGCATTGCCGATGACCTGGGAGCCGAGGTTTTCGATGGCGGTGATGTAGGCGTCGAGGAGCGAACGCGGCTCCTCGATGTAGATGTCGTCCGGGACGAACCAGGCCGTGCGGATGTCGCGGCCGGTGAGGTAGGGGGCCAGGCGGTGAAGCTGGTCCGCGTCGATCTTTTCGAGCTCGATGCCCCAGGCGGCGGCAGCTTCGGCTTCTTCGTCGACGATGGCGGCGTGGGCCTCGGTGCGCGCGGCGAGGAGGCTGCCGGACTGGACGTAGGGGAGGGGTACGCCCGTTTCGTCGCCGAAGCCGCGGATGATGTCGATGCTGGAGCGGGCCAGGCGGGTGAGGGTTTCGTCGGCCTGGACGAGCTTGTAGAGGCCGGCGGCGCGGGGCGAGGTCTGGGAGCCCGGCGCGAAGCGGTCGAGGACGACGACGCGGCCGGCGCCGAGGGCGGCGAGTTGGTAGCCGACGCTCAAACCGAAGGCGCCGGCGCCGATGACGACGGCGTCCGCGTGCGTGACCGGCAAAGGGGTGTCCACAGGCGCTCCCGTTCGTTGGCTCCGAACGCTACGCGGTGACCGGCTCCAGGACGGGAGGCGCCGGACGGCGCTCGCCGAGTTGGCAGCAGTTGATGGGACAGACGTCGTGGCTGGGACCGAGGACGCCCAGGAAGCGGCGCTCGGGGGTCTCGGTCAGGCGCTCCTCGATGAGCTCGCGGATCATGGCGACAAACGCCGGGTCGGTTCCGATGGAAGGGACGCGGATCATTGACACGCCGAGCTCCTGGGCGCGTTGGTGAGCTTCCACGTCGAGATCGTACAGCACTTCGAGGTGGTCGGAGATGAAGCCGATGGGGACGACGACCACGTCGCGTATGCCGGATGCGTGCAGCCGATCCAGCTCGTCGAGGATGTCCGGCTCGAGCCACGGGACCTGGGGCGGGCCGCTGCGGCTCTGCCAAGCGAGGCGCCAGGGCTTTGCGCCCGCGAGATCGGCCACGAGGCGGCTGGCTTCGCGCAACTGGCGCTCGTAGGCGCAGCCGCGGGCCATGGAGACGGGGATGCTGTGGGCGGTGAAGACGACCTCGGCGCTGTCGCGGCGATCGGGCGGGATAGAGGCGAGGGCGTCGCGCAGCCTCTTCGCCATAGGCTCGATGAAGCCCGGGTGGTTGTAGAAGATGCGGATCTTGTCGAAGCGCATGTCCGAGTCGCCGAGGGCGTCGAGGGCGCGCATCACGTCTTCGCGGTACTGGCGGCAGCCGGAGTACGAGCTGTAGGCGGAGGTGACGAAGACGAGGACGCTGCGGATGCCGTCGGCGCGCATCTGGGCAATGGTGTCTTCGAGCAGGGGATGCCAGTTGCGGTTGCCGAAATAGATGGGCAAGGCGATGCCGTGCGCGGTGAACTCTTGCTCAAGGGCGGCGATGAGGGCGTGGTTCTGCTGGTTGATGGGACTGACGCCGCCGAAGTGGTGGTAGTGCTCGGCGACTTCTTCGAGGCGCGCCCGTGGGATATTGCGGCCACGGGTGACGTTTTCGAGGAAGGGCATCACCTCGGCCATGCCCTCGGGGCCGCCGAAGGAGAGGAGGAGGAGCGCGTCGTAGGTTCGGGGGGCGTCGTCGTAGAGGGGCGCGCCTGGGCGTGAGGCGCCCTGGATGGTCATGCTGATCTCCGCGTCCGTGTTGCGCCTGGGGCGTCGAGGTCGGGACCGAACAGGCGCCGCAATGCCTTTCTGCCACGAGTTTGCCACGGATGGCGTCTTTGGCGCCGCAAGTCCGGACAGAGCCGGACGCGCCACGGTCGCGGACGCTTCATAGCGACGCAGCACGGTTGGCGGCTCCGTCGAAACCGTGCCCGAGATTCTTCGCTTGCACTCGGCACGGTGCGCGTGGCCGATCTCGATACAGGCCTGCTCCAGCGTCACCGAGGCATCCCAGATGCAGGAACGGGGCGCTGCTTGAGTTTGCGCGGCGGTTCCAGCGCGAAGGCCCCCGCCTCCCGGGAAGTTCGGGAAGTTCGGGAAGTTCGCGGCGAACCCGTCCGGCGGGCGAGGGCGCGCGAGGCGTACTAGCCGGCGCCTCCAAGCTGGAAATGGGCGAGGTTTTCGTAGGCGGTGACGAGGGCGCTGTGGTCGAGGTCGCCGCTGCCGGCGGCGGCGAGGGCTTCGAAGAGCTGGGCGACGAGGGCGGCGGCGGGGACGGGGACGCCGTTGGCGCTGGCGGTGGCGAGGGCGATGCCGAGGTCCTTGCGGTGGAGGTCGATGCGGAAGCCGGGCTGGAAGTTGTGGGCGATCATGTTGGCGCCCTTCAGCTCCATGACGCGGCTGGCGGCGAGGCCGCCGGAGAGGACCTGGACGATCTTCTCCGGGTCGACGCCGGCCTTGGCCCCGAGGACGAGGGCTTCGCTGACCGCGGCGTAGTTGATGGCGACGACCATCTGGTTGCAGGCCTTGACGATCTGGCCGGCGCCGGGGCCGCCGACGTGGACGATGGTCTTGCCCATCGCCTCGAAGAGCGGTCTGGCGCGCGCGAAGTCGGCGGCGCCGCCGCCGGCCATGATGCTGAGGGCGGCATTGACGGCGCCGGTTTCGCCGCCGCTGACGGGGGCGTCGAGGGCGCGGGCGCCGCGCGCGGTCAGGGCGTCGTTGACCTCGATGGAGGCCGCGGGGGCGATGGTGCTCATGTCGATGAAGAGGTGGCCGGGGCCCATGGCGGAGAGGAGGCCGTGCTCGCCGAAGACGACATCGCGCACGTCGGGCGAATCGGGGAGCATGGTGATGACGGCCTTCGTTTGCTCGGCGACCTCGCGTGGGTTGGCGGCGGCGCGGAAGTGGTCGCCTTCGGCAAGGAGCGTGTCGACATCGTCGCGGCTGCGGTTGGAGATCACCAGGTCGTAGCCGGCGTTGGCCAGGTTGCGGGCCATGGGCTTGCCCATGATGCCCAACCCGATGAACCCGATCGGCGCTCCCTCGAAATCGGCCATGTTCCCCTCCCCTTCAGGCATCGGACGCGGGCCAGTAGCCCATCTCGGTCAGCCAGCGCAGTGATGATGCGGTCGATTCGCGCGGGCGGTACTCGAGACTCACCCAGCCATCGTACCCCGCGTCGTCCAAGGCTTGCAGCACGAAGGGGTAGTTGATCTCTCCTGTGCCGGGCTCGTGGCGGTCGGGGCTGTCGGCGATCTGGACGTGGCCGATCTGGGCGATGCGGGCGGCGATCGTCGCGGCCAGGTTCCCGCTCATGCGTTGGGCGTGGTAGACGTCGTACTGGAGCAAGCAGTTGGGGTGGTTCACCCGTTCGATCAGGGCGAAGCCGGCCTCCGGCGTGGGGAGGAAGAAGCCGGGGGCGTCGTAGACGTTGAGCGGTTCGACCACTTGCCGGATGCCGGCGGCGGCGGCGGCGTCCGCGGCGTAGCGCAGGTTGTCGATCAGGGCGGCAAATTGCATATCTTCCGGCACGTCGGGCAATCGGAGGCCGACGAGGCAGTTGAGGCGGCCGGCGCCGAGCTCCTGGGCGATCCGGACGGCGTTGGCGACGCCGGCGCGGAACTCCTCGACGCGGGAGGGGTCGTTGGCCATGCCGCGATCGCCCGCGGCAAAGTCTCCGGCAGGGAGGTTGAAGAGGACCTGCTCGAGATCGTGACGACGCAGCTCGCGCGCGATGGCGGCGGTGTCGAACTCGTAGGGAAAGAGGAACTCGACGGCGGCGAAACCGGCCTCCTTTGCCGCGCTGAAGCGTTCCAGAAATGGGCGCTCGGTGAAGAGCATCGACAGATTGGCCGCGAATTTTGGCATCTCGCCTCCTCATTCGCCGGGTGGTGCAGACCCGGAGCATCCTAGTCGGCACGGTAATTGCGGTCAATGCGGTGGGTGTGGCGCAACGAGTTGGTGGACGCCCGGTGAGGAGCGATGCAACGAGCGTTGAGAACGTGGAGAAGGACGGATCGGCGTTCTCGCGCGGATTGCGAGATTTTCGGGGCGATGCCATGTATGTATAAAGCGGAATCGGGTCAACTCGGAATCGTTGCACGTTTGTGCAGGGTGTACCATTGGTTTGCGCCATGTATGGAAGTCGCCACTGCTCGGCGCACCCCACGAGCAATTGCGGCCCCGTGTCCGACCCGGGGCGAGTGGAGGAGGAGTCCGCAGTGAACGAAATGACTGGCAGCGGCGACGTCTACACCATGGCGGAGGCCGCGCGGCTGAAGGGGGTCTCGTATCACACCGTATCGCGCGCGGTGCGACGGGGCAAGCTGCCCGCGACGCGGCTGGGACGGATGGCGCTGATCACGTCCGAAGATCTGCGCGAATGGCGGCCGATGCGGGAGCGCGCGCCGCGCAAGTACCGGCGGCGGGAACCGAACCCGGAGGCAACACCGGCGCTGCTCGACCTGGCGTCGGCCGAGCGGGTGGAGCTGGCCAGCCGGTTGGCCTCGATTTACGAGGCGCTTTTTGCGGCCGCGGACGATATGCCGCGCGAGGAGTTCTACGGCCTGGTCGCCGAGCGGCTGGCGGGAACCCTCGGGCTGCGCCGGGTCGGGATTCGGATCGTCGACGAGCGGCGCGGGCGGGCGGTGCGCGTCGCCACGTACGGGCCGCCGTTGACGGGGCTGCCGGAAGAAACGTCCGCCGACGATGCGCCGTTTTCGCTCGGTCTGTTCCAACCGGCGAAGGCGGTCGTGGAAGATTTGAGCGGTCGTCATGTGCCGGCCGATCTGGTCAACGTGAGCTCGCTACTGATCGTGCCGATTCGGCGCGGCGACGAATTTATCGGGAGCATTCTGGCCGACAAGAACGGCGAGCCGTTTCGCCTCAACCAAGGCGAGTTGGACCTCGCCCAGGCGATGGCGAACATCGCCGCCCTGCGTCTCGACGGCGCGCGGACGCGGGAACTGGCCGGCGTGTCGTAGCGTCGGCGGCCGATGCGACTACGCGGGTTGGGCGCGCGTTGGCGCCTGGTTCGAGGGCGCGCCGGCAGCCAGCGACGGCTTTCGCGAGCCGCGGCCGATGCCTTCATACCGAAGTCCGGCGGCTTCGACGCGGGCGGGATCGAGCATGTTCCTGCCGTCGAGGAGCAGGTCGCCGCGCATGGCGCTCTTGAGGCGGGCGAGGTCGATCTCCTTGTACTCCGGCCAGGGGGTGCAGAGGGCGATGGCGTCCGCGCCGTTGGCGACGGCATAGGGGTCGTCGCAGAGGGTGATGTCCGGGAGCCTGGACGCGGCGTTTGCGAGGGCCGCCGGGTCGTGGGCGCGAACCGACGCGCCGCGCTCGATCAGCATCTCGATGACGGAGACGGCGGGAGAGTCGCGCAGGTCGTCGGTGCCTTCTTTGAAGGCGAGACCCCAGACGCCGATCTGGCAGCCGTCGAGGCCGCCGAGGAGCTCGTCGGCACGGGCGACGAAGCGACGGCCGGCGTCGCGGTTGATCTCCAACACCGCGCGCAGCAGACCAGGGTGAAGGCCGGCGCCTTCGGCCATGCGGGTCAGGGCTCCGACATCTTTGGGGAAGCAGGAACCGCCAAAGCCGATGCCGGCGTGGAGGAAGCGGGGGCCGATCCGCTCGTCGGCGCCGATGCCCGCGGCGACGACGGTGACGTCGGCGCCCATGCGCTCGCACAGGCGGGCGATGTCGTTGATGAACGAGATTTTGGTGGCCAGGAAGGCGTTGGCGGCGTACTTGATCAGCTCTGCGGAGCGGTGATCGGTTTTGAGAATCGGCGCGCCGAGTGGCTCGTAGAGATCGCTCACGGCCGCGATGGCTTTGTCGTCATCGGCGCCGAGCACGACGCGGTCGGGGTGAAGAATGTCGTGCAGGACGCGGCCCTCGCGCAAGAACTCCGGGTTGCTGACGACGGCAAACTCGGCCCCGGCCGGGGCGTGCTCGGCGACGATGGCGGCGACGAGCTCGGCCGTGCCGACGGGCATGGTGCTCTTGTTGACGACGACGGTCCAGGTTCCGGGTTGGAGGTGGGCGCCGATGGAGGCAGCGGCGGCGCGCACCTGGCGCAGGTCGGCTTCGCCGTCGGAGAGGGAGGGGGTTCCGGTGCAGAGGAAGACGACATCGCTGCCCGGGACCGCCTCGGCGTAGTCGGTGGTGAAGCGGAGACGGCCGGCGTCGAGATTGCGCCGCAGCATCTCCGGCAGGCCGGCTTCGAAGATCGGGCTTTCGCCGTGGTTGAGGCGTTCGACGCGCGCGGCGTCGATGTCGAGCCCAACGACGCTATGCCCCAGCTCGGCGAGGGCGACGGCGTAGCCGAGACCGACGTAGCCTCCGCCGCCGACAACACAGATTGGCGTCATTCCCACAAGTCCTCCTCGTCTTCGTCGTCGGCGGGCGATGCACGGTCGGCGCCAGCCCCCGGTTCGTGGGCTGCGGCGAGCAGGGCGGTAACCATCTCCTTGCGGCGGAAAAACTGGCGAATTTCCTGCCAGAGGTCCGGCTCGGCGCGGCCAAGCTCCAGCAGGCGCTCCGAGAAGACGACGTCGCCGCGGGCGCGCTGCTCGGTCATGAACTCGGTCGAGAGGAGCTCGGCCAGGTAAAGCGGGCCGACATCGGACCATTTCTGCCGGTAGTACGCGAGCAGCTCGTCCCTGGCGGCATCGTCGAGCGGCTCGCCCTCGGCCGTGCCGAAGGTTGACCAGTCGACGGCGTCGAGGATGGCTTCAAGGAGGTCGGCTCGCTCACCGGAGCGGGCGCGGTCGACGAGCGCGTCGATGCGGCCCCGGTCGAAGGGGAGCTCGTGGGGCGTCTCGGGGAGCGCCGGGCTGGGCGCCGATTCGGGACTGGATCGCGGGGTTTCTTTCATTGCATTCTACGATCTGAGGCAGCTGTGCCCGAAAGGTGTCATTCCGAGCGCATTGAGGACTCCCAGGAATCCTCTCATGGCTCAGCGAACGGGTCGGTCCTGAACGCCGAGACTCCTCCTTCGTCGGAATGACACGCGGCTCGTTCGTCAGAAAGGCACGCGGCTGGCAAGCGCCTCTCGACGAGACGTCAACTCCGTGAGTATAGAGGCCGCTCACTCGGCGTTTGATCCACGTCGGGCTTGCGCATGACGAGGGCAACCCAATCGTCTCGCTCTTCGCGCCGCGCCAGGGACAGGCCAAGAGCAGCGAAGGCGTCGCGGACAGGTTGCTCCTTGACGTCGATGATGCCGGCGAGGATGAGGGCGCCGCCGGGGCGGACGGCCTCGGTCAGGGCGGGGGCAAGGTCGATCAGGATGCGGGCGATGATGTTGGCGACGACGAGGTCGTATTGCCCCTGGAAGGGTTGGCCTTCGCCGATGCTGCCTTCTGCGACGCGGACGATGGAGGCGACGCCGTTGCGCGCGGCGTTGCCGCGGGCGGAGCGCACGGCGACCGGTTCGACGTCGACGCCGTCAACGGCGGCGGCGCCGAGAAGGGCGGCGGCGGTGGCGAGGATGCCGGAGCCGATGCCGACGTCGAGGACGCGGTCTCCGGGGCGCAGCTCGTCTTCGATGGCGATCATGGAGAGCTGGGTGGAGGGGTGGAGGCCGGTGCCGAAGGCCATGCCGGGGTCGAGCTCGATCACGACCTCGTCCGGCTTGGGTTCGTAGTCGTGCCAGGGGGCTTTGACCAGGACGCGGCGGCCGACGCGGTGGACGCTGTAGTGCGCTTTCCAGGCGTTGGCCCAGTCCTCTTCGGCCAGTTCGGTGACGACGAGATCGCCGATCGGGCGGAGGCGGCCCAGATGCCAGAGCGATTGCCGGATCACCTCCAGCGTGGAGGGGGCGGTGGCGGCGGCGCGGAGGGAGGTGCGAACGGTGACGGGGCCGGTGGGATCGACGGCGAAGTTGTCGCCGTCGGGATCCTGGGTGAACGGCTCCTCGATGGCGACGCCCTGATTGAAGCCGTGGCGGGCGAAGAGCGCGGCGATCGGCTCGACCGCCTCGGGGTCGCAGGAGACGGCCAGCTCGATCCACTGGCCGGATGGGTTTGCCGTCACGAGGCGACGACCGCGTCGTCGCCGATGTTGGCGTGGCGGGCGAGGCCGCTGACCTGGGCGCGGCGGCCAACGATGGAGCCGTCGACGAGGGCGTCGCTGATGGCGGCGCGCTCCTCGACGATGCTGTCGCGCACGATGCTGCCGCGCACGACGGCGCCGGGGCCGACGCTGGCGAAGGGGCCGACGACCGAGTTTTCGATGTCAGCGTCGGCGGCGACGAACGAAGGCTGGACGATGACAGAGCCCTCCAGTGTTCGGGAGTTGGCGCCGCCGCGGTTGAGGAGGAAGCGGTTGGTGCTCAGGAGCGTGGCGGCGTTTCCGCAGTCCTCCCACTCCGCGACGGGCATGGAGATGACTTTCGCCCCGCCGTCGATCATGAGCTGGATGGCGTCGGCGATGAAGTACTCGTTCTTGAGGGAGAGGCCGCGGCGCATCTGCTCTTCGATGGCGGCGTAGAGATCGGACATGGAGCGGATGTAGTAGATGCCGATGACGGCGAGGTTGGAGATGGGCTCCCGCGGCTTTTCGACCAGGCGGACGATGCGGCCCTCTTCGACGACGGCGATGCCCAGCGCCGAGGGATCCTCGACCTCCTTGGTGAACATGACAACGTCGGCGTCGACGTCGCGCAGCCTGGAGAAATCGGCCTCGAAGAGCATGTCGGGGAAGAGGATCAAGGCGTCGCCGTCGACGAGGCCGCGGGTGCGGAGGATGGCGTCGGTCTGGCCGCGCATTTCCGGCTGCTCGACGAAGGCGACGGGGATGTCGAGGTGCTTGTTGGCCCATTCTTCGATCTGGTTGCCGAGGAAGCCGGTGATGAAGATGACTTTCTCCGGTTGGAGGGGAAGGATGCGGTCGAGGACGTGCTCGAGCATCGGCTTGCCGGCGACGCTGACGAGCGGTTTGGGTTTGGTCCAGGTCTGCGGCCGCAGGCGGGTGCCGAACCCGGCGACGGGCAGGATGATGTCCACGCGCTCCTCCGTACGCTTCGACCAACGCGATTTCGCCGACTGGTGAGGCCGTCGAACGGACCTTGCGGGACTGTAGCAAAGAGCGGGCCGCGGCGTTGGAGCCGAGTCTCAGTCCAATGGTTCTGGCCCGTTGGCATCGCCGGAACCGACCGGGAACCGGGCCGCGACGACGGCATTCAGACGATCGACGGTCGCCGGCCGGCACATGCGCGCGATCCTGCCTATGAGACCGCCGACGTCGCCCCGATAGTAGGCGAGCCGCTCGGCGTTGGCTTCGGCCTCGGCGAGCGCCGCGAATTGGTTGGCCATGAGGTCCGTGCGCGCGGCGTCCTTTGCCCGGGCGTAATAGCGGGCCAGCATCAAGCTCAGCGGCCAAGACGTTTGGGCGCGATCGGTCGCCTCGGCTGCGACCGCTTCCGGGAGCGTCGATTTGGTCGATGCCTTGCGCACGCGGGCATACAGCCACGCTTCGTCGAATTGCTCCCGAAGCGCGGTGTCCGATGCTTCATCACGGTGAGCGATCGGACGTCGTAGGAGTCCCCGCTCCGCCAGGTAATCGACGGCGACCGGGACGTCGAGGAGTTGCGGCATCGACTGCGGGCCGGCGTCCAGGTCGACCGGGCGCCGTTTGTCTTCGTTTTCGAACGATTCCGCGCGGCGATTGATGCGTTCGTCGTTGGCGGTGACGCGGCTGCCCCCTCCCAGGCAGTTGACGAACGTCGTTGGCGCGTCGGCGAGGGCCGAGCAGAGGAAGTAGTTGGCGGGGATGTCGTCGCGGCTGGCCAGCACGTGCACTCGCGGACGCTGCCGGGCGAAGAGGATGGTGTGCGCCGCGCTGCCCAGGGGAGAGACGATGTCGGCGTGGCCGTTGATGGCGCGAACCTGATCGACGATGCTCATGGTTTCGGGGTAGAGGATGCGGAAGCCGTTCTGCCGCAACAGGTCTTCCAGCTCGGCCTCGCCGATCACCGGACGTTGACGGCTGGAGAGGCGGCGGCGGCTGAGGTAGAGCGGCTGCCCGGAGGGGGCGACGTCCCCGGCGACGCGCTCGGCCGCGTCGCGGAACGGCCGCGCCATCTCCTGGTGCGCCGAGTAGAACTGCTCGAAGAGCGGCTCCGGGACGATGGCCCGCCTTAGCCGGGTCGGGACGTCCAAGGTCAGGACGCGCTGCGGGGGGATGCCAAAGAGCGAGAGGATTTCGGGCAGCCAGGGCGCGAGCCCGGCCTGGGCAGCGTTGGCGGTGTTGAAGACGACCTTGACGGCAGGGTCGATGCGGTCGAGATACCAGACGCGCGCCAGCGATTCCAGGAGGACCCGGCCGTAGTGGTTGAAGAGCAGGCCGAGGTAGACGACGTCCTCGTCGATCTCTTGCACCGGGTCCGCCGAAATTGGTTCGGCGATGCCGCCGAATCGCTTGCCGCCCTTGCGCTGCATCGAGGCCGCATCGATCGGGCGACCGTCCGGCCGGACCATGCCGCCGGCGTACTTCGGCTGGCCGTTGCCGGTTGCCGTGGTGCTCGGGATAAAGACCGCGTCGTCGACGACGGAGACCTCCGGCTCGCCGGAGCGGATGCCGAGGCGGAGGAGTTTGCGCAGCTCGTCGCGGCGTAGCTCCCCGAAGCCGTGGAAGTGGAAATCACCAGGATGCAATTGCCGGGCGCCCGCGATGGCTCGCGCCGCGCCGCGGTCAGACGAGCCGACCATGCGTTGTGACCCTCATTCGCTCGGATGAAGCCGGGCGCCGCCGACGGGAGTGGTCCGCATCAGCGCGCCCGTGCCGCGGTTCTCATCATGCGGCGCTTGAACGTGGGAACCGACGTGTGGGCATCCCCCCCCAGAAGCGCCTGAGCTTCGCGCAGGACGTCTTCGAGCCGGCCTTCGCCTTCAACGCCGCGTCGACGGCGAAGCCCGACGGCCTTGTGGATGGCGGTCATGGCGTGATAGAGCGGCAGGCGCTGCCGCCACGACGGTGGCGCGTGCGCAAAGTACTCCTCTACGAAGATCGCGGCGGCGTCGACTGGCTCGTGGCTGCGATGCCGGGCGCGCTCTTGCGGTTTGCCCAGGAAGGCGACGAGGTGGGCCACGTCGGCGACCGGATCGGCGGCGGCGGCGAGGTCGAAGTCGATGAGGGCCACGCGATCGCCATCGATGAGGACGTGGTCAGGCTTCAGGTCGCCATGGATCAGGCCCATCGGGGCATCGGCGAGACCGGCGGCGACGGCCTCAACGATCGTCGAAACCTGGGCGGCCAAGTCTGGTCGTTCCCCGGCGAGAAACACCTCCGCCTCGCGGAGGCGGGCGGTCTCGTCCGCGATGGAGCGGGGAGGGACGGCGATGTCGAGTTGGTGAAACTGGGCGATGGCCCGGGCGGCCGCGCGGACGGGGGGAGCGACCGCGTCGCCGCGGCGAACGATCTTCGACAGCGACGTTCCGGGAAGCGCTTCCGTGACCATCGTCCGTCGCCCGTCGAGGAGGGCGATGGCGCGGGCGGCGACGAGGGACGCGGCCGCTTCGGCGGCGCGTTCGGAAACGGCGCGCTGGACCGTGAAGGCACGGCGGCAATCGTCGGCATCGCGGTAGATCTTGGCGTAGAGCTGGCGCTGGGCCGAGGCGCCTTCGCAATTTCGCGCTCTGACGGTGAGGCGGAGAATGGCGCGCATGTCGACCCGGTATTGGATGGGCTCGGCACGCCATTCCGCCAGCTCCCAGGCTCCGTCGCCGAATACGGCCAAGAGCGTGGGGGTGATATCCGCCGGCGGCCCGGCCATCAACTCGGCGAGGGCCGGGAGGCGGTAGTCGTGCGGGAAGGCTTGCAGCAGGAGGTCGAGCTCAGGGAGGTAGGCGAACGGCGGGAAGCCTGGCGCCGGGCCGTTGCCGTCGGCGGGCGCGTCCGCCTGCCGCAACGATGCCCAGGCGCGGCGGGTGCGGTCGCCGCCGAAGGTGGCGCCGGTGACGCGCTGATCCCATGTTGCGCCCGAGACGCGGTGCTCCAGGGTCAGCTCGTACTCGACCGTGCCTCGCGACCCGTCGCGGCGGCGCGTGTTCGCGATGCGGCATTCGCGCACGCGAAGGTCCGGGGAGCCGGTCTCCTCCAGATGCCGCTGCAATACCTCGCGCATGGATGCCGGGTCGTGGAGTGGCGAGATCGATGTCGGATTCAAAAAGCGCGACCCTTCCCCTCGACGTGATAGCCAGCGCCACGTCTGCCTGGAGCCTTTGGGAATTTGCGGTCACCCCAGCGAGAAAGGCGCCGCACGTGCTTCGCACACTGTAAACAATCGACGGGGGATGAGCCAGCCGTGAGGAAAGGGTATGCCAGCTTATTGAACACACCAGACACACCGGCGACGTGTGCGACGCCGTAACGCTATGGTCCTGCCCCGGCGAATTGCTGTGTCACCATCAGGCCGTGGTCGGCGCTGCGGAGGACGGCGACGCCGACGCGGGTGAAGCCCGGATTGAGGATGTTGGCCCGATGCGGTGGGCTATTCATGAGGCCTTCGTGCGCTTGCTCGGCGGTCGGCGCCAGGGCGATGTTCTCAGCGGAGAGGGCGTAGCTCAGGCCGGCGGCGGCGAGTCGATCCGCCGGTTCCCCCGTGGTCGGGGACGTGTAGCCGAAGTAACCCAAGGCAAACATCTCGCGGGCGTGCTGGCGGCCGACGTCGGCCAGGTCCGGGTCGGATTGCAGGGGCGGCAGACCGGCCAGGGTGCGCTCGTGATTGATGAGGGCGAGGAGGGATTGCTCCGCCTGGGGATCGGGCTGGAGATCGGTGACGCCGGAGAAGGGGAGGTCGATCGTGCCGGAACCGGGCGCCTGGTAGGGCATGCCCAGGGCCTGCAGATCGATCCCGGCCCACTCCAACCCGGCGTCGAGCGCTTGCCTGCCTGCCTTGGCGATCGGCTCGGCGAGTCGCGATGAGGCGAGTTGGGCGCGCAGACCGAACTCTGACGGGAAGGCGGAAAGGAGCAGCACCACGAGGGCCGCGAAGGCGAGGCCGCGCACGGCGCCGGGCAGGAGGCCGAGGACGCTGTTGGCCCAGCCGAGCGGCGTGCCGGCGGTCACGGCGCCGACGGGGGCAATTAGAATGCGCGCCACGAAGCCGATGACGGCGAGGCTGACGACGGTGGCGATGACGAATCCGGCCCCGGCGGCAAGGTCAACCGTGAGCCCAAGTCGCAACAGCGGCTCGGCGACGGAGCCGGCGAAGCGGGCGCCGACGACCAGGGCCAGCCCCAAGGCGAGCAGGTCGACGACGCCAAGGAGGAATCCGCGCCGCAGCCCGCCGACGGCGAAGAGGCCGACGACGGTGAGGATGCCGATGTCGACCGCGTTCATTCGCCCGTGGACCTCCGTATGGCACGGGTTCGGCGCGACGAGCTAGCGAACGGGGTAGCCGAGCGACCGGATCAAGTCGCCGTGCCGTTCGCGGAAGATCCGCAAATGCGTTTCGCTCAGTTTCGCACGGGAGTCGCCGACCCTGGCGGAGCGGACGTGCCACGCCATCTTGTCGTCCTGCTGACGGACGCGATCGGCGCGGCATGCCTCCAGGGCCTCCTCGATGCGATCGGTCGAAACCGGTTCGATCTGGTCGGTGACGCGGGAGAGGGCGGCGACGGGGTCGTCGTGGAGCTCTTCGTAGCGGATGGGGATGGCGCGGCCGCTGTGCAGCCAGCCGTTGGCGCGGCGGATGTGGGGGCCGAAGCCGTCGGCGAGGAAGGCGAGCACGTCTTCGTGATCGATCGGCCTGCCGTACATGGCGTGGCGGGGGCGGGGCTGGTCGCGTCCGAGGCCGCGGGCAGAGCGCTCCTGCTCCCAGTAGTACATCGAGACGAAGACGTCGTAGGGGTCGCGGACGATGGTGACGTGGTGGGCGGGGATGGCGTCGATGACGTCGCAGAGGCGATCGGTGAAGCGGGTGTGGTGGTGGAACATGCTGCCGTGGGGGAAGCCGCCGGTGTGGGCGAACTCGGCGAGCGTCTCCGGGCTGGCGGTGGCGGCGTGGCCGCCCGGCGTCGGCCATTGCAACCCGTAGATGGTGGAGAGGAGGCAGCCGATCCAGTGGTTGCCTGATTTTGGCGGGGCCGAGACGACGATTCTCACCGCAAGCGTCGGGAGGCGTGTCGCGTCAGTCCATGCGGAGCGCGACGGTGTTCTGAAGCGGTGAAAGGCGTATAGTGGTGATGCCTGCATCGCCCGTGGCCCGCAGGGCCACAACGGGATCGCTTTACGTCTGTTGTCGGCCTGCGGCCGACGGGCGCAGCAAGCAGCGCCCCTACGAACGGTCGGGTGGTGGAACCGCTCAAGCATGCCACGGTTGCGCGCCTAACGGACTTCGTAGCCGAGCTGTTTGACCAATTCCCCGTACCGTTCGCGGAAAATCTTCAGGTGCGGCTCGCTGAGCGTGCTCTTGGAATCGCCGACCTTGGCCGATCGCACGTGCATGGACATGCGCTTGCTCATCTTGCGCATGTTGTCCACGCTGCACGCCTCGATGGCCTGCTCGAGGCGGGCGGGATCGACCGGCTCGATGATGTCGGTGACCCGCTTCAGCTCGGCCATCGTGTCGCGGTGGAGGTCCTCATAGCGGACGACGATAGCGCGGCCGCTGTGGACCCATTCCTTGCCCCGCCGGATCTGATCGCCGTAGCCATCGGCGAGGTAATCGAGAATCACCGGGTCGTCGATGGGCTTGCCGACCATGACGTCTCGGGGCCGCTGCTTCGGCCGAACGCGGCCACGCTCCCTGTCGTAGTTGGTCCGGGACTGGATCCAGTGGTACATGGAGACGAAGGCGTCATACGGGTCGCGCACGATCGTGACGAGGTGGGCGGGAACCTCCTCGATGGCGTCACAGAGCTGCGGCTTGTACCGGCAGTGCTGATGAAAGATCGTGTTGTCGGGGAAACGCCCTTCGGCGACGAAGCGGGCGAACTCCTCGATGTTCGTATCGGGCGACTCGTCGCCATTGATCCACGTGAGTTCGTAGACCCGGCTCAGCAGGCATTTGATCCACTTATTCCCCATCTTGGGCGGAGACGAAATGACGATGCGCATGGCCCCTCCTTCGCGCCGCGCCGTGTGCCGCGTACTTTAGCGAACCTCGTAGCCGAGCGCCTCGATCATGTCGGCATACTTTTCCCGAAAGACGGCCAGGTGCTCCTCGTTCAGCTTCTCGCGCGAGTCGCCGACCTTGGCGGCGCGCACGTGTCTGGAGCGCTCGCCGCCCATCTTGCGCATATTGTCGGCTTTGCAGGCTTCGACGGCGGCGGCGATCTTCTCGTCGGGGACGGGCTGGATGGCGTCGGTGACGGAGCGCAGCTCGGCGACCGGGTCGGAGTGGAGGCGTTCGTAGCGGACGACGTGGGTGCGGCCGCTCTCCATCCATTCGCGGGCGCGGCGCATGTTGTTGCGGAAGCCGCCGTTGCGCAGGTACGCGATGACGTCGGGGTCGCTGAGCGGCTTGCCGGCCATGATGTCGGTGCGGCGACCGGCGCGGAGGCCGTCGTCCTTGTGCTGCTGGATGGTGAAGTAGGAGGAGACGAAGCCGTCATAGGGGTCGCGGATGATAGTGACAGTGTGGGCAGGGACGGCGTCGATGAGGTCGACGAGCTCGTTCTTGTAGTCGTAGTGCTGGTGGAAAATGGAGTTATCGGGGAAACTGCCGGCCTCGACCCAGGCCTTGAAGAGGTGGAACTGGGGGCGCTGCGGCGTCTCGCGCTTGAGCAAGGGACGCAAGTCGTAGATGTGGGCCATGATGCATTTGAGCCAGACGTTTCCGGCCTTTGGCGGCCCCGCGATAACGATCCTCACCCGGACGCACTCCTCGTCAGCGTTGGCGTCATCGCCGTATGCGGGGGCGATGACGAATCAAGAAATCCGCGCCACAAAGCGGGCTCTTCCGAGCCGAAGCAGGCGAGCGATCGCGCGGGTTGTCGCTCGGGCGATGGCAGAGTGTAGCAAAAACGGCAGGTGGTGCGGGTCGTTGCGAAGGGTGGCGTACACTCGACGCCGGGACCGTGCTGCTGTGTCATGTTGAGTGAAGTGAAACATCTCGGCGTTCATGGAACCACGATTGGGCAGAACCGAGATACTTCGCTTCGCTCAGGATGACACGATTTTCCAGCCTCTGCGCTCGGTCGGACGCTGGAGGGACTTGCATCCGTGCGCACTGTGCTGTTTCACCGCAAATATCGCCGCTTTCACGGGGGGCATCTGAAGGTCTGGCACTACTTCAATCATGTGCTGGCGACGCCGGGGTACGACGCGCGGGTGTTGTTCGACGCAAATTCGGCGTGGGACAACTCCAATCCCTGGATTGGGGCGCGAGATAGGGCACTGGGGTCTCTGGACGGGTTCACGCCGGACGTGCTGTTCGTGGCGGGGCGCGATTGGCAGCGGCTAGAAGGGCTCGGGCTGCTGGATGGCGACATCCCGATTGTCAATCTTATCCAGCACGTGCGGCACGCGGACGAGTGGAGCATCCAGTCGCAGTACCTGACGCGCAAGGCGATCCGCATTTGCGTCAGCCCGGAGGTCGAGGAGGCGGTGGTCGCCGCTGGCAGCAATGGGCCGACGGTCGTCATTCCGAATGGGATGGACATCCCGGAGATTGCCACTGAGGCCGAAGAGCGGCCGGTTGACCTGCTGATCGCGGGGCTGAAGCAGCCGGTGCTGGCGCGTCGGGTTGCGGAGGCGCTGGCGTCTCCTGATCTGGCCATTGAAGTGCTGACGGATCACGTCGATCAAGCGGCGTTCTTCGGCGCGATGCGGCGGGCGCAGGTGACGCTTTTTCTGCCGAATGAGGAGGAGGGGTTCTATCTGCCGGCGATCGAGGGGATGGCGCTAGGGACGGTCGTCGTCTGTCCGGACTGCGTGGGCAACCGGTCGTTTTGTTTGCCGGGGGTGAATGCGTGTCGGCCGGAGTATCGGTTCGAGGAGGTGGTGGAGGCGGCGCAGGCAGCGATGGCTTTGCCGGAGGGGGAGCGGCGGAGGCTGCTCGACAATGCGCGGGAGATGGCGAGCAGGCATAGTATGGCGGCGGAGCGGGACGCGTTTGGGCGGGTGTTGAGGGAATTGGATCGGTTGTGGGTATCGGGATAGGTGCAAATCGGGTCGAGGTGTTGTTGCGAGCGAAGCGAGGCTTCTTGGCTCTCATGAGACATCGTGTCGGTGACGCCGAGATTCCTCCTTCGTGTGCAGACCGGAGAGATGGGTGACACATGTTCGGAGACAGAGGTTACACCTCGTCCGGGTCGGTGAGGTCGATGGTGGCGACCTGACGATGGCAATAGATCACCTCCCAGGTCTCGGTTTCGACGGTGGGACGAATGGCCACGGGCTCGCCGGCCAACCCGCGACTGACAAAGCGTCGTCGGCCCTGCCAGCGGATGAAGCCATGGACCGAGACGGTGCGCACGACCTCGCCCGGGCCGTAGGTCACGGGAGGAACGATTTCTGGGAAGGGACGAGAGCTGGGCTGGTAGCGGCTGGCGGGGACCGCGTAGCCCAGCGCCTCGTGCGGGCGCTCGAGGTTGTAGCCGGCGCGGAAGGCGTCGAACTGGACCTGGGCTTCGGCCAGGTCGGCCAGATGCCGGTGGGCGAAGACCTCGGCGGCGATGCTGCCGTGAAAGCGCTCGACCTTGCCTTGGGTCTGCGGATGGGCGAAGGCCCCGTGCCAGGGGGCGATCCCCAAGCGCAGCAGCCACGCTTCCAGCGCCGTCAGCCCGCCCCGGCCGGCGGTGGCCCACGGCGAGCCGTTGTCGCTGAGGAGGATGCGGGGCATCCCATACCGGCGAAAGACGGCCGTCAGGTGGGTGGTGACGGTGTCTTGCTGCTCGTTGGCGCAGGCCATCAATCCCAGGGCGAAGCGGGAGTGGTCGTCGAGCAGCGTCCAGGGGTGGACGCGCCCCTGATCGAGTGCCCGGTGGCCCATAAAGTCCATCTGCCACAACTCGTTCGGGGCCGGGTGCTCGAAGCGCACGAAGTCGCGCGGCTCCGGCTCCGGAGCCAGCAGCCCGTGGCGGCGCACGATGGCCGTGATGGTG
>CALMZR010000158.1 GCA_937870845.1 uncultured Chloroflexota bacterium
GGTAGCTCATCCCGTGCGGGAGATGGACGCCGGCGTTGCCGAAGCCGATGCCGGCGTAGGCGGCGGCGAGCATCATCTCGCCCCGGGCCTCGTCATCGCCGGGGTCATCGACGGCGCGCGCGATGGCGCCGGCCATCATCGTCATCGCATTGGCGGCCCAGATGTCGGAGATCGGGTTGGCGCCCTGGTAGGCGGGGCGCATGCCCGGATGCACCGGCGCCTCCCGCGCGTGGTATGGCAGCGCCGTGAACGATTCCACCGCGTGCGAGAGGACGTCCAACCCGGAGCAGGCCGCTACCATGGGCGGCATGGTGCGCGTCGTCTCCGGGTCGATGATGCCCAGCGCCGGGCGCAGCGCCCGGTGGGCGATGCCGGTCTTGGCGCGCAGCGCCTCGTAGTCGAAGATCGCCACCCCGGTCGTCTCCGAGCCGGTGCCGGCCGTCGTCGGAATGGCGATCAGCGGCCGCAGCGGTCCCGGGACCGGCTTCGCTTCGCCGATCGGCGCGTTGACGTAGGTCAGGAGGGGCGCCGGGTAGGTCGCGTAGAGGTTGGCGGCCTTGGCCGTGTCGATCACGCTGCCGCCGCCGACCGCGAGGTAGCCGTCGAAACCGCCATCCGCGGCGAACGCGGCGGCCTGCATGAACGTCTGGTCGGTCGGCTCGACGCGGACCTGATCGTAGAGGGCGGCGTCGATGCCCTCCTTGCGCAGCGCGTCGAGCGCCGCGGCGACCGTCTCGCCGCCGGCCAGCCGTGGATCGGTGACGACCATGACCCGGCGGGCGCCGAGGCGCGCCATGTCGGCGCCGACCTCGCGCGTGGCTCCCGCGCCGAACTTGATCGCCGAGGTGTCCATCGTGAAGCGGGTTTCGCGGGACGAGGGTGATAGGGTCATGGGGTATTCGGGCAGTACGCAGTATGGCGAGGCGAACGGCTCACCTCCGGCAACATGGGGGAAGCCTATCGCAATCGCGATCGATAATGAGATGACCAACCTTGGTGTTGCACGCGAAGGAGAGGGCAAAGGGCTGTTCGCCTGGGACAAAGAAGTGGTCCGTCAAGTCCGCGTCGAGCAGGCAGGCGCCGGGAAAGCTTGCGCCGTTGACGTTGACGCCGACCATCGAGGCGCCGCGCAGGTTGGCGTCGCGGAAGAGGGTTCCTTGCAGGTTGGCGCCGTCCATGATCGCCTCCGCGAAGTTGGCGCGGCGGAAGCTGGAGCCGCCCACGTAGGCGTCGACGAAGATGTCGGTGTCGGAAAAGTCGCAGTCGTCGAAGTCGTTGCCCGGGGCCGGCGGCGGGCAGGCGTTCGCGCCGTAGCAGACTTTAGGTTGGTTCGACTGCTTTTTCCGACGCCGCCTGCGGTGATTGGCGGCGGCGTCCGGCTCAAAACCGGCGCCAAACGCCGCCCCGGCCAGGAGCGCGCCGAGCGCCGCGCGGCGCGTCGTGGCGCCTCCCAGAAGACGGGCGATGCCGTCGAACGTGTCACGGTCCATGCCTGGCCTCGCGTTCTCATCGTCAAGCCGCGGAATTGCGGCGCGTCGTTGCCTTGGTTCTGCCTCGTGTACGTAGCGCAGAGCGTAGCGGCGGGATCGGGGCCGCGCAGCCGATCACAGGCGGAAGCCCCGCTCCCGAGCACGGGAGCAGGGCCTCGGCGATGCGACCGGGCCAGAGGGCTAGTGCCCCCGCCGCCGTCCAGCGGCCTTTCGCGAGATCTCATCCACCGTGCCGCATAGCGGGTGGCAGTGGGTGAACTCGCAGAAGCCATCGTCGATGCAGGCCCAGTTGGTGGGGCAATCGGCGTCCTTGACGCACGGCTCCGAGCACCCGCCGATGCCGGTGTCGACGCAGACGTCGCCCGGCCCGGGCACGCTCTCCTCGCAGCTGAACAGCCCGCCGCAGCACGTGCCGTCACAGCACGTTTCGCCGCCAGCGCAGTCATCCTCTTTGAGGCATGGTTCGCCGCACTCGGACTGAGCCGGCGGGCAGCACGCGTTGCCGTCGTCGCAGCCGCTATCGTCGATCGAGCCGTCGGTCAGCACCGTGCCGCAGAAGATGGCGCCGCGGAAGTCCGCCCCGTCGGTGTTGGCCTCGAAGAAGTTGGCCCCGGAGAGGCAGGCGTCGCGGAAGCTGGCCCCGCTGACGTCGGCGTCGCGCAGGTCGGCCAGGCTCAGGTTGGCGTTGCGGAAGCTGACGCCCTGGAAGCTCCCCTCGCTCAGGTCGGTCCCGCTCAGGTCAGCGCGGCGGAAGGTGCAGCCGTCGCAGGATTCGATCTCGGTCCCGGAAAGGTTGCAGTCCTCGAAGTCGAGTCCGTCGCTGGGGAACTCGCACAGGAGCGTGCCGAAACACGTTTGGGGCGCCTTCTTCTTTTTCTTGTTCTTCTTCTTGCCATTCTTGGCATCGGCCCCGAGTGCGCTCCCGCCCAAGGCGGCGACCGCCGCGCCAAGCGCAGCGCGCCGCGACCCCGCGCAGCCCAACAGGCGCGCCAGTGCATCGAATCGTTCCCGATCCATCGGAATCCTCCCATCTGCGCCGCGATCACGCGGCCTCCACCGCAGTCGGGCGCATCATGGCAGAGCGTCGCGGATTTTTCAATCCGTGTCAGATAAGGCATCTCTTCAGAAGCGAGGAGATCGGCTGGGCTGCCGCGATGCATGCGCCGCTGCATCTTTACCGCGCTAGCCGCGAAGAGCTGGTTACCCTGGTGCTGCGCCAACGGGCGCAGATCGCCGAGCTGGAGCGCGGGCAAGCACGGCTGCGGGCGCGGACTTAGCCGCACAGCAGGCGACGCTGACAGCGTTGCAAGCGCGTGTCGGCGTGCTGCTGGCCGCCTTGAGACAGTGCCGGGCCCTCCCGGCCGAACCTCAGCTGTGAACGGTTACGGCAACAATCCGCTTGGTCGCCCCGGCTCCGGCGCGACGGTCTCAGCCAGCGCCTCGCTACGGGCGCGGCGGGCCAACATCCGTCGCGGCCCGGCGGGACCGGTTCGCGAACTCGGCGCAATCTGGGCCGCAAATCTTGGCCGTACAACAGATGCCGCCGGCCTGGTCGAGCGAGGCGCACCGTTGTCCAGGACCACAGTCGTCGCTGCTATCGCATGGAGTGCCCGCGCAGAAGGGATTGGTGGCCTGATTGATTCGCAGGCAGCGACTGACCCCTTCTGTGGTGACATAGCAGAAACAGGTGTCGGCGCCGCCCGTACCCCCGCACACCACGAAGCCATCCTCGCAGGCGTTTGGATCGACCGCGCATGTGGGGTTCGGGATCTCGCAGACGCCCTCGTCGCAGGACTGCTCGTCGGGGCACTGGGAGTCCAGGCAGCAGAACTCCGAGCAGGCGTTGTCGCAGCAGTAGGGCTGCGTGCCGCCGCACTCGGCGTCCTTGGTGCAGGCCGTGGAATCGTCGGCCGGGCAGCAGGCCGTCGCCTTTTCGCAGCCGCTGTTGCTCACCGAGCCGTCGGGCAGGGTCGTGTTGCACAGGATGGCGCCGCCGAAATGCGCGCCGTCGGTGTTGGCGCCCTCCAGCGTGGCGTCGACGAGACAGGCAAAGCGAAAGCTGACGCCCGAGACGTCCGCGTCCTCGAAGTTCGCGCCGCGCAGGTTCGCCGCGCGGAAGCTGGCGCCCTGATAGCTGCCCTCGCTGAGGTCGGCGCCGCTCAGGTCAGCGCCGCGGAAGGTGCAGCCGTTGCAATCGCCCAGGGATTCGCCGGCGAAGGTGCAGTCCTCGAAATCCTGGCCGTCGCTCGGGAACCGACAGGCCTTCGTGCCGAAGCAGGTCGTTGGGGGCTGCTTTCGCCGTCGCTTCTTCTGCTTCTTGGGCTTGGCGACGGCTGGCAGATGGCTCACCGCCACGGCGGCGCCGAGCACGGCGCCGAGCGCGGTGCGGCGAGAGCCTTCTGCGCCGAGAAGACGAGCGAGTGCATCGAATCGGTCACGGTCCATCCCGGTCCTCCGTTCCGCGCCGCCACATCGGGGTCACACGCGACCACCGGCGGCCTCCACCGCGGTCAGCCGCATCATTGCAGGGAATCCGGGATTTATCAATACGTGTCACATGCGATTCTTATCCGGTTGTCTTTCATGGCCGCGAAGAATCCGCCGGGCAGAGCAGAGCGCCGGACTCGTCGTCGCGGTCCCCATCGCCAGGCAGCATTGCCGCGACGAGCCGCCGCGGATCTGGTTGGTGTTGCAGCAGGCGCCGTCGCATGACGTGTTCGCGCAGATCGGTCCCGGCGCGTCGGTGGGCGACAACTCCAGCCCGCACACCTCGTCAGTGCAGGCCGCCGCTTCACAGATGCCGTCGCTCGGGTAGGCGTTGTTGCACTGACCGCAATGGTTGGGGGCGACGCGCCGGTTCTTGCATCCGGCCGCGCCACGGCATGCCTGGCCGGCTGGGCATAAGGCTCGTCGATTCGCGCAGGTTCGTAAAGGTCCCATGCACCGCGGCGCCCGCACACGCGCACAGTCGCTGTTGGCGCGGTGGACGCCGGCAAGCACTTGCCGGCGCAGCATGGTTGCCTCGTCCAACGCCCACCAGGCCCGGCCGGGCGCCCAGGATCGCGGAGCAGCGGGGCGCCGGACAACCCGGGCGGCGCAGGACGCGGCTTATGCCGCATGGGATGCAGACGTTGCGATCGACAATGAGCGATGAACGGCGCGGCACCGTCGATTTCCTGTTCGTGCGATCTGCTATGAGCGGCGACGGCGACGGCGTCTTCGCCGGCCGCCGCCCCCAGCACCGGCGGTGGCGCTGCCGCCCGCGCCGCCGGCGCCGCCGAGACCGCCGTTGGAGCTCGCACCCGATCCAGGTTGGCCGCCGCTCCCGCCGGTGCTCTGGGCTCCGATCGAAGAAACGGCCATAGCGACCGGAAGGGCAGCCAGGAACGCCGCCGTCGCGCCGCGACGAGGGGCAGACCGTGCCAGAATCCTCACAAATCCACCGTGCATCTCATCCATCTGAACGGTCCTTGTCCGCCGGGGCTCGCCCGGAGCGCCGCCGGGCAACCTCCGAGAGCGCGTCTCGGGGATCATGGCGGATCGGCGAGCGCGTCTTGCACCCGCCCTGCCGGCTGCCCGCCCCTCGCGAGGGGGCCAGACGAGCCGAACGCCTTA
>CALMZR010000159.1 GCA_937870845.1 uncultured Chloroflexota bacterium
CTCCCCGCGCACCGCGCAACTCCTCCTCGACAACGGCATCGTCTACAACAACAGCTGCATGAACAACGATGTCCACCCCGCCGCCCGCTCGCCCCGAAAGCGTCCGCCCCACCTGGGAGCGCGTCCTCATCGGCGGCTGACCGGACCCACCGTACCGAAAAACGGCCTCCGGCGTTGATCCAACGCCGCCGGCGCCCCGTATATGATGATGAAACCCCCACGACCCTGGACGACTTCCCATCCAGCGCCCACAGGGTAGCCACCATGGACAACCAGCGATTCGACGCCCTCGTCCAGCGGCTCTTTGCGCCTTCCACCCGCCGCGCCGGGCTCCGCGCCTTCTTGGCGACGCTGGCGACGGCGGCGGTCAGCCTGGCGATGCCGCGCCACGCCGCCGCCTGCAAGAGCCGGGGCGACCGCTGCCAGAAAGACGGTCAGTGTTGCTCTGGGCAATGCGTCAACCGCAAACCGAAAAACAAGAACGCTAAAAAAGGCAAGAAGGCCAGAAAGAACCGGAGACCCGACGCGGAAGGCGTCTGCGACTGCAGCGGCCTCCAGGAGCGCTGCAAAGGCCCCGGCGATTGCTGCGTCGCGACGCAGTTCTGCCGCGCAACGAGCTGTTCAGACGTGCCGGTCTGCTGCAAGTCCCGGGGCGCCCCCTGCGACGACGACTGCGATTGCTGCGATGACGACTCGTTCTGCGATGGGGAATCCGGCCGTTGCGACGACTGCGGCGCCCTCAAGCCAACCCAGCAGGGACCCTGCGAGACTGCCGACGATTGTTGCTTCGAGGACGACATCTGCAAAAGCATCGATCCCGCCTGCCCCGGCCGCGAGGGCGACTCGCAGTGCTGCGTGCCCGTCGCCAAGGAATGCGGGGAGGACTGCGACTGCTGCGTGCCGCTGAAATGCGCGGCCGGAGCCTGCGCGCTCCCCGACGGCTGCAGCGATTCCGGTCAGCCGTGCAGCACCTTCGGCCCCGACGAGTGCTGCGTCGTGGGCGACATGTGCACCTCGGTGATCTGCGACGCGGGCACGGGGCTCCGCTGCTGCCGCCCCTCGGGTCCGTGCGATGACGACTGCGAGTGCTGCGGGCCGGTTGAGTGCGTCGGCGGCGTGTGCGGCGGATCATGACCTGGTCCCCTCCCTAACCATCGTCCGCTACCCGCAAGACGAGGATGTCAGCAATGGAAGATCCCCGGTTCCACCTGTTCCTCACGCAAGTCCACCGCATCCTGAATCGTCGTCAAGGTGTGCGCGTCATTGCGGCCGGCTTGACCGCCGTGCTCGGCACTGCCGCCGACGAGACGGCGGCGGCCTGCAAGGGCATTGGAGGCCTCTGCAGGAGGAATCAACAGTGTTGCTCGAGCAACTGCAAGAAGAGGGTCGTCAAGAAGAAAGGCAAGGTCGAAAAAGAGAAAGGCGGCCGTTGCGCCTGCAGCAAGCAGGGGAAGCGCTGCAACGAAGGGCGCGACTGCTGTAGGGGATTGGACTGCGAAGCCGGGCGCTGCGTCAGACTCTGCGACGACCTCTTCCAACCCTGCGACTTCGACGAGGACTGCTGCACCGAGACCTTTATCTGCGCCAACAACACCAAGTCGATCGGCTGCCCCGGCCCGGTTCGCTTCTGCTGCGGGGACATCGGCTCCCCCTGCGAGACCGACTGCGACTGCTGCGGCGAGGTGCTCTGCTTCCCAGGCGGCTGCGGCACGCTGTGACCTGCCGCCAACCAGACGTCAAGGCGAGTTCTCCATCCAATGGCCAGTTTCGTCACCATCCCGAACCGCGCAGGGGCGACCCATGGACAGCCTCCGCTTCGACACCCTCGCCAAGCAGCTCTACGTCGTCAGTAGCCGTCGTACCGGGCTGCGTCTCTTCCTGGCCGGCCTCGCCGCCGGCGCGCTCGGGCTCCCCGTCCCCGCTGCGGCGGCGGACTGCCAGGGCAAGGGCCAGCCCTGCGACAAGAACGAGGACTGTTGCTCGCGCATCTGCCGCTTCCCCGGCTTCCGGCAGCGAGACGAGGGCCACGCCGGGCAAGAAGGGCGCGCCGGCCGGCAGGGGCTCGTAGCGGAACGGCGGGGCAGGAAGGGCAAGAAAGGCCAGCGCTGCAAGAAGGGCGCCAAGGGCAAGAAGGGCCGGCTCGGCGCGGAACGGCGGGAGAACTGCAAAGACGACAAGAAGAAGGGAACGTGCGACTGCAGTCGGCTCGAGGACCGCTGCAACGTCGCGGCTGATTGTTGCTTCGCCAACCAAGCCTGCGAGACCAACGGGTGCGACGAGCACACGGTCTGCTGCAACAAGCAAGGCGGCGACTGCACCGACGACTGCCAGTGCTGCGGGGAGCGCTCCTTCTGCGACGAGGAGGGCGGCCGCTGCGAGGACTGCGGCGAGAAAAAACTCACCCAGGAAGGTCCCTGCGAGAAGGACGAGGACTGCTGCTTCGAGGACGACGTCTGCGCCAGCATCTTTCCCACCTGCGAGGGTCGGCAGGGGGACAAGCAGTGCTGCGCGAAAGGCGACGGTGCGTGCGAGGAAACCTGCGACTGCTGCGCGCCGCTCTTCTGCGATCCGGACCTGGGACGGTGCGTGGCCCCGGGCTCCTTCTGCCCGCCGGGCGAGGACGCCTGCTTGATCGCGAACCCCAAGAAACCCTGCTGCCCCGCGGACTTCCCCCACTGCTGCCACGAGGACAAGCCCTTCGGCTGCTGCGCGGCGGGGTTCCCGAACTGCTGCGACCACACCCGGGAGGTCGTCGTCGACGGCCAGACCGTGACCATCGGCTGCTGCCCGGAGACCCACAAGTGCTGCGAGGAAACCGACAAGGCGATCTGCTGCCCGCTAGACCAAGTTTGTTGTCCCCTTGGTTCCGACATCGGATGCGGCGCCACTCTGGAGGTGTGTCTGGATGCCTAGCCGGATCGGCGCAGGCCGCGGCGCCCCATGACCCGGCCCGTCGCTCCCGTGCGGCCACACAGGAGGATCACCATGGACGGTCTCCGCTTCGACGCGCTCGCCAGGCATCTGTGCGTCCTGACCGGTCGCCGAGCCGGGTTGCGCCTCCTCCTGGCCGGTGTTGCTGCCGGGGGTCTCGGGCTGGCCTCCGTCTTTGGCGTCGGGGTCGACGAGGCGCCCGCCAAGAAGCACAGGAAAAAGAAGAAGAGAAAAAAGGCCGCGCGCTGCAAGAGCGTGGCGTCCCGCTGCCGCGAGAACGCCGAGTCCTGCTCGCGCGGCTGCGTCCAGACCGGGCTGTGCGCCTGCAGCGGGACCGGCAATCGCTGCAACCGCCATAGCGACTGCTGCTCGGGGAACGACGTCTGCAGCATCAGCGCCTGTGAAAACGTGAACGTCCCGATCTGCTGCGGTCTGGAAGGGTCGGTCTGCCTGGACCGGTGCGATTGCTGCATCGGATTCCCATGCATCGACGGAACGTGCGGCGGCCCCCCACGCTGCTGCCCTGCTGGGGCGTGTTGCCCCTTCTCCGGCAAGAGGTCCGGCTCCGGTGAAGCGAACGGCGAGTGCTCCAACGGCGACGACTGTCAATGCTGCGACGGCCAAATCTGCGCCGAGGTTACCTGCAACGGCGGCGAAGTCTTCCGTTGCTGCCGCGAGTCCGGCTCGTGTGTCGACGACTGCGACTGCTGCGGGATCAACCGCTGCGTGAATGGATCATGCCAAGCGTCAGCATGCTTGCCAGACGAGGAGGTCTGCCCGGCCGGCCACTTCGAGCCCTGCTGCCCGCCAGGCAGCACCTGCACCCAACCGGGGTGCGTGACCGACGCGCCTCGCGCCTGCCCGGCCGGCGCCGACTCCTGTGCCCGGCCGCTGGTTTTCTGCGGCGGCGGGTCGCCGAGGCGGCCCCTGGACTGCGCCTGCTTCCTCGACCTGGCCGGGAACCCCTTCTGCTCCATCGGCCGCGGCCCCTGTGATTCGGACTGCACAAGCGACGCCGAATGCGAGACGGAGCCAAGATTCGCGGGCTCGCGCTGCATCCGCTGCGTCGAGTGCGGCCACGCCCCCGGGACCGGGGTCTGCGCCTCGCCCTGCCCGGACGCGGCGTAGGCCAACGCCCCGCCGCACACGGGATCCGGGCCAACAGCCTCAACACGACAAGCGGCAGGGGCGCTGTTCGCCCCTGCCGCTTGTCGTTTCGTGCGATCGATTCTCCCGAACGCTACATCAGCCAAACGATGGAGTACTCCTCGCCCTCGTCCTCGTTTCGCGACGGCAGCGCCGCCACCGGAATCATCACCAGGGAGGATGGAACGACCGGCACATGCCCGACGCCCGTCGAAGGCATCCGCGTCACCCGCACCTTGCCGCCCTTGCCGCCCTTACCCGGCTTCGGCGCCGGCGTCGTGATCGTCTTGCCCGGCTTGCCCGGCTTGAGCGGCTTGCCCGGCTTCGCCGGCGCCGACGGCACGTAGACCGGCGCGGCGCAGATGTCGCCCACGGCAATCGTGTTGCCCTGGTTCCCGCCCGAGTTGATCTCGTCGATCGTCACGATCCCGCCGTCGGCGCTCACGTCCGCGATCCCGCCGTTGCCGGCCGCCGCCGTGTTTCCACCGCCGCCCCCGCCGCGCGGGTACCCTCCGATCCCGTACCGGCTCCGAATCGGCGCCCCCAGCCCGCTGCCGCCGTTGTCGTTGCCCGAAACCGCGGCCAGATTCCCGCTGCCGCCCGAGGCATCGCCAATGGCCACCCCGCCGCTGGCGTCGATGTCGATCGCCGTGCTGTTGTCGACGTCGCCGCCGTAGATCGAGACCGGCCCCGCGGGAACGCACGCGCCGTACGCGCCGCCGCCGCCGATATCCCCGACCTCGATCGTGTTCCCCCGGTTGCCGCCCGAGTTGATCTCGCCGATCACCACGATGCCGCCGTCCGCGCTGGCCGTGGCCCGCCCGCCGTTCCCGGCGGAAGCAATGTCGCCCGCGCCGCCCAACCGGCCCAGCCCGTACCGGCTCTTGATCAGCCCCCGCAGCCCGCCCGGACCCCGGCGCCCATTGTCGTCGTCATCGCCGTTGCCGGAAGAGACGGCCAGATTGTCATCCCCGCCCGAGGCGTCGGCGATCGCCGTGCCGCCGCTGGCGTCGATGTTGATGTTCGTGCTGTTGTTGACCGTCCCGCCGTCGATCGAGACGCCGCCCCCGGAGCCGCCGCCGGCGCAGTTGATATCCCCCGCCGCGATCGAGTTGCCGCTGTTGCCGCCGGAGTTGATGTTCTCGATAACCACGATCCCGCCGTTGGCCGTGGTGCCGGCCACCCCGCCGTTGCCCGACGACACCATGTAGCCGCTGTCGCTGACGCCGATGTTGCCGCTGCCGCCCGAGGCGTCCCCGATGGCCACCCCGCCGCTGGCGTCGATGTTCAGATTCGTGCTGTTGTCGACCGTGCCGCCATCGATCGCGACCGATCCGCACGCGCCGTACCCGCCGCCCACGTCCCCGAGGGCGATCGCGTTGCCGCTGTTGCCGCCCGAGTTGATCGTGCCGATCACCACGATCCCGCCGTCGGCGCTGGCATTTGCCCGCCCGCCGTTCCCGGCGCCGACACTGTTGCCGCCGCCCCCGTTCAGCGCCGCGACGCGGCTGGCCGCCAGACCCGGCCGATGCCGGTTGTTCTTGTCGTTGCTGCCGTTGTTTCCGCCGCCGTTGCCGCCGCCGCCATTATTGTTGCCGCGGGCGTTCCTGCGGTCCTCTTTCTTCACCGACTTGCGCTCGGCCCGCTGCTGCTCGACGACGCTCACATCGCCGTCGCCGTCGAGATCCGCTCGCTGCTCGAGCTCCTGAATCTCGGCGGTGTCGTCGCTGGTCTCCTCGTCCGACGAACCGTCACGGTCATCGGATGCCGAGGCGCTCTCCTCAGCCTCATCAGCTTTGGACCCACCAGCCGAAGTCGCCGGCTCGCCATCGGGCGCCGTCTGCGTACTGGAGGCCGTCCCGCTGCCGGCGCTGCCCGCGCCACTCTCCGCTGCCGTCGAGACCGGCTGAATCGTCGCGTCTTCCGCAACCGGCGTGTCCGCGGCGCCGGTGGCGTCGCCACCACCACCACCACCGCTGTCGCCGTTGCCGCTCTCGGCGCTTGCGCTGTCGTCGCGGCCGCCGTCATTGTCGCGGTTGCCACCGTCGCCGGAATCGCTTGTCGCGCTCTCCCCAGCGTCGCCGTTCTCGGACCCGCCCGCGTCGCCGCCGTCGGTGGCTTCGGGAGCCTCCGCCGGCGCCTCCTCGACAGCCTCCTCTTCCAGCATCGGGTTGAACGCCGGATCCTCGAAAATGTTGTACGTCTCGTCCTCTGGAATCTCGGCGTTGCCGCCGTCGCCGCCCGACTGGCCGTCGCCACCGCTATCGGATTGACCGCCGCCATCCTGCGCCGTGGCGTCTTCGCCCTGGCCGCCACCAGAGCCGTCGCCGCCACTGCCGTCGCCGCCCTCGTCGGACTGCGCCGGCTGGTCGCCGCCAGAGACCCCCAGCGCATCTTGCGCCGCGGGCGTGTCGAGGATCGGGTTCCCGTTTGTCGCGATCGGGTCGATCACCGCCGGATCGTAGTACGGCGTCTCGTCGACCGGAACCTCGGCCGGAATCTCCGCGGGCGGCGCTTCCTGCACCGGAGCCGCCTCAGCTGGCGGCGCCTCCTCCACCGGCGGCGCCTCCACCGGCGGCGCCTCCACCGGCGGCGCCTCCACCGGCGGCGCCTCCTCAACGACCGGAACCTCTTCCACCGGGGCTGGCTGCTCCTCAATCGGAGCGGCCTCCTCCACCGGCTGCTCGGCAACCGGTTCCTCCGTCGTCTGGTCATCCTGGGCAAAGACCGGGGCGATCGAGCCGCCTACCGTGCCCGTCGCCAGCGCCAGCGCCAGCGCCCATCGCAGCCAGACGCGCGGGGCATTCGCCTGTTCGGACATGTCGATTTCCTCCCCCTCGTACCACGAGACCCAGCCCACCCGGCGCGTGCGCGGCTTCCCGGTCCCCGTTCGGCGCGGCCTCGGCGCCGTGGCTGGCGTCGGTCTCGCTCCCTCAGACGCCCGAGCGAGGAGGCCGGTTTCGCCGCTGCAGGCGACAGGACGAACGGGTTAGCCGAGTTCCGGTTGGTCACCGCAGGTTTTCCGATTGCCCTCCGAAAAAGCACCCCACCCCCGGCTTCCCCGAGCCGGGGGTGGGAGGTGAGCGTCGGAGCCTCGATCAAGCGCCGCCGTCGGCGCCGAGGTGTTCCCCGGTGAGGGTGGAGCGGGCGGCGACGAACTCGACCGGCGTCCCCTCGCACCCAACCTGGCCGCCGTCGTGCCCGGCGCCCGGGTCGTGGACGATCTATCCTCGCCTCGTCCCGGCCGCCTATCGCGTCAAGATAGCATCGAGAATCCCGCTCGGTCCTCAGCCCACCGCTTGCTTTACGAGCGCGCCGATCCGCGCCTCCACTTCGGCGGTCATCTCCGTCAGCGCGAAGGAGGTCGGCCACATGGCGCCGTCGTCGAGGTTCGCGTCGTCGTTGAAGCCGAACGTCGCGTACCGCGAGCCAAACTTCTCCGCAGGCGTGAAGAAGCAGACAACCTTGCCGTTCCTGGCGTACGCCGGCATCCCGTACCAGGTCTTCGGCGCGAGTTCCGGCGCGCTGGCCGTGACAATCGCATGGAGACGCTCCGCCATGCCGCGATCCGGCTCC
This sequence comes from uncultured Chloroflexota bacterium, assembly GCA_937870845.1. Lineage (GTDB taxonomy): Bacteria > Chloroflexota > Chloroflexia > Thermomicrobiales > UBA6265 > JACCXM01. Next base: position 7,654 of record CALMZR010000159.1, read on the forward strand.
GACATCTCGGCGATCTTGGCGAGCAGAGCGCGTTCGCCCACCTCCCGGTTCTTGTTCGCGCGCGCTTCCGCCTTCAGCTCTTTGGCGCGCTCCTTCATCGCGGCCCGTTCCTGGTCCGTGAATCCGCCGGACGTCTCGCCCTCCGCGGCGGCGCCCTTCACGGACCTCGGCGTGGTCTTCGTTTCGCTCATCGTTTCCTCCTGTGCATGCTCTCCACAACGTTGTCTCAGCGGCGCTCCTGGATGCGGACCAGATTCCCCGCCGGATCGCGGAAGGCGCAGTCGCGCACCCCGTAGTCCTGATCGATCGGCTCTTGGACGACCTCAGCGCCGCCGGCCTCCAGCCGCGCAAAGGCGCCGTCGAGGTCGGGCGTGGCCAGCACGATGGTGGCGTAGGTGCCCTTCGCCATCATCTCGGATACAGTGCGCCGCTCCTCCTCGGTGACGCCGGGGTCGGCGAACGGCGGGTGCAGGACGATCGACGTGCTCGGCTGGCCGGCGGGACCGACCGTGATCCAGCGCATCCCCTCCCATCCAACGTCGTTGCGGACCTCGAAGCCGAGGGTATCGCGGTAGAAGGCCAGCGAGGCCTCCGGGTCGTTGTGCGGGAGGAAGCTGTGGTGGATGGTGATGTCCATGGGTTCTCAGTTCTCCTTCATCGGGGCGATCTCGGCGCCTGTCCGCAGTCTATTGGGCCGCTGCCGGCCGGCGCTTCTCGATTCCTGATCGATTTCGGTTCTCATGAAACGTGATGGCACGGGATGGGGCCGCTCAGACTGACTGCCGCCTGGCGCGAAGAGCAGCGAGCGTCGATTCGCCGCATGCTCCTTGCCAGACCTCAATCCTGAGTTCGTACCCTGACCGGTCGGGTCACCTTCTTCGCCACGCAGGGCGGCATCCCCGCCGTCGCCCGCGCGGCCTGAACCCGATAGACGCTGGGCGGCACGCCGACCAGCTCGGTGAAGCGCGTGCTGAACGTGCCCAGCGACGAGCAACCGACCTCGAAACAGATCTCGGTGACGCTGAGATCGCCACGGCGCAGCAACGTCATCGCGCGCTCGATGCGCCGCGTCATGAGGTAGCTGTACGGCGACTCGCCGTACGCGAGCCGGAACTGGCGGCTGAGGTGCCCGGCCGACATGTGCGCGCCGCGCGCCAGCGCCTCGACATCGA
>CALMZR010000160.1 GCA_937870845.1 uncultured Chloroflexota bacterium
CACATTGACAAAGCACCCACCATATAACTTCCGCGAATACACCACCGGGACGTGAATACAGCCTGGCTCCGGCTCCTGTCATTCCAAGCCCCCCGGACAGTTGTCGTGGCAGCCCAGCCACTCGGACCGCACTGACTTTGCTCAGAGGAACGAAATCGGCGGAATTCAAAGGTCCTACCGCCAGCGACGTAACCAAACACCAGGGACCGGCTGCGTGCGCAGCCCTCAACAGCACGGGCCCGGATTTCAAGGCCAACGCGCGGAATTAGTGCCCAGTCAGCCACCCGGATTCGGCCCCCAGGGATCGCGGGACCTGGGCAGCTCAGGCAGCCAGGCGGGCTGCCCGAGCCGGGACCGGCGTGTAGGTGGTGCCGTTACCGGTAATCGTGGTGTCGCCGTAGGGCAGAATCTTTAACAGCCCCTCGGACCACAGCACAGCGGAATTGGTGGCCTGCAATAAATCTTCGAGGTGTTGTGCGGCGGGTTGCTGGTTGTTGAGCAACGGCGACAGGAACAGACCGGCGGCCTGCGTGTAGGTGCGATAGACCGACAGCGACAAGCGCGCGGATGGAAAGCCCGATCCGGCGATCGCGCTGGACAGGAGGTCGGTGACGATTTCATCCGGGCGCGCATCGACGATGCCGCTGCCGAACTGGCGCGGGCCGCTGACCTCGAACGACAAATTGGGCAGCGAGGCCCAACCGCCCAGGTTGAACGCGCTGTGGGCGACGATGGCAATGCCTGGGTAGCTCAACGCCTCGGTCGGGTGATTGGTAGTCAGGTGGCCCCATACCGCTTGCGGTAGCGTGCCGGTGAGCAGGGTGAGGCCGAGCGCGGCCATGGTGGTTTTTTCTTTGCTTGACCACACGCGGTCTACGGAACTGGCGACCCCCTCGCCCAGCGCGAACATGAACGCGGCGCTGTAGGTGTAGCTGGTGTTGGACGACTCGACGCCGCCGCCCTTGCCACCTGATGAGGTGGTTTCGGTGTGCGCGGTGGCGAGAAAGTCGCCGTACCAGATCAGGTTCGCGGTCATCCGCGTCTGGCCCCAAAACAGCGGGATCGGCAAACCGAAGGCGCTATTCTGAATCGACAGCGCGCCGATCTTTGGCTCGGTGGTGGAGATGGTCTGGCTGCCTAGCATGTCTGCATCCCCTTCACGCGCCAGAACTGCACGGCGCGACCAGCGAGCCAGCCTTGCGTGCCATCGGCCAAACAGACCATGCGGTCGCGGTTGCTGGCGTGGATGATCTGCGGCCAGTCGATCACAATCGCGCCGTGTGAAAAGCAGCGGCCGACGGTGTAGATCGCCACGTCGCCGGGCTGCGGAATATCTACCTGGTCGGCGTGCCGGCTGATCCAGCCGAGAAAGCGCTCTTCTTCGCGGTGCTGATCCGCAACATGTTCCCGGTCGTCGTCTTCCTCATCCCGCTCTTCATCCTGATGAAGTTCTTCGGGCTGATCGACACCCACTTCTCGCTGATCCTGACCTATCTCACCTTCGGGCTGCCGCTCTCGATCTGGCTGCTCAAAGGCTTCTACGACAACATCCCGCCCGAGCTGGAGCGGGCGGCGCGCATCGACGGGGCGACCCGCTTCCAGGCCTTCTGGAAGATCATCCTGCCCCTCTCCACGCCGGGGCTGGTGGCGACCGCCATCTACGCCTTTATCCAGGGCTGGAACGAATACGTCTACGCGCGGACCTTCATCAACTCCCAGGAGTTGATGACCATGCCCGTCGGCCTGGAGAAGTTCTTCACCGAGTACGCCTCCAACTGGCCGGGGCTGATGGCCGCCTCGTTCATCATGAGCGTGCCGGTGGTGGTCCTCTTTCTGGTCTTGCAGCGTCACTTCGTGCGCGCCCTGACCGAAGGCGCGGTCAAGCACTGACATGCCGGAGGAGTTGCCGGCCGCGCCGACGTTCTTCGCCACGCCGGCCGAGTTCCGCGCCTGGCTGGAGGCGAACCACGAGACGGCAACCGAACTGCTGGTGGGGTTCCACAAGAAGGGGAGCGGACTGCCAAGCATCGCCTGGCCCGAGTCTGTCGATCAGGCGCTCTGCTTCGGCTGGATCGACGGCGTGCGCCGCTCGCTCGGCGAGACGAGCTACGCCATCCGCTTCACCCCGCGCACCGCGCGCAGCAATTGGAGCGCGGTCAACATCACGCGGGCCCAGGAGCTTCGGGACCAAGGGCTGATGCACCCCGCCGGGCTCGCCGCGTTTGCGGCGCGCAGCGACGAGCGGTCGAACACGTACTCGTTCGAGCAACGAGGCCCGGTCGAGCTGAGCGCCGGGGACCGCGAAACGTTTGAGGCGAACGGGGACGCCTGGAGATTCTTTCAGTCGCAGCCGCCGTCGTATCGCAAGGCGGCGATCTGGTGGGTCATCGGCGCCAAGCGCGACGAGACCCGCGCCAGGCGACTGGCGACCCTCATCGACGATTCCGCCCACGAGCGACGCGTTCGGTCGCTGACGCCGCCGGCGGCGCGCGCGCCGCGCGGCTGACGAAGGGAGACGAGCAATGGCCGGCGTGACGCTGCGCGAGGTGACCAAGACCTACGGCGAGGTCGTCGCGGTGGACCGCGTTTCGCTGGAGGTGGCGGACGGCGAGTTTGTGGCCCTCGTCGGCCCCTCCGGGTGCGGCAAGACGACGACGCTCAACCTTGTGGCTGGACTGATCGACATCACCGCCGGGGAGATCCTCCTCGGCGACCGGGCCATCAACACCCTCGATCCCAAGGACCGCGACCTGGCCATGGTCTTCCAGAACTACGCGCTCTATCCCAACAAGACGGTCTTCGAGAACCTGGCGTTCCCGCTGCGCATGCGCAAGGTCGCCAAACCGGCGCTCGACGAGCAGGTCCGCCGCACCGCCAACGTCCTCAGCATCGACCACCTGCTGGACCGCCACCCGCGCCAGCTTTCGGGCGGTCAGCAGCAGCGCGTGGCATTGGGCCGGGCGTTAGTGCGCGATCCGCAGGCGTTCCTGATGGACGAGCCGCTTTCGAATCTCGACGCCAAGCTGCGCGTCCAGATGCGCGCCGAGCTGAAGCGGTTCCATCTGGAACTGAACGCCACCGTCATCTACGTCACCCACGACCAGCTCGAAGCGGTCACGATGGCCGACCGCATCGCGGTGATGCACCTCGGCGTGCTCCAGCAGTACGCCACGCCCGACGAGATCTACAACCGCCCGGTCAACACCTTCGTCGCCGGCTTCATCGGGAGCCCGGCCATGAACCTGCTGCGCGGGACGGTGACGACGCACGACGGGCAGGCCGCCATCGCGGGGGAGGGCGGCTGGCTCCTGCCACTGGAGGCCGAGCCGGCGCGTCGCGCCTTGTCCAGCAGCGGCCAGGTCGTCGTCGGGGTGCGCCATGGCCACATGCGGCTCTCGCTGACACCGCAGGCGGACTGGATGGAAGGCCGCGTCTACACCGTCGAGCCGACCGGCGACCTGACCTTCGTCCACCTCAAGCTCGGCGACCACCTCCTCGTTGCCAGCGACCAGGCCGATTTTCGTGCCGCGCCGGACGCGCCGATCTGGATCGCCTTCGATCAGGAGCACCTGCATCTCTTCGATGCGGAGACGGAGCTGACGCTCGCGGATGGCGCGGCGCCGGCGCGGGCCGGTGGGCGGCGAGAAGCGGCGGCGGTGTGAGGCGAGGCTATCGGCTATCAGCTATCGGCTATCAGACAGCGGTCGCCGTGTCGGTTCGCCGCTCGTTCGGCTGTGTCACTCGCCGAAAAAAACTGATAGCCGATAGCTGATAGCCGATAGCTCGACAGGGAGAACCATGCGCATTACGCGGGTGAGCACGGCGGTGGTGCAGGGGAACTTCCCCTGGGTGCTGGTCAAGGTCGAGACCGACGAGGGGATCACCGGGCTGGGGGAGGCGTACTGGGGCGTCGGCGTCGCCGAGTTGGTGCATAAGGCCAGCCAGGTCATCATCGGGGAGAATCCGCACGACATCAACAAATGCTACGACCTGATGATCCGCTGCCTCTCCGGCGAAGGCTCGCTGGCCGGGGCCACGGTGACGGCGATCAGCGGCATCGAGATCGCGCTGTGGGATCTCGTCGGGCGGGCGCTGAACACCCCCATCTACAACCTCTTCGGCGGCCGCTTCCGCGACCGCGTCCGGGTCTACGCCGATTGCCACGCCGGAAAATCGCCGGAGCCGGCCGATTACGCGGAGCGGGCGCAAGAAGTCGTGGCCGCGGGATTTACCGCGATCAAGTTCGACCTCGACACGCGCAACCCGTTCACCGCCGATATCTCCGAAGACCTCCATCCACGGCGGCAGTGGTTCGAGCCGTTCAACCGCACCATCGGCACGGCCGAGCGACGCTGGATGGTCGGCGTGGTCGAGGCCGTGCGCGAGGCGGTGGGGCCGGACATCCTGGTGGCCATGGACTGTCACTGGAAGTTCGCGGTCAACGACGTGCTGAAGTTGGCCTGGGATCTGGAGCCCTACGACCTGCTCTGGCTCGAAGACCCGGTTCCGCCGGAGAACATCGACGCCCAGGCGAAGGTGACGGCCAACACCCGCGTGCCGATCTGCACCGGGGAGAACCTCTACCGCAAGCACGGCTACCGCGAGCTGATCGAAAAGCAGGCCGTCGACATCATCGCCCCGGACATCCCCAAGATGGGCGGGCTGATGGAGGCGCGCCGGGTCGCCGACATGGCCGACACGTACTACATCAACGTGGCGCCCCACAACGTCTCCAGCCCCATCGGCACCGTGGCCGCGGCGCACGTCTGCGCCTCGATCCCGAACTTCCTGGTCATCGAGTTCCACGCCCACGACGTGCCGTGGTGGAACGACCTGGTCGACGGCGAGCCGCCGATCCGGGACGGGTACATCCTGCTGGGGGATGGTCCTGGCCATGGAATGACGCTCAACGAGGACGTGGCGCGGGCGCACCTCAAGCCGGGGACGTCGTTTTTTGGAGATGGGCCATAGCGGAGGTCCAGGGCGAGCTGACAGGGAAGTCCGGGCAAACGCGATACACTGAGGGTGTGGATGCCTCCTCGTCGCCCAGACATCGTCGACCTGGAGTGGGATGCCAACAACGTGGGGCACGTCGAGCAGCACATTGCCCCCTGGCTCATCGACGAGATGCTGGAAGGCGGCCGGTGGCTCTCCTTCCGCAACTACAAGGGACATCCGCCCGAGCACAGGCTTTTCATTGGCCAAACGCCATCTGGACAGCATATCACTGCGGTTCTTCGAGAGCCAACGTGGGAGAATCCGGGCGTATGGCGACCGATAACGGGATGGCTGTCAACTGAATCGGAACGGGCGAAGTTCCGCGATGCGTGGCAGCGAACAAGGAGACGCCATGGCTAGACGAGCGATGAACGCGATACCGGATCCGTTCACCCCAATCACGAGCGAAGCCGACTGGGACGATAAAGGCTGGGCTCGGGAGGCAGAGCCACTCACGGCGGCGCCTCGGCTTGGCGCAGTCATTTCGATTAGACTCGATCCGGACAACGCTGCCCTCGTTCGTCATGCTGCCCGGCTCCTTGGCATCTCCAATGTAGAGTTTGTTCAGCGTGTGGCGGTGCAGGCTGCGGCGGAAGCATTGGCAGCCGAGAAGCAGACCGAGTAACGGTGCCCGGATCGCGTTTTCCTCGCGAGTCGTTTGGCTTGAGGGCCAACCAGCTCAGGAATCCGCGGTCTCCAGAGTTTGATCGTCTTCAGCGCTCCATCCCGAACTTTCTGGTCATCGAGTTCCACGCCCACGACGTGCCGTGGTGGAACGACCTGGTCGACGGCGAGCCGCCGATCCGCGACGGGTACATCCTGCTGGGGGATGCTCCTGGCCATGGAATGACGCTCAACGAGGACGTGGCGCGGGCGAAATTGAGGCCGGGGACGTCGTTTCTTGGGATGGGCCGTAGGAAGTCTTGATGCTCCCAAGGTCAATACGTCGCCGCAGGCTCGCACTTGGCGTTGCAGTGAAGTCTTGTCCCAGCGCTGCTTATTGCTCGCCGACCCGCGCCAAGATTCTGCTTACCGCAGAAGGGCTGAGGAATAGACCTGCGGATTGAAGCGCTTCAAGGAGTGGGCCAACCACTCGAAGATGGCCCTGGCTTTTCGCGAGAACGAGCAATCCTCCGCAACCAACCACGACCAGCCCCATCTGTTGCGCTGCTCGGCGCGCTGGACCGTCGTCGAGGATGACGGCGAGCGGCGGTTCATAAGAAGCCGCAAGGATTATCGTCTCCGTCTCGCCAGGGTGGAGAGCGGGGAGTGGTCGCTGCGGCCAAGCGTTGGGGAGTGATCGCTGTTGAATCCAAGTTGCATTCGCGACCTCACTGGCGCTTGACTTTCCAACCCCGTTGATGACGACTTCGCGCCAAACCGCGGGCGGCACGAACACCTCACCAAACACTGCGTGAATGAGATCAAGGCGTCCGATCTTCCCAAAGAAAATGAGTGGGCTGCTGTCGCTAACCGCCGCCATTGCGCGAGGTGGACTTAAGGTAGCGCATCGCGGATTCAACCTCCTGGTCGACCTCTTCAGGCGTTCGGGGGCCCGATGGGATATAGTGCGACGCCATCAGGTCCAGGATGTCGTAGCGGGTGATGCCAAGGAGGTTTGCCGCCCGGCCCTGGGAGATGGCGCCGTCGCGCAAGAGATCGAGCACCAGCGCTTTCCACGCCCGGTCCTCGATGCCGTCCAACGAGTCGAGCGCGGCGACAAGGGCGTCGGGAAGCTCAATTTTGATGGTTCGCGTGGTTGTTCGTGTAGCTGACATGGCGGTTTCCGGTTCCGAAGCGAAAAAGTTCAGCGGTTCTCAAGTCTATCAGGGTCGCCTTCTCGATAGGCCTGCATAAGCCTACCGCCGCGGGTTCGCCTCCAGCCCCTGCTGCGCGCACCAGCCGACGTAATCCGCCTCGATCTCGGCAGCCCAGTCGGGGACGTCGATCTGGCCGGAGGTGTAGACGCCCTCGGCGATGCGGCGCTTGCCGAAGACGTCGCGCTGGCGCACGTCTTCGGAGCGGGTGACGACCTCTTCGGCCAGGTGCGGTGGGATGAAGGAGACGCCCTCCCGCGCGCCGAGGACCACGTCGCCGGGCATGACGGTGGCGGCGCCGATGCGGATGGGGCCGTTCACCTCCGCCAGCGTGACGTCGAGGATAGCGGAGGGGTGGACGCCGCGGCAGAAGACGTTGAAATCGGGGAGTTGGTGGACGCGCTCCAGGTCGCGGATGCCGCCGTCGACCACCAGGCCGGTCCCGGCGCGGGCGGCGATAGCCGTGCCCAGGTTGTCGCCGATGAAGGTGCCGTCCTCGATCTTGCCGAAGAGATCGACGACGAGCACGTCGCCCGGCTGCAACGTGTCGATGACCCAGGTGTTCTGGCCGCCGCTACGGCCGTCGCGCCGGCCTTCGGCTTCGACGACCCCTTGCAGGTCGTGGCGCAGCGGGACCATGCGCACCGTCACCGCGCGCCCGACCAGGACCCGATCGGGGTGGAGGTTGACCCAATCGCCTTCGAACTGGAAGTGGTAGCCGTGGCCGCGCTCGACGACGCCCCAGGCCTCGTCGTTGGTAACGTGGCGCATGCGCTCCAGGATGGCGTCGGGGACGCGCGGCCGCCCGTCGGCGGAGCGTGCGAAGAGGTTGAGCGGGGTGAGCGCGGCGACCCGTTCCGGACTGTTGAAGATCACGTCGTTTCCTCCACGATGGCCAACCGGCCGACCTCTACCTCCATGAACCGCTCAGCGCTCAGGCGTCATTCTCAGCGCTAGCGACGCATCTCGGCTCCATCGAACGATCGTGCCATGGAGCCGAGATGCTTCACTCCGTTCAGCATGCCACGCGTTCCCGTCGGCGCCGCTCACGCCGGCGGCACGTCACTGAAACGCGCGACGGCCTCCATATCGAGTCGCACGCCGAGTCCTGGGCCGTCGGGGATTGGCAGCATGCCGTCCGCGTCGAGGCGCCACGGATCCGCGACGATGGCGTCGACGTACGGGGAGCCGTCGATGTACTCGACGAGGTCGGTGTCGGGAAACGCGGAGGCAAGGTGCAAATCCGCGGCGAGGCCGATGGCGGTGTTCCAGCCGTGCGGGATGAAGCGGACGCCGTGCTCCTGCGCCATCCAGCCAATGCGCCGCTCTTCAGAAATGCCGCCGGCCTTCGTCACGTCGGGCTGCACGATATCGAAGGCGCCTGCCTGCAACCAAGGCACGAAGGATTGGCGGCGGGTGAGAACCTCCCCACCGGCGATCGGCACGGAGGACTGCCGGCGCAGGACGACGAAATCGTCCAGCGCGTCGGGGCGCAGCGGCTCCTCGAACCAGGCGACGTCGTAGGCGGTCAGCATCTCGGCCGTGCGCAGCGCCCACTTGAGGCCGTTCGGCCAGAAGGCGTCGCTGCCGCCGGCATCGACCATGAGGCGAGCATCCGGCCCAACCGCGTCGCGCGCGGCGCGGACGATCCGCTCGTCGAGGGCGTGGCTCTCCCGTCCGAACGGCCCCCAGCCGATCTTGAAGGCGCGGAAGCCGCGGGCAGCGATCTGGCGCAGGTGTTCTGCCAATGGTTCCGGCTGGTCCATGAGCAGCGAGGCGTACGGCTGCACGCGGCCGCGGTAGCGCCCGCCCAGCAGCCGTCCGACCGGCTGCCCGGTCGCCTGGCCGAGGATGTCCCACAACGCGATGTCGATGCCGCTGATGGTATGGGTGAGGCTGCCGCCGCGCCCCAGCCAGAAGGTGTGTTGGTGGAGCTTCTCGCTGACGCGCTCCGGCTCCAGCGCGTTCTCGCCCCGATAGAGCGGTTCCATGACGGCGAGGGCGGCGCGGACGAGTCCCGCGTTGGTGAAGATGCTGCCGACTCCGGTGAAACCCTCGTCGGCGCGGACGATGACGAGCGTGTGAACGCTGTCCTCCGGCCGCAGCTCATTGCTCCAGCCGCCTTCCGGGGTGGCGCCGGTCAACCCGATCGCCTGGATGTCGTGGATGCGCACCTGAACTCCCGAACCTGACGCGGTCCCGCACGGCGACGAACGATTGCCCGCTTCGCGCTACTATAGCGGCGGTTCACGCGGTTTCCGTTCAAGGCGATGCACCGGGAGTAGGAATCATGAAACCACGGTCGACGCTGGCCCAGGGCTTGCCGCGCTCCGGGATTCGCGAGGTGCTGGACCTCGCCCGGCAGATGGACGACGTCATCGTCCTCGTCGTCGGGGAGCCGAGCTTCAACACCCCGGCGCACATCATCGACGCCGCGGCGAAGGCGGCCCACGGCGGCACGACCAAGTACACCCCGAACGCCGGCCTGCCCGGCATCCGCGCCGCCGTCGCCGAGCGGTACAGCAAGAAGTTCGGACGCACGGTGACGCCGGGCGAGGTGCTCGTCACCGCCGGGGCCGTCAACGCCCTGGCCGCGATCGTGGCCGGCATCGCCGAAGAGGGGGACGAGATCCTCATCCCCGATCCGGGCTGGCCGAACTACGTCTCCATGATCGGGCTGGCGCGCACGGTCCCGGTGCGCTACCCGCTCCACCCGGAGAATGGCTACCTGCCTGACGTCGCCGAGATCGAGTCGCTCATCACCCCCCGCACGAAGGCGATCGTGATCAACAACCCCTCCAACCCCACCGGAGCCGTCTTCCCCGAGGAGACGGTGAGCGCCCTGGTCGACCTGGCGAGGAAGCACGACCTCTGGCTGATCTCCGACGAGGTGTACGAGGATTTGGTCTTCGAGGGTGAGCACGTCCCGGCGGCGCGCTTCGATCCCGACCGCGTCATCACCGTCTCCGGCGTCTCGAAGAGCTACGCCATGACCGGCTGGCGCATCGGCTGGGCGATCACCAACCCCGAGCTGGTGGCGCTCAGCGGGAAGATTCAGGAAGCCCTCGTCTCCTGCCCGTCGGCGGTCTCCCAGGCCGCGGCGGAGGCCGCCGTGCGCGGCCCGCAGGACGCGGTGGAAGAGATGCGCCTTGCGTACCAACGGCGGCGCGATCTGGTGCGCGAGATCCTGGAGCCGGTCGGGTTGTTGCCGACGATCCCGCAAGGGGCGTTCTACGCCATGGTCGATCTGCGTGGCGCGGGCATGCCCAGCAAGGAGCTGTCGCTCAAGCTGCTGGAAGAGGAGCACGTCGCCGCCGCGCCCGGCTCGACCTTCGGCGACGTGGCCGAAGGGATGGTTCGCATCTCGCTGGCCACCGCCGACGACGACCTGGCCGAGGGCTGCCGGCGCATCGTCCGCTTCGCGGAACGGCACGGGGCGTTGCCGGTGGCGGCGGTTGGGGCGGCTTCGGCGTAGCGATTGGTTGGACCGGCGCCCAGGCCCGCCGCCGTGTCATGCTGAGCAAAGCGAAGCATCTCGGCCACGCACCAACGCGGTCGCGGCGAACGAGATTCTTCGCCCTTTGAGCTGAGAATGACACGACACATGTCACCGACGTTGGTGAATTTCGACAGGGAAAGGATAAGTAACGGATGATCCTGCTTACCTTCCGCGACGGCGACGACCTCAAGCTCGGCGTCAAGACCTCGCGCGGCGTCGTCGACGTGGCGGCGGCTCAGGCGGCCCTCGGCATGGACGACGGGAGCGTGCCGGAGTCGATGGACGCCCTGATCGCCGGCGGCGATTCCGCCCGCACGGCGCTGGCCGATCTCGTCGCCCGCGCCGAGGCGGCCCCGGCGGCGGAGGACTGGATTCGGGACGAGCCGACGCTGACGCTCGGCCCGGCCGTGCCGAACCCCGGCAAGATCATCTGCGTCGGGCTGAACTACCGCAAGCACGCCGAGGAGACGGGGGCGGCGATCCCGGAGACGCCGGTGCTCTTCTCCAAGTTCAACAACACCGTCGCCGCCGCCCACGAGGACGTGCCGTTGACCGACGCGGCGACCCAGTACGACTACGAGGTCGAGCTGGCCGTGGTCATGGGCAAGGCCGCCAGAAATGTCTCGCGGGCTGATGCCCTGGGCACGGTCTTCGGCTACGCCACGGCGAACGACCTCAGCGCCCGCGATCTGCAAACCCGCACCAGCCAGTGGATCCTGGGCAAGACGATGGACAAGTTCATGCCCATCGGCCCCTATCTCGTCACCGCCGACGACGTGCCCGATCCGCAGACGCTCCCCCTGCGCACCTGGCTCAACGGCGAGCCGCGGCAGGACTCGAACACCGACGACATGATCTTCTCGGTGGCCGAGATCATCGCCTACATCAGCCGCCACTTCTCGCTGGCGCCGGGCGACGTGATCATCACCGGCACGCCGGAAGGGGTCATCCTGGGCATGGCCGAGAAGACGTGGATGGTCCCCGGCGACGCCGTCGAGGTCGAGGTCGAGGGACTCGGCAAGCTAACGAACCGGATGGTGGCGGGATAGCGAGGGTGTCGGGGTGTCAGGGTGTCAGGGATGACGATGGACCCGCGCCGCCCTGACCGTGTCATTCCGACGAAGGAGGGCTCCCAAGAATCATCTCGGCGCTGCCGACACGCCGTCTCATGAGAGCCGAGATTCCTCGCTGACGCTCGGAATGACACCCTTGGCGTGCTGCGATAACGACCGTGCTCAGCCATCGTTATCGTCGTCATCGCCGCTGCGTTGCTCTCGATCCTGCCGAGGCGTGTCATTGTCCGCGCGAGGGGTGACGTCCGAGCCGGGAACCGAGAGGGTAGCGTCCCCGAGCAGGATGTAGGGCGGGGCGCTGAAGTTGGCGCCTGGGCTCAGGTTGGCGATGGCGATCTCGTTGCGGCCGGCGCGGAGGGCGGCCGCCGGGATGGTGATCTCGGCATCGGTCCAGGCGGCATTCGAACCGTTGCCGACGCCGTCCCAGCTCTGAAATGGGCTGGCGCCCTCGAAGACGGCCTGGCCGTTGACCGCGATCGCCATCGGGTTCGGGCCGGCCAGTTCGTCGTCCAGCCCGGAGACGATCAAGGTTGCCGGGCCGGTCGGCGCGCCGCTGAGTCGGAAGCGCAACGTGGCCTCGGGAAAGTCGCTGGCCGCGCCGTAGATGGCCGTCCAGGGGCGGCCGTAGAAGGCGCCGTCGCCGCGGTGGAACCCGCCTGCCCAGTCCGCGGCGGTGAAGGTCGCCGCGGGATTGGCGGGTACGATCGCCGGTGGCGTCGGCGCGACGGCGCCCCCCGGGATTTCCAGCGTGGCGTCCGACAGCAGGACGTACGGCGGCGCGTTGAAGCTGGCGACCGGGCTGAGATTGGCGAAGACGATCTGGTTGCCGCCCGCGCGAAGGACCCCCCTGGGGATGGTGAACTCCACCGGCGTCCAGGCGGCGTTCGCCCCGCTGCCCTGGCCGTCCCAGTTCGGAAATGGACTCGGTCCCGAGAAGACGCGCTCGCCGTTGACGTCCAGGGCGACGGGGTTCGAGGCGCCCAGCTCGTCGTCCAGCCCGACGATGGTGAGGATGGCGGGTCTCCCCGGAGTGGCATTCAGGGAGACGTCGAGGGCGGCGCTCGGGTAGTCGCTCAGCGCGCCGTAGACGGCGACCCAGGGGCGGCCATAGGCGAGGCCGTCGCCCCGGAAGTATCCGCCGCGCCAATCGTCCGCCGAGAAGTCCAAGCGAACGGTTTGCACCGGCGCCAGCGTTGGCGCGACGGCCGGCGTCGGTATCGGGGTAGGCGTGGGCGGTGGCGGCGTAGGGGTAGGTGTCGCAGGCACAGGGGTGGCAGTCGGGACGAGTGTCGGAACGGGAGTCGATGTCGGGCCCGGCGCCGCGGTTTCGACGATGATGATCGACTGCGGGGTCGCCGTCGGCGGCATCGTGGCCGCTGCCGTTGGAATCACGACCCGCCGCGGCGTCGGGGTCGCCGTCGCGTCGCCACGGCTCGTCGGCGTCGGTTGCGGGGTGAGGTTGAACTGCAACTGGGTCGGCGAGCGGTTGCCGCGGTCATCGCCTCGCGTGGCGTTGGCCCCAGGCGTTTTCCCGATCGCGCACACCAGCGCCAGCATTATAAGCGCCCAACCGAGGATCGGCATGCCCCGCCGGCTCTCGCCAGTCACGCCGTCGCCACCCCTTCACCCGATGAACGTCATCACCCGGCTTTCGACTCACGACTTCCGACTTCCGACATCGCGTTTACGGCGCGGTAAACACCTCGAGCAGCGTCTCGCTCCCTGGCAGTGTCTGCACCTGGGCCATGATCAGCACCGGGTCGCCGACGCGCTCGACGAGGTCCATGGTGTAGATGCCGGGCAGCACCCAGACCGAGTCGCCCCGCTCGAACGGCGCCTGCCAGATCACGGTCCCCGCCAAGTCTCGCACAACGTAGATCTCGCCCGCGCCCTGGGGAAAGCTCAGCAGCGAGCCGCGCACCCAGGTCGTGCGGCCGGCCTCGATGTTGACCCGGATGCTGACCTCGCCCCCGCTCGCGTACGTCCACGAGACGGTGTAGAAGCCAACGCCCAGCTCGACGCGATTGTCCGTGCTGAGGGTGATCGCGTCGCGGGGACTCTGGTCGCCGCTGGGGATGAACTCGATGGTCGCCCGCGGGAAGAGGCCGCCGATCTCCTCGATCTCGAGCGGCGATCCCGGAGCCCCCAGCATGGCGTGCGCCTGCTGGATCGACATGGCGGGCCAACCGGGCGGCAACTCGGCCTCGGACATACAAGCAATCTCCCTATGCCGGCGCGGATTCCCCGCCCGCGCCTGACGCTGGGTGATCAAGCATAACCTAGCGTCAGAGGCAAACGCGGCCGGCGGCGCAAGGGAAAGCCGGCTGCGGTGCTCATCAGCCCCGATGATCTCGCCGCTCTCGAAGACATCGAGGACGACGAGGCGGCTGTAGATGTTATTGGCGGCGAAGTAACCGCCCGCGCCGGTGTAGTTGCGCCAGACCTCGTTGAAGCCTTCGGCGTCGTAGGGTATCGCGACGACGATGTGTCCGTCGGGGTTGGGGCTGGTCATGTGTACTCACTCTCTTCTTCGCGGTTGATCGATTGTCGGCCAGTGTACTTGGAACGCCTGGAACGCGGTGTCCCAGTCGACGGAGATCACGTCGCACAGTCGTCGACAGCCGACGCGACCAACCATAGTTCGGTCGTGTTTCCGCACATGCATGCGGCCAGCTGGGCGCGATGAATCGCGCCCCTGTCGCACGTGGAGCCACGCTATGCC
>CALMZR010000161.1 GCA_937870845.1 uncultured Chloroflexota bacterium
GAGGATGCGGGCGCGCCGGGGCGCGGCATGCTCCCCCTCTCCCATCCCGATCGGAGAGGGGGTTGGGGGGTGAGGGCCATCGGGGGTTAGGGGGTGAGGGCTCACGACCGCCCCGCCGACTTCTGCAACCCCGGCGCCTCCAACCCCTCCGGCCACTCCCGCCAGACCACTCCGGCCACACCGCCCTCCTCGTCCAGCTCAGAGGAACGCCGCGACCGAATCGACGAGATCACCCCCGCGACCACCGCGATCAGCACCGCCAGCCCCAGAAGGATGCTCCCCGAGGCCATCGCGAACCCATCGCCGATCGCGCCCCAGGGGGAGCCGCCCCCGTCGTCGCCGAACCGGGTCGCGCCCGCGCCGAGCTGCTGCGCATCCGCCATGAGGTCTTCCCGCCACTGCCGGTCCAGCTCGTCGAAGCTGATGCCCAGCCCCTGCTGCACCGCGTCCTCGTACGTGACCCCCTCGTCGAAGGTGGCGAGCAGCTTCGCCATCCCCTCGTCGCCCCACGCATCGAGGATGTACATCACCGCCGTCAGGCTCAGTGCGTAGGCGGCGGTCGCCCCGTCCCGGTCGTAGGGGAAGGTGCCGTTCAGGGTGCGTAGCGGGGGAATCTCGCCGGCCGCGGCCAGGTCGAGGGCGTAGGAGTAGAAACGGTCGCGCCCCGCCTCCTGCCAGTAGGTCGCCAGCCCCTCGTCCAGCCACTGCGGCGGAGAGTTGAATGGGTTATCGGTCGCCTGGTGCAGCACCTGGTGGCTGACCTCGTGCGGCACCACCCGCTGCACCTCCCCGAGGTCCCCCGGCGGCAGCACCGCCATCAGCACGTGCAGACCGGGGTAGGCCGCGCCCGCGATCCACGGCTCGGAGTTGGGCGCCAGCGCCCCGTAGAGATGCTCCTTGTCGGTGTAGGCCCAGACGCGGACCCGCTGCTCCAGCTCCGCCCCGTACGACTCCGACAGGTTCGTCACCGTCCGCTCGGCGGAATCGAGGATCTCCTGGTGGAACGCGGGATCGACGTCGTAGGCATAGACGGTGACGTTCGGCCCCTCCAGCGGAACCCAGTCGTAGCGGTCGTCGACCCAGGCCAGGGTCTGCTCCGGCGTCTCGATCACGTCCCCGTCCGCCTCGGTGATCCGCCAGTAATAGAAGATATCGATCCCCGGCGGCATCTCCCCGGAGCGCAGGTCGATGCTGTGGTCGATATCGAGATCGGTCGTACCGCGCTCGAACGCCGGCAGCTCGACCGAGAGCGTCTCCAACCCCGGCGCCCGGTACATCAGCTCCACGTTGGCGACCGGATCCTCCGTCTCCGCCTCGAGGGCAAAGCTGATCCCGTTCGGAAACTCCGCCGTCGCCGCATTCTCCACCACCGCCAGCCCCGGGATGGCCGCCGGCGCCGCGACTTCAACGGTCTCCTGGGCCAGCGCCGGGGGAGTCGGCGACATGCCGATGACCACGACGAGCAAGAAGAGCAGCGCCGCCTTGCCGACGCCCGCCCTCACCCCAACCGCCGCCCTGAGGGCCCCCGGCCCATTGCGATGGGAGAGGGGCGTCTCGGACCCCGTAGCCAATAGCCAATAGCCAATAGCCAATAGCCCGTTCATTCGCCACTCGTCCTTGCCGAAAGCTGCTGATGCAGGTACGCCTCGATGAACGGGTCGATGCCGCCGTCGAGCACCGCCTGCGTGTCGCCGATGCTGAGATCGGTGCGGTGGTCCGTGACCTGGGTGTAGGGGTGAAGCACATAGGAGCGGATGCGGTTGCCGAACCCGGCCGCGGTGTGCTCCCCCTTGATGCGCGAGCGCTCGTCCGCCTCTTCCAGCATCTTCCGCTCCAGCAGCCGGGCGCGCAAAATCTTCATCGCGCTCTCCCGGTTCTGGAGCTGGGAGCGCTCGTTCTGGCACGTCACCACGATCCCCGTCGGCAGGTGAGTGATGCGCACCGCCGAGGAGGTCTTGTTGACGTGCTGGCCGCCCGCCCCGGAGGAGCGATAGGTGTCGATGCGCAGATCGTCGTCGGTGATGGCGATCTCGTGGTCCCCCTCGATCTCCGGCAGCACCTCCACCAGCGCGAACGCGGTGTGGCGGCGATGGGCGGCGTCAAAGGGGGAGAGGCGCACCAAACGATGCGATCCCGCCTCCGCCTTGGCGTAGCCGTAGGCGCGGGGGCCGCGGATTTCGATGACCGCGTTCTTGATCCCCGCCTCTTCGCCGTCGGAGGTGTCGAGGATCTCGGCCTTCAGCCCGCGCCGCTCCGCCCAGCGCACGTACATGCGCGACAGCATCTCCGCCCAATCCTGGGCATCGACCCCGCCCTCTCCGGAGTGGACGACGAGGATGGCGTCGGAGGCGTCGTACGGCCCCGACAGCGTCGAGTCGAGCTCGAACTGGGCGACGCCTTCCTCCAACGTGGCCGATTCGCGCGCCAACTCGGCGGCCAATTCGTCGTCGTCGGCCGCCAACTCTTCCATGACGAGGAGGTCTTCGACCTGGGCGGTCAGCCGCTGCCAGGCCGTCACTTCGCCGCGCAGCTCGCCGAGGCGGCGCATGTGCGCCTGGGCGGCGCGAGCGTCGTCCCAGAAGCCCGGCTCGCCGCTCTCCGCCTCGATGGCGGCGATCTCCTGCTCTACGGTAGGCAAGTCAAAGACGCACCCCGAGTTCGTCGAGGCGCTGGCGGATCGATTCGAGGTCGGCGATCTTTTCCGTTGTAGACATGGTCGTGCAAGCTGCTCCACGATACGGCGGTCGGTTCGGGGAAAGTATAGTCGCGGGCGACGGGTGACAGGGTGACGGGGTGTCGGGGTGACAGGACAACGATCGTCATGAACCACCGCGGCGCAAGCGAGCCTATCCACCTGACACCCTGTCACCCCGACACCCCGTCACCCAACGCACGGAGCGCCCCGTGACCTCCCTGATGCAGCTCGCGCGAAACCGGGCCCTCTTCGTGCTGATGCTCGGGCACTTCGCGAACGACATGCTGGGCGGGGTGCTGCCGGTCCTCTTCCCGGTCATGAAGCTGCAGCACGGGCTGACGAATGCCCAGTTGGGGCTGGTCACGCTCGCCTTCACCACCACCTCCTCCCTCACGCAGCCGCTGTTCGGGTATTTCTCGGACACGCACGGGCGGCGCTGGTTCGTGCCGGCCACGCTGCTCTGGGGAGCGTTCTGCGCGGCGGCGTACGGGTTCATCTCCAGCTACGTCGCCTTCATCGGGCTGGCGGCGCTGGCGGGGATCGGCTCGGGCGCGTTTCACCCCTTGGGAGCCTCAAACGCGGCGGCCGTCTCCAGCGACGAGCGCCGCAACGCGGCGATGTCGTGGTACACGGTGGCGGGGGGGATCGGCTATGGGCTCGGTCCCATCGTCGGCTCGGTGCTGATGGCGGTCTTCGGGCCGCGCGGCACCCTCTGGCTGCTGCTTCCCGGGTTCACCGCGGCGGGATTGATCTGGTCGCAGATGCGGCTGGTGGAGCGGGCGCGCGAGGCGCGGGCCATGGCCGCCACGGCGATGCGCACCGCGCCGGAGTGGAGCGCGCTGTCGCGCGTCATCCTGGTCACGATGCTGCGCTCCTGGGTCTTCCTGGCGGTGTTGCAGCTCAGCCCGGTCTGGTACTCCGAGCTCGGCTTCGGGCAGGAGTTCTACGGGCCGCTGGCGGCGGTGATCATCCTCTCCGGCGCCGTCGGCACCCTCTTCGGCGGCGGCTTCGCCGACCGCATCGGGCAGCGCCGGGTCATCGTCAGCACGCTGCTGCTGACGATCCCGGCGTTGCTGCTCTACGTCGCCTTCCCCGGCCCGCAGGGATTGGCCCTCGCCGCGCTCTTCGGGTTCTTCTGCGACGCCTCGCTGTCGGTCACGCTGGTGATGGCGCAGCGGCTGATGCCGGGGCGCGTCGGCGTCGCCTCCGGCGTCATCCTCGGTCTGGGCTTCGTCACCGGCGGCATCGGCGTCCCCATCACCGGGCGCATCGCCGACCTGTTCGGCATGCAGACCGCGCTGGCCAGCCTCTCCGCACTGCTCGTCCTCGGGTCGCTCGTCGCCCTCACCATCCCGGCCGGGCGGGCAGCGGCGCGACCTGCCGAGTCGATCCCTTCCGCCTCCGGCATGTCGCCCTCGCCCGGCGCCCGGCGGTAGCGGCCCGATGCGCTTCGGCCGGGTGGAGGGGATGGTGGAGCCCGTCGCGGCGAACGGGCAAACGCTGCTGCGGCTCATCGTCTGGCTCGACACCGGGCATCGCCTCGAAACCGTCCGCGAAGAGGTGCTGAAGCCGCTGCGCGCGATCGACGCCTTCGCCGATCTGGTCTGGCACGCCGACCAGTGGACGCAGGAGACGATCGGCACGACGCTGGCCGAGCAGGGTTGGGAGGCGATCGGGGCCGGGGAGCTTCCCACGGAAGAGGAAGCGGGAGCGTTGCCGCGCTCCGCGTCGTACGCGGTGCGGAATCTGTCGTGGGGATCATGACCTCTTCAGGGGCCGGCAACGCTCCCGGTGAGGCTCCGCCTACATCGGGTCACTCGGCAGGGCGCCACGATGATGTAGGGGCACGGCATGCCGCGCTCTCGTCCGATGTATCCGGCGGCGAGGGCACGGCATGCCGTGCCCCTACGAGACGCGCGGGTGGTTGGCCGTCGCGCGGGCGCCTCATCATCGCCCTCCTCGCCCTCCAGCTCCTCCTCGCCGCCGCCGCCCTCGCCGTCTGGGTCTGGACGCCGGAGGCGCCGCCCCTCCCGCCGCTCCCCGAGGGCAACGCCCCCCTCGTCGGCACGGGCGCCACCTACGAGAGCGCCCTCCCCCTGGCCCAGGCGCAAGCGGACGCCTGGCTGCCCGGCGCGATCCTGCTCAACGCCTCGATGCAGGTCGATTGGCCCTGGACCGTTCCTCCCGAGCCGCCGACGACACTGCCGGGGACCGGCTGGCTCACCTACGCCTTCATCGCGCCGTGGGACGCGCCGGGGCGGCCGCCCGGCGCCGCCTCGCTCAGCGTCGTCATCGAGCGGCTGGACGGCTCGGTCGTCTCGCGCGAGAGCACCGGCTGGGAGCAGGCCCCGACCTTCCGCCCGCCCCCGCCCCCGGCCGCCATCGACTCCACCGAGGCCACGCTCCTGGCCGAGGAAGCCGGCGGCACGGCGTTCCGCCGCGAATGCCCTCAGTACCGCCACCTGACGCGCACCTTCCCCGTGGCCGCGGGCCGCACGGAGTGGCCGCAGCACTGGGTCGTCTTGTATGAGGACAGCCGCGCCCCGGACCAACACGGGCTCTTGCTGCGCATCGACGCCGAGACGGGCGAGATCCTCGATCAAGGCGGCGCGGCGCCGGGCTGCGAAGAGCCGGCGTGACGCGTCCGGCGCCCCTTGTTACTCCGGCGAAACACCCCCGTGTCATTCCGACGAAGGAGGATTCTCGGCTTGCCCGAGACGGCGTTCCCTGAGAGCCAGGATGATTCTTGGGAGTCCTCGCTCCGCTCGGAGTGACACGAATGCGGTGCGCCGCGTTGGTGGCGCCGGCTCCGCCCTACGGCATGCAGATGACCGGCCCAAACGACGCGGCGGCCAAACGGTCGTTGAACGCGGGTACATCGTCGGCGACCAGCGCCTCGAAGCGGGCGATCTGCTCGTCGATGCGGGCTTGCAGCTCCTCGTACACGGCCGCGGCGGCGGCGGTCGGCGGGTAGTCGCCGAGCCCCACGTCGGCGGAGAGCGTGGTCAGCTTGTCGAGCAGGCGCACGCCGTGGTTGTAGACCTCCCACTCCGAGCGCAGCTCGGGGATGAAGATCGTCTTCTCGATCTCCAGCACATGGCCGCGCAGCGCCTCCGCGGCGGCCGCGATCTCCGCGCCGTCGTCTCGCGCTTTCGTGCGCTTGGCCCAGCCATCGAGCTGGGCGCGCAGATCGCGCATGCGGTTGATCGAGCGCGTCGTGCGATCGACCTGGCGGTGGATGCGCGCCAGCAAGTCGAACTGCGCGTCGAGGTCGGCCTGGGACGCCCGGACATCGATCGGCTTGACGATGCGAAACGGCTGGGTCAATTCCGTATCGCTGGCGGTCAGGGCGACGCTGTACTCCCCCGGCGCCACGATCGGGCCCTGGATCGGGAGCTTGGCGCCGGGATCGTCTCCTTCGATTTTGGTCGCCGGCGCCAGGCGCATGTCCCAGACGAAGCGGTTCCAGCCCGCCTGCGCCGGCGCCCGCCGCTCCTTGGCCTGGGGCGGATCGTCCGCCTTGCGGCTGGAAAACTCGCGAATCACGTCGCCGTCCGCGTTCCGGAAGCTGAGGGTGAGGGGTTCGTCGGGCGCGGCGGCGAGCTGGTAGGTGACGATGACGCCGGCTGGTGGGTTCTCCCCGACGTCGAGGTAGGTGCGCACCGTCTCCCCGTCGGGGGTCGTCTCGGAGAGGAAGGCGCCGGGGCGCATGGTGAGGTAGTTGACCGAGCCGGCGACGTCCTCGGCGAAGTCGATGCCGGGCAGGACCCGCGTCGTCTCGCGCGGCGCGAAGAGGTACGCCTCCCCCTCCGGTACGCCGCCCTCGGCCAGCGTCCGCAGCGGCGTCAGGTCGTCCATGATCCAGATCGAGCGGCCGTGCGTGCCGGCGATGAGATCGCTCCCCTTGATGAGGACGTCGTGGACCGGCGCCGTCGGCAGGTTCGTTCGCAGCCGCCGCCAGTGCGCGCCGTCGTCGAAGGAGACGTAGAGGCCGGTCTCCGTGCCGGCGTAGAGCAGACCGGGGCGCTGCGGATCGGCGCGGATGACGCGGGTGAAATCGTCCTCCGGGATGCCGGTATCGATGCGGACCCACGATGCGCCGAAATCGCGGGTGAGGAAGAGGTACGGCCGGTAGTCGTCGAGCTTGTAGCGGGTGGCGGCGACGTAGGCGGTCGCGGCATCGAAGGGGGAGGGCTCGATATAGGAGATCATCGTCCATTCCGGCAGATCGGCGGGGGTGATCTCCTGCCATTCGGCGCCGTTGTCGCGGCTGACATGGAGCCGGCCGTCGTCCGATCCCGCCCAGAAGACGCCCGCCTCGTGGGGCGATTCGGCGAAGGCGAAGATGGTGGCATACGTCTCGGCCCCGATGGCGTCGCGGTTGACCGGGCCGCCGGTCGGCTCCAGGGTGGCGGGGTCAGCCCGCGTCAGGTCGGGGCTGATCGCCTCCCAGGTCTGCCCCTCGTCGGTGCTCTTGAAGACGCGCTCGCCGGTGACGTAGAGCGTGCCGGGGTCGTGCGGGGAGACGACGATGGGGTAGGTCCAGGCGAAACGCTGCGCGTGCTCGCCCGCGCCGTAGCCGCCCATCTCCTCCGGCCAGGTGGAGATCAGCCGGATCTGGTCGATGCGGCGGTCGAAGCGCTGCAGCGAGTTGCCGCCGCCGGGGGAGGATCCGATGGCGCCGACGTAGACGATCTCGTCGTCGTCGGGGCGGACGGTGATGTAGCCGCTCTCGCCGGTGCCGGCGATGAAGCCGTCGCCCCAGGTGATGCCGGCGTGGTTGACGGCGCTGGGCACGGCCACGCTGGAGTTGTCCTGCTGCGTGCCATAGAGGACGTACGGCTCGCGATTGTCGGCGGCGAGGTGATAAAACTGGGCGGTCGGCTGGTTGAACGTCGTCGACCAGGAGAAGCCGCCGTTGCAGGAGACGTTCGCGCCGCCGTCGTTGCCCTGCACCATGCGCCGCGCATCGTTGGGGTCGATCCAGAGGTCGTGGTTGTCGCCGTGGGGCGTGGCGATCTCGGCGAACGTCTTGCCGCCGTCGCTGCTCTTCCAGAACTTGAAGTTGTTGACGTAGACGGTGTCTGGGTCGCGCGGGTCGGCGTGAACGTGGATGTAGTACCAGGCGCGGGTGACGAGGTTCTGGTTGTCGCTGACCTTCTCCCAGTGGTCGCCGTAGTCGTCGGAGCGGTAGAGCCCGCCCTCCGTAACGTGCTCGATGAGCGCCCAGACGCGGCCGGGTTGCGCCGGCGAAGCGGAGACTCCGATTTTGCCCAGGATGCCGGAGGGGAGATTGGGGCGTTTGGTGAGCTCTTCCCAGGTCTCGCCGCCGTCGACGCTGCGCCAGAGCCCGCTGTCCTCGCCGCCGCTGCTGATCTGCCAGAAGGAGCGGCGCGCCTCCCAGATGGCGGCGTAGAGAATGCGCGGGTTCGTTTCGTCGACGCTGAGGTCGACGGCGCCGGCCTTGTCGCTGACGTAGAGGGTCTTGCGCCAGGTCGCGCCGCCGTCCTCGCTCTTGAAGACGCCGCGCTCCGGGTTGGGACCGAAGGCATGCCCGAGCGCCGCGACCCAGACGACGTCCGGGTTGTCGGGGTGGACGCGGACCTTGCCGATGTGGCGCGTCTCGCGCAGACCGGCGTGGGCCCAGGTGCGGCCGGCGTCGGTGGAGCGGTAGACGCCGTCGCCGTGGGAGACGTCGATGCGGATCGTCGTCTCGCCCATGCCGGCGTAGATGACGTTGGCGTCGGACGGGGCCACGGCCAGCGCGCCGACCGAGGACGCAGCGAAGAACCCGTCGGAGACGGGGCGCCAGTAGGTCCCGGCGTCGGTCGTTTTCCAGACGCCGCCGGCGACGGCGCCGAAGTAGAAGGTGTTGGGGTCGCGCGGGTCGCCGGCGACGGCCACGACGCGCCCTCCGCGAAACGGCCCGATGCAGCGCCACTTCAGCAGCCCGTCGAGATCGAGGTGCGGCATGTTCGGCATCGGTCGCGGCCCTTCCTGTTCGCGCCAAGTCGGCGATTGCCTAAGCGAGCGGATCATGCCCGGAATCGTAGCGCGTTTGGGCGATGGCGATTCGCGGAGGCGCGCGGTTGCGAGCGGCGCGGCTTCCGAGCGCTTGCCGCCGTGTCGCTGTGTCCTTCCCGCTCCCCGGCCACACATTGCCAAGGCATCCGTGGGCTCTGCCGCAGGCAAAAAACGGCGCGGTTATCGGAAGATGCCGAAGATGCCGAAGATCCAGGGGCACGGCGCGTTGCGGCTCTCCCTTACCGCCGCTGATGGGGGAAGGGCGCGCGAGACTGACGCCGCGTGAACGAGAATTGGAATCGACAAAGCCTTTCTGCATCCCTCAGGCGGAGAACGGTGATCTTGACGCGAGCCCCATTCTGCGACGGCCCGCCGCTGGTTCGCGACACGGCCCAGCCGGAGTGAACCGGGTCGGTGATAGGATGACGCGCCAGCCGCGAAGGTCGCCCTGGCCCCGAACGCCATCTCAAGGAGCCTGACGGTCCATGAAAGTGCTCATCTCCGCTGATATGGAAGGGACGTGCGGCGTCGTGTCGTGGACGCAGGTGATGCCGCCGGAGGTGGTCGGCTCCAGCGAGCCCTCCTCGCAGGACCGCTACCTCCGCACCCGGCAGCGGATGACGGCGGAGGTCAACGCCGCCGTCGAAGGGGCGCTGGCCGGCGGCGCCGAGGAGGTGATCGTCAACGACAGCCACGACGGCATGCGCAACCTCATCCCGGACGAGTTGCACCCGGCCGTGCGCTTCATCACCGGCAACGACAAGCCGCTGGGCATGGTCCAGGGGGTCGATCTCGACGGCGTCGGCGCGCTCTTCTACACCGGCTACCACGCCAAGGCGGGCACCCCCGCCGCGCCTCTGGCTCACACCTGGACCGGCTGGCTCAACGACGTGCGCATCGACGGCGTCTCGACCGGGGAGTTCGGCATCAACGCCGTGGCGGCGGGCTACTACGGCGTCCCCGTCACGCTGGTCACGGGCGACGACAAGGCGGTGGCGCAGACGCAGGCGCTGCTCGGCGAGCAGGTCGTCGGGGCGGTCGTCAAGGAGGGGATCTCGACCCACGCGGCGCTGCATCTCCACCCGGCCCGCGCGCGCGAGGTGATCCGCGAAGCGGCGGAAGCCGCCGTGCGTCTCGCGGGCGAGGCGACGCCGTTCCCGTTGCCAGCGGGAGCCTCGGTCGAGTTGACCTTCGATCACCAGGCGCGCGCCGACCAGGCGGTCCTCGTGCCGGGCGTCGTGCGCACCGGCGAACGCTCCGTGGCCTGGATCCCCGAGAACGGCGGCGAGTTCATCCGCGTGTTCCGCGCCGTGATGGCGTGCGCGGGTATCCGGATGTCACCGTAGCGGGCCATGGGCCATGGGCTATGGGCTATAAGCTTTGGCCTGTGGGCTACTGGCTTCCGATGTGATTGAGCAGCTTGGCGACTGGCCGGCCGTTCCGCCGGCGCAGACGGTGCATGAGGCAATCGGCTGGTGGGCGGAGCGGACGCCGGATGCCCCGGCGCTGCTCGACATCGACGGAGGAACGGTCTCGTTCCGGGAGTTGATGACGCGGATCGGAGCCTTCGGGGCACGGCTCGCCTCGCTCGGCGTCGGGCGCGGGGATCGGGTCGTGCTGGCGCTGCCGGACGGCGTGGGGGCGGCGATTGCGGGCCTGGGGGCCAGCGGGACCGCGATCGGCGTCCCGGTCAATCCGGCCCAGGCGTGGCGCGAGGCCGAGCCGATGTTCGCCGCGCTCGAGCCTTCCGTGGTGGTGGTGGGCGAGAAGACCGACGCCGTCTTCCGCGATCTGGCGATCCGGGCCGGCGTGCCGGTGTTGGAGCTCGACGGCGCGGGGCGGCTGGAGGGCGGCAAAGCGCCAGGGCGACCATCCAACCCTGCGCCGGCGCCCAACGATCTGGCGCTCATCCTCATGACGTCGGGCACCACGGATCGACCGCGGCGCGTGCCAGTGTCGCATAGCGCCCTGCTTTTGACCTGCGCCGCGCGGGTTCAGGCCAGAAAGCTGACGCCGCGCGATCGCGGGTTGAGCTCGGCCCCGGCGTACTTCGTCCTCGGTTTGGCGCGGGTGGCGGAGTCGCTCATCGCGGGCGGCAGCGCCATCGTCACGAGCACGGCCGAGATGGTGCGGAGGCCCCACGCGATCCGGGACGCGCGCCCCACCTGGGCCTGGCTGAGCCCGGCCGTCCTCGAGACGATCCTGGAGGCGGCCCGAGACAACACGGCGTTCGCGGAGTGGCCGTTGCGCTACGTCCGCAGCGGCGGCGCCCTGGTCACGCCGGACCTGATCGCCCGCGCGCAGGACCTCTGGGGCGTGCCGGTGCTCAACGGCTACGGCACAACGGAAACGCTGGGGTACATCGCCTCCGAAGAATCGCCCGCAACGATTCCCCGCAAGCCGGGCTCGGTCGGGCTGCCGCGGCCGGGACTGGCGGTTTCCATCCGCGGCCCCGCGGGCGAGCCGCTGGCGCCGGGCGTCGCCGGGGAGATCGCCGTCCGTGGGCCGGGGGTCTTCCCCGGCTACCTCGACGATGCGCAGGCGACGGCGGAAGCCTTTTTCCCCGGCGGCTGGTATCGCACCGGCGACCTTGGCCACGTCGACGCGGAGGGCTACCTCTTCGTCTCCGGCCGCGTACGCGAGATGATCAACCGCGGCGGGGAGAAGATCGCGCCAAGCGAGATCGACGACGTGCTGCGCGCCCACCCCGCGGTCGCCGACGCGGCGGCGTTCGGGCTGCCGCATGCGAGGCTGGGCGAGGAAGCGGCCGCCGCCGTGGTCCTGCGCGAACCGGGGGCGTTGAGCGCGCGGGCCGTGCGCCGCTGGGCGGCCAGCCGCCTGTCGTTGCACAAGGTTCCGCATCGCATCTGGTTCGTGGCGGACCTGCCACGCACAGGCTCGGGCAAGGTCCAGCGCGGCGTGCTCGCGGAACGCTTCCGGAACGCCGCCAATGGTTGAGCGCCGCGCCCGCCCGGTGTCGGTCGAACCCCGTGCCCGATCGTCGTCCTCGAGCCAGGCCAGGCTCTCTCCGCGCGCGTCGCGATGGCACGTGGCGCGGCGAGTTGGGCCGGCGAACTTACCGTAGCGGAACTGGTTCGCGGATCGGCTGCCATGGACCGCGAGCGGCAAGGCAGGGCGGGTGGCGTGAGCGGCCGCGTCGGCGGCAACCACCCGGCTGGCATAGCGGCGCCGGGCGCGGGCTGGGAGGATGGTGCGGAGCGAGTCATACTCGTGAATGGGTCGGGTGCTTAGGGGGGATAGTGGTGACTACCGAGCTGCTCGTTGGCGCCGGCGAAATCGCGGCGCCGGCACTGAGTCCAACCGAAGCGGTCGTGGCCCGTGTTTGGGCGGTGGAGCTGGGGCTGGACCGAGTCGGACTGGATGAGGACTTCATCGATCTGGGAGCCAATTCGCTCCAGGGGCTGGCAATCATCGCGCGCCTGGAGGCGACCTTCGGATTGTCGATCCCCGTCCGCGTATTGTTCGAGGAGCCGACGGTGGCGGACCTGGCGGCGTGGGTCGACCGCCGCATTGGGCTCGCCGCAGACACGGCGCCGGTGCGGTTGCAAGCTGGTAGCGGGCGGCCGCTCTTCGCCGTTCCCGGCGGCCGTGGCGAAACCCGCCAGTTATATGGTCTCGCCAAACTGGCGCGGGCGGCGGCCACCCACCAGCCGGTCTACGGGTTCCCCGGCGATCTTCCGGCCCCGCCGCTGACCGCCGCAGACGAATGGGTGCAAGCCGGAGCGGCAACCCTGGTCGCGGGGATGCGCGCGCTCCAGCCGAAACGTCCCTACCTGCTCCTCGGCGTCTGCATCTGCGGCGTCTTCGCGTGGGAGATGGCCCGTCAGCTCGAAGTAGACGGAGAGGCCGGGAGGGACCGGCGTGCGCTCGGTCCCGGATGAGTCTGGCGAGACGCCCGCTCCTGCCCAGCCCACGACCGTCATGAATGTCATTGCCCGTCTGGCCGACGCAGCCCCGGCCGCGTCGCACCAAGCCACGAAACGCCCGATCTTTTTCGTCACCAGCGCAGCCGTCGGCAAGAACCCTTTGTGCCCCGCCCGGCTGGGCGGCGCCATCGACCCCTAGTGCTGGTTCCGGGTAGGTACTTGGCCATGCAGTATGCTGTGGGGCATGCAAGCTCCGCTGTTTGTGCGTCCGCCCACCGAGGAGGAGCGGCAGGCCTTGGCGGCCGGTCTGCGCTCCGCGGACGCCTTTACCTTGCGCCGCAGCCAGATCGTGCTCGCCAGCGCTCGCGGCGAGCGGGCTCCCGCCATCGCCCGCACGCTCGGGTGCAGCGACCAGACGGTGCGCAATGCGCTGCGCGCCTTCGATGCCCGCGGCGTGGCCGCCCTGACGGAAGGTTCCTCCCGCCCCCACACCACCCATCCCGCCTTCGATGCGGATGGCGCGGACCGATTGCGGGCGCTGCTGCATCGCTCGCCGCGCGCGTTCGGTCACCCCACCAGTATCTGGACGCTGGAACTGGCGGCGGAGACCGCCTTTGCCGACGGCATCACCGCCACCCGCGTCAGCGACGAGACGATCCGCGCCACGCTGGCCCGGCTCGGCCTCCGCTGGCGGCGGGCCAAGACCTGGATCACCAGCCCCGACCCCGCGTACGCCAAAAAAAAGTCCGTCGCGACCGGCTGATCACCCTGGCCGCGCAGCATCCCGACTGGGCCGTGGGGTATCAGGACGAGACCTGGTGGAGCCGCTGCGCCCGCCCCGCGCTGCACACCTGGACCGAGGACGCGCCGCTGCGGCTGGTGGAACAGACCGTGGCCGAGGACGATCCCGATCCCAAGGCCCTGGCCTGCTACGGGCTGCTGGTGCGGCCGAGCGATCCCGCGGACCCCGCCTCCGCGGCGGTCTGGCTGCGCTTCGTGGACGGTCGGCCCGTCAGCGCCATCACCACCACGCCCAACGACGAGTGGATCAGGCTCGCGACGCTGCGGGTGTACGTCGACGGGGCCGCCAACATTTAGGCCTACCCGGCTGATGGCGGCACGAGGAGCGTGCGGTTCAGCTGCCTTGGCCGCCCCGGAATCTGGCGAGTGATCGAGCTGTCCGCCCAGTAGCTCGCTACTGTGACGAGTTCGACTCCAGGAACCGCCCCAGGAATGTCCGTGTCTGGTCCGGCATGACGCGGTTCCGAACGTCCGTCCAGCTCATTCCGAGCGGATCAAGGTTCGCGAAGTAGAGACCCCGACTGTCACGGAGCACTTCGGTCTCCAACAAGAATTGCAGGAGCCGTCGCGCATCAGCCGTCCGGTCGGAGACGTAGCGGCCGACCACGACGTTGTCGATCATGTCTTTACTCTTCGCAAACTCGTCGCGGCCGTGCTTGCGGAATCTTGTCAGGATGCTGATCAGATTGTGAAAG
>CALMZR010000162.1 GCA_937870845.1 uncultured Chloroflexota bacterium
GCTTTTGCCGCGGCGTTTCGGCCTGCCGCTCCCGGGCTGACACGGCTCCCGGTTCGGGGACGGCCGGCGGAAAACCCCCTGTTCGGCTCCGGGGAACCGGTGCTCCCAGGGCGCTGAGATTCCTCCTTCGTCGGAATGACCCGACGATGCGTGGCCTGGCCTGCGAACCCGTACTGACGCGACATAAGGATAAGTAAGATGCCCACTGAGCGATACACCGTCGCCATCGGCGCCGACAACGCGGGAGCCGATCTGAAGAATGCCTTGAAACAGCACCTGGAGACCGATCCGCGCGTCGACGTCGTCGATTTTGGCGTCCCGGATGCGTCCGACGACACGGCGTATCCGCACGTCGGGTTGGACGTGGCGCAGGCGGTGGCGCGGGGGGAGGCGCGGCGGGGGCTGCTGGTGTGCGGGACGGGGATCGGCATGGCCATCAGCGCCAACAAGGTGCCGGGCATCCGCGCCACCGTCGCCCACGATTCGTACTCGGTGGAGCGCTCGGTCCTCTCCAACGACTGTCAGATTCTGACGCTAGGGGCGCGGGTGGTCGGAGCAGAGCTGGCCAAGCGGCTGGTGGACGAGTGGCTGGGGTATGAGTTCGACCCTGATTCGACCTCCGCCGAGAAGGTGGCGGTGATTTCGGCGTACGAAGGGCGCGCCACCGGGGAGAATCCGACGACCGGGGACGGCGCATAGGCGGCACGAATTCTGCGAGGCGGCGCGTACCGGCGGAGCGCGGCCGATGCTTCCGCTCTGTCGGCTGCCGTGCAATGTGGCACATTATGTGGAAAGGACCTTGCCAAATCGGTAGCTGAGCACTAGGATCGGATTCAGGAAGGGCGGGGCGATGCCGCGATCGCGCCCGCAACCCGCCGGCGAGCCCCCTCCACCGGGGTCGCCCAACCAAGCTGGAAGGGTAGGAGCTCTATGCGCCCCCCGATCCCCGCCGAGGATCGTTCCCCGCGAGTCAGCCGCGTCGTCGCCGAAGCCCTGGTGCGGCGGCAAGGTCCGCGCCGCATCGTTACCCGCGCCGCGCGGCTCGGGTTGTCCCCGGCCTTGACGCGGGCCATGGTCGTGGCCTGCGGGGCGTCCGCGCTCGATGTGGACGGGCTCGCGGCCAGACAACGCCCCACGAGCTAGCTGAGGGAGCGCCCGGGCATCCCTGAGCCACGCGCTCGTTGACGCTTCTTTGGAACGAATGCTATAGTCCGGCGTTCTCACGCTCCGGCGCGAGGACGTATGACCGTGTCTTCCCGTCCGGGGTGTAATCCCCGACGAGGATGCCGCATCCAGACCCAGCGGATGACGCCCATTCCGGGTCCGATGACCTGAATCGTGCTGGCGTGTGCGGCGAACCGTGAATGTGAAGCAGAGGAGCAATTGCGCGTGGTCAAACTTCGTCTGCGGCGCATGGGCGCCAAGAAACGTCCCAGCTACCGCATCGTCGCCGCCGATAGCCGCGCCCCCCGCGATGGGGCGTTCATCGAGGCGTTCGGCTTTTACGACCCCATCACCGAACCGGCGACGGTCAAGATCGACGTCGAGCGCGCCCGCCACTGGATCGGCGTCGGCGCCCAACCGACCGACACCGTGCGCTCGCTCTTCACCAAGGCTGGCGTCTACGCCAAGGCGGCCGAGTAGCTCCGACCGCTCGCCGCCCGGCCCCAAGGCGATTGCCTCCGACGCCGGCAGGAGACGAGAAACACCCCGAGGGGCGGCCGCGATCGGTCGCCTCTCGTGGCATCGGCCAGGGTGCAGCGGATGTTGCGCTATCCCAGGAGCGAAGGTCATGGACGAGGATCCCCAGGCGGAGAACGGCGAAAGCCCCCACGGAAACGAAGCCCAGGCCGTCGCCGAGAACGGTTACGATCCGTACGACGAAGATGAGAACAAGGACGACGTCGCGGACGAGCCGTACGGCGAGGCGCCCGCGAGCGACGTGGCCGAGCAGTTGCGCGGGCTCGTGGTGTACCTGGCGACAAACCTGGTCGACGACCCCGAGAGCGTCGAGGTGGAAGCCCGCCAGCGCGGCGGCAGCGTCTTCATCTCCCTGCGGGTGCCGGAGGAAGAGCTGGGCAAGGTGATCGGCCGCGGCGGGCGCATCGCCCGCGCCATGCGCACCGCGCTGATGATCTCCGGCTCGCGGAGCAACGTCCGTGCCTCCCTCGACATCGAAGACTGACGCCGCATCCCCGGGTCGGCGCCGCACGCAGCCGCAACCGCCGTTGCCGGAGGCCGGAGGCGGAAGTCGGAAGTCGGAAGTCGGAAGAAAGTCCGCGCGGCCGCGTAGCGGCAAGTCGGCGAAGCGAAGTGCGCCGCCGCGGTTGGCGGATACCGCCGGTCCCGATCCGGATGTTCCCCCGGAGCGGGCGCGGCTGACGGTCGGGACGATTCTGGCCGCGCACGGCGTGCAGGGGGAGTTCAAGGTCCGGTTGCAAACCGACGACCCCGAGCATCTGCTGACTCTGAAGCGCATCTATCTCGGAGACGAGGCGGCGCCGCGCACAGTGCTGGGAGCGCGGCTGCACGCCGGGAACGCGCTCATGCGCGTGCAGGGCATCTCCTCGCCGGATACCGTGGAGCGGCTGCGCGGCACGGCGTTGCGCATCCGGGGCACGGATGCCCGCCCGCTGGCGTCCAACGAGTATTTTCTCTACCAGATGGTCGGGCTGGATGCATTTGACGAGGCGGGCAACCGTTTGGGACGGGTGACGGACGTAATGGAAACCGGGGCCAACGACGTGCTGGTGATTGCGCCGGAGGATGGTCCGGATATGTTGTTGCCGAGTCACCCGGATGTGGTGTTGGAGATGGACCCCGCCGCGGGGCGGATTGTGGTGCGGCCCTTGACCTACTACGGCGAGCAGGAGTCGACTTCACCATAGTTCCCGGTGTCTCTTCGCGTCCTCGCGGCCAACGGACGCCTGCTTGTCTCCAGCGCGACGTCACGGGCTCGCCGGGAGAGCATTGCCGCTTCGGCACGATGCGCACGCCGGCCCATGCCTGGCCACCGTGGGCGGCGCGGCGTTGTGGGCATCGCCGTCTGCTACGATAGCGGTCAGCCCTGACGAAACGCCGCGCGGATCCTGGTATCACCGTGATTCACCCGCTCACCATCGAGGCTCGCGACGATGCCGGAGACCCCGTGTGGGTCGAGGACGACCGACGCGAATTCCTCCCGAGCGGGGCGCGGTTTCCACTGAGTCCCCTTGTCGGCCGGGACTCCGAGCGCGCCGTGGCCGATGCGCTGATGTCGGGCGACGACGGCCGGCTCATCACCTTGACCGGACCCGGCGGGGTCGGCAAGACGCGGCTGGCCGAGGCTATCGCGGGTGACGCCGCCGGGATGTTCGGCGGTGCGGTCGCGTTCGTTCCGCTGGCGCCGATCCGGGAGGCGACCCTCGTGGCGGCCGCCATCGCGGAGAGCCTCGATGTGCAGGAGAGTAGCGGCCGACCGCTCGTCGCCGACGTGATGGATCGGCTACGGCGCGGCCGCTTCCTGCTGATCCTCGACAACTTCGAGCATCTCCTCCCGGCGGCGCCGTTGGTCCTCGACCTTCTCGGCGCCTGCCCCGGACTGCAGGTGCTGGCGACGAGCCGCCGCCGTCTGGCGCTCTCCGGCGAGCACGAAATCCCGGTTCCGCCATTGCCCCTGCCCGATCCTGGCCGGCCGTTGACCTGTGCCGAGATCGCCGCCGTTCCCGCGATCCGGCTCTTCGTGCTCAGAGCGCAGGCGGCCGCCCCCAGCTTCGCGCTCACCGAGGCCAATTGCCGACAGGTCGCCGAAATCTGCCGGCGATTGGACGGGTTGCCGCTCGCGATCGAACTGGCTGCCGCGCGGACGCGTCTTCTCTCCCCAGCCGCGTTGCTGGCGCGGCTGACTCACCGTCTGCACCTTCTGAGCGACGGTCCACGGGACGTCCCGGAGCGCCACCAGACGATGCGGCAGGCGATCGCCTGGAGCTACGATCTTCTCGACCCGGCTGCCCAGGTCCTGCTCCGCCGGCTATCGGTGTTTGTGGGAGGGTTCACCTTCGACGCCGCGGAGGCGATGTCGACTGACCTGGAACGCGCAGCCGGC
>CALMZR010000163.1 GCA_937870845.1 uncultured Chloroflexota bacterium
GTCCCCCCGTTCCTCGGCACCCGCGTCGTCAAGGGCGTGCCGGTCGACGAGATCGCCGCCTACCTGAACGAGACCACGCTGTTCCGCCACCAGTGGGGCTACCGGCCCGAGGGCAGCGAGGACGACGACGCGTTCAAGGAGCGGATCCGGCCGGGCCTGCGCGCCGAGCTGGCCAAGGCGACGGCCGCGGGCATCCTCCAGCCGGCGGTCGTGTACGGCTACTTCGCGGCGTCGTCCGCCGGCGACGAGCTGGTCATCTGGGCCGACGCCGACCGCTCCTCGGAGCTGGCCCGCCTGCGCTTCCCGCGCCAGCGCAAGGCGCCGTTCCTGTGCATCGCCGACTTCTTCCGTCCGGTCTCCTCCGACGAGGTCGACTACGCCGCCTTCCACATCGTCACGATGGGCCACACCGTGTCCGAGGCCACGGCCAAGCTGTTCGCCGACGACCGCTACCAGGAGTACCTGCTGCTCCACGGGCTCGGTGTGGAGATGGCCGAGGCCCTCGCCGAGCTGTGGCACAAGCGGATCCGCGCCGAGTGGGGGTTCGTCGACGAGGACGGCCCCGCCCTCGCCGGCCTGTTCCGCCAGCAGTACCGCGGCGGCCGCTACTCGTCGGGCTACCCGGCCTGCCCCGACCTCGAGGACAACGTCACGATCCTCGACCTGCTCGACGGCGGGCGCATCGGCCTCGACTGCTCCGAGGACACGGGCTACCAGTACCAGCCCGAGCAGACCACGAGCGCCTTGATCTGCCACCACCCCCAAGCCAAGTACTTCGTCGCCCGCTGACGTCACAACGTCTGTGTCCCTTCACGACCGGTATGCGGTCGTCAGCGGACACAGACGTCGGAGAAATTGGTTAGCCAGGGTAGTTAGTTGCGCTAACGATCGGTAGGGTGGCCGCATGCGCAGCGCTCCCGCCTCCTCCCCGGACCACATCGCCCCCGACGAGGCGGAGATCGCATCGCGGCTGCGCCTCAGCGCCACCCGGCTGGCTCGGCGGCTGCGCCAGGAGGCCGACAGCGGCTTCACCCCGAGCCAGCTGTCCGCCCTCGCCACCGTGCACAACCACGGCCCGCTCACCCTCGGCGCCCTGGCCGACCACGAGCGAGTGGCCCCACCGTCGATCACGAAGGTGGTGACCAAGCTCGAGGCCGACGGGCTCGTGGAGCGCCGGCCCGACCCCACCGACGGCCGGGTGAGCCACGTCAGCACCACCGCCGCCGGCCGGGCGCTCGTGGAGGAGAGCCGGCGCCGCAAGACCACGTGGCTGGCCGGCCGGCTGCACGAGCTCGGCCCGGAGGCGCACGTGGCGCTCCGCTGACTCACGCTTCGCCCGCTCGGTTTCGACCGTCGCCGCCCCGCGCTCCTGCGCCGCGAGGCGAAACAGCTCCCGCGCATGCGCGACATTCTCCTGAATCAGCCGGTCGAAACCCTCATAAAACGCGAGGCGCTCGCTCAGAACGCGAACCTGTTGCTCCAGGCGTTGGACATCGGAGGATGCCGCGGAAGAGGCTCTTTCTCGCTCGTGCATCGGCGGCGCTCCGGGTTCGGCGGGGTCACGGCCCCCCCGCAGGCGCATGCTCGCACCGGGCATGCGGCGTAACAATCAAGCTGCTAGCGCGACTATGCTACGCACGAACACGCGGCTGCAAACCGCGTCATGTCACACGAAAGGATGCCCACATGCTCGATGCGTTGCTGTCCGGACGCAAGAAAATGGCGATGGTCGACGCTGAGGACGCGCTGCCGGGCCGACAGACGGCCAGATTCCGCATTCCCGAGCGGCACGAGGTGCTCGGGACGCCGCTGCAGGGACCATTCCCGCCTGGCCTGGAGACGGCCATCTTCGGCCTTGGTTGCTTCTGGGGCGCCGAGCGGCTCTTCTGGGACCTGCCGGGCGTCTATAGCACCGCCGCCGGTTACGCCGGCGGATTCACCCCCTACCCCACCTACGAAGAAGTCTGCTCGGGCAAGACGGGCCACGCCGAAGTCGTCCAGGTCGTCTACGACCCCGACAAGATCAGCTATGACGATCTGCTGAGAGTCTTCTGGGAGGCGCACGACCCGACTCAGGGCATGCGCCAGGGCAACGACCTCGGCACGCAATACCGCTCGGCCATCTACACCACGAGCGACGCGCAGCAGGCCGCTGCCGAAAAGAGCCGTGAGGCCTACGACGCCGCCCTGCGCCGCTCCGGGTTTGGCGCTATCACCACCGAGATCGCCCCGGCCGGCCCCGTCTACCTGGCCGAGGACTACCACCAGCAATATCTGCACAAGGTTCCGAACGGTTACTGCGGGTTAGCCGGGACCGGTGTCGGCTGCCCGGCGCCGCTCGGCGTCTCCGCCGGCGTCTGATCGTCGAGGAGCAGCGAGGGAAAGGAGCCAGGTCCATGACTGAGCGTGAGTCCACGCCATCTCCGGTCAAAGTGCCGGACAGCGAGCGGGAACGCCCACAAAAGGCGCCGAAGCCTCCTAAACCACGCAAAGTCGAGCGCCGCCGCAAGGGACGTAAAGGCTAGACGAGGCCATTATCAGCGGCGCGGGATCTGCCGCCATGGAGACGATCGATGCCGCCTGTTTCCAACCCAAAGCAAGTCGCCCGCGAGCTCCGCAAGGTTCGTCAGGCGCGGTTGTATGAGGACACGCCCGTGCCGGACACCGTGCTCGAGGAGCTGCTCGAAGTCGCCCGCTGGACCGGCAGCTCGCGCAACACCCAGCCCTGGGAGTTCATCGTCGTCAGCGACCCGGAGCAATTGCGGCGCATCAGCCAGATCCGCACGCCCATCAACTGGGTCGCCGATGCCCCCCTCGCCATCGCCATCGTGCTCAACGGCGAGAATCCGTTGTCTGAGGCGTTCGACGAGGGACGGGTTACCGAGCGGCTGCTGATCGGGGCGCATATGCTCGGCCTCGGCG
Organism: uncultured Chloroflexota bacterium; assembly: GCA_937870845.1. Classification (GTDB taxonomy): domain Bacteria; phylum Chloroflexota; class Chloroflexia; order Thermomicrobiales; family UBA6265; genus JACCXM01. Next base: position 2,923 of record CALMZR010000163.1, read on the forward strand.
GTGGGACCGCCTGGTTCGGCGACGAGTCCCAGCAGGAAGTGGGCAAGCGCATCCTCGGCATCCCCGCGGAGCGCACGGCGCGCTCGGTCGTGGTCATCGGGTATCCGACGACGCACAAGGACCACCGGCCGAACCCGGCCGCCGCCGGGCGGCGGCCGCTCCCCGAGCTCGTCAGTTACGAGAGGCTGGGAGAACGCGCCGCTTCCTGACCGGCCGCTGCGATTGCGCAGCCGCGGTGACAGGTATCGAGTCATTGAAGCACCTGCCGTCCCTGGCATGCGGCTTGCAATTCGTCCCCTCGTGGACGCGGGCCAGGGCGGCCTCTTCGCGGCGGTGATCGCGATGGATGCGTCAACTCGCTCGAGGAGATTCAACGTGAGCACCACCTACGTGGGGACTGACATTCCAATCGGCGCCGATGTCTACGGCGCGGACGGCGAAAAAGTCGGCAGCATTGCCGCGGTGTACCCCGGCTACATCGTGGTGGAGAAGGGCATCTTCTTCCCGACCGACTACTACATCCCGACCAGCGCCATCGCCAGCTACGACGCCGGTCAGGTCTACCTCAATGTCGCCAAGGACGCAGCTCTCCAAAGCGGCTGGGACGCGCAGCCCGCGGATCTCGAGACCGCAGCCTATGCAGACACCGGCGCCGCTTTTGCCGCTGACACCCTCGGAACCGACGTGACTCGCACCGAGGGCGAAGAGATCCACGTTCCGGTGATGGAAGAAGAGCTGACGGCGACCGTGCGCAAGCAGGACGCCGGCGCCGTGCGCATTGAGAAGGACGTCGTCACCGAGGAGCGCGTCCTCGAAGTTCCGGTAACCGAGGAGCGTGTCCGCGTCGAGCGCCGCGTCGTCGACCGACCGGTCAGCGCCGCGGATACCGAGGCCTTCACCGACACGGTCATCGAGGTGCCGGTCGAGAGCGAAGTCGTCGACGTGCAGAAGCAGGCGCGGGTCGCCGAGGAGCTCGTCATCAGCAAGGAAGCCGTCGAGCGCACCGAGAGCGTCAGCGACACCGTGCGCAAGGAAGAGGTCTACGTCGACGATTCCACCGCCGCCGAGAGGAGCGAGCGCGGGATCTAGTCAGTACCCCAATCGGGCAGCGATCGCCGGCGCCAAGAACTCTCCGGCCGACTGATGAGCTCGGCCGGAGAGTTCTTGCGTGGCGTCCGACGGTGCGGGGTTGTAACCGCAACGCCCATGGGTCGTTTGCGACGAGCTTGGTCTACGGCTATCGTGAGAACTGCATAATCGAGCAGCAGTCCTTTCCGCGATACTCCCAGTGATCGGAGTTTCAATGGCAGACACGCAACAGCAAGACCTTCCCGCCACCGATGAGGAGTGGCGCCAGCGCCTGACCCCGGAGCAGTACGCCGTCCTGCGCAAGCACGGGACCGAGCGCGCATTTTCCGGCCCCTACCTTGATGCCAAGGACGACGGCACATACCGCTGCGCTGGCTGCGGGAACCCCCTCTTCGAAAGCAGCGTGAAGTTCGAGTCCGGCACCGGCTGGCCGAGCTTCACCGAGGCGATTCCCGGGTCCGTTCGCGAGGTCGACGACCGCTCCTACGGGATGGTCCGCACGGAAGTGCAATGCGCCCGCTGCGGCGGCCATCTCGGCCATGTCTTCCCTGACGGCCCCCGCGAAGCCGGTGGTCTGCGCTACTGCATGAACGGCTGCGCCCTGGACCTCGAGAAGCGCGAGGGATGACGGACTGTCGGGGGACGGGCGTCGGGCGTTGAAGTCTCAGCCACACCGCCTGCGTCCGCTTTCGTCCCGACACCCGTCACCTGACACCCGTCACTCTTCCGTTACTGGCACGCCCACTCGTTCTTCCGCCCTTGCTTCCACATCCAGGCCGTTGCCAGCGCCTGCGCTTCGGGATCCCAGATACTGCGGTTCTTGTACGGGGTCGTCTTCCAGGTCGATTTGAGGAACTGGAACAACCCGTAGTAGGGGCCGCTCCGGTTCACCGCGCAGGGATTGAGGGCCGACTCGCAGCGCGCTACTCGCTCCATCACCTTTTTCGACTGCCCGTACTTCTTGGCCGCCTTGGCGATGAAGCGCAGAATCTCCTGCTCGCTGTGCCGGTTCTTGCACCGGCGGTCCTTGCGCTCGCCCTTGCCCTTCTTCCGCCGCCGGTCTTTCTTGCGCCGCTTCGCCGCTTGGGTTGACGACGCGCCCGCCCCCATGATCGTCGAGGCGAGCAGGCCGATCAACGAGCGGCGAGGACGATCCAACGTCAGCAATCGCGTCAACGCGGCGGCTGCGTCGAAGCGCATGACCTTCCCTCCCATCGCGGGGATGTCTTTCCAGCATAAAGCATCGATGCAAGAACGCGTGAAGAGCGGGGCGCCGGTCAGTATACCCCGCCGCATCCGTTCCTTCGTTCAGAGCTCCAGCACCATCGGCAGGATCATCGGTCGCTGCTTCGTTTTGCGAAAGAGCGAGCGCGCGGTGATCCCCTTCGCCTGCGACACCAGGTAACCCACCTCCGGCTCCCCCTCCGGCCGCCGCTCCAGCCACCGCTTCAGCTCCTGCTCGGCCTGCCGAATCGGCCCCGCGAGACTCTCCATGCTGAGGCCCTTGGTGACGAACTCCGGCCCGGCGATCAGCTTGCCGTTCTCCGCGTCGACAACCAGGGTGATCGTCACCAGCCCGTCGTCGGTCAGATCGTCGCGCGTGCGCAGCCGCACCTTTCCCGGCTCGAAATCGCCCAGGCGATCGACAAAGACCGACCCGGCCTGTGCCCGCCCCCGCACCGCGCCTCTGCCGTTCTCGAAATCGACGATGCTGCCGATCTCGGTCATCAGCACCCGGTCGGCCGGGATGCCGACCGATTTGGCCAGGTCGCGGTAGAGCGCCATGTGCCGATACTCGCCGTGGATCGGCGCCGCGTAGCGCGGCCGGACCAGCTCGAGCATGTCGCGCAGCTCTTCGCGCGCCGCATGCCCCGAGACGTGAACGCGGCCCTCCGTCGAGCTGAACACGACGTTCGCGCCACGCCGAAACAGATTGTCGATCGTTTCGGAAACCGTCTCTTCGTTGCCCGGCACCGGCGTGGCCGAGATGAGCACGATGTCGCCGGCGCCGATGTGGATCGTCTTGTGCTCGTCGGCGGCGATGCGGGCTAACGCTGCCGACGCTTCTCCCTGACTCCCGGTGACCACCAGCACGCGCTTCTCGGGCGGCAGTTTCAGGACGTCATTGAGCGGCAGCAGGACGCCGTCCGGCGGATCGAGATACCCGAGCTGGATCGCCGTGCGGACGTTCTGCTCCATCGATCGGCCGGCGACCGCCACCTTCTTGCCGTACTTCGCCGCCGCCTCCAGCACCATGTAGACGCGGCTGATATTCGAGGCGAACGTGGCGACCAGCGTCTGGCCCCTGGAATCGCGGATGACCCGGTCCAGCGTCTCCATCACGACCCGCTCTGACGGGGTGCGTCCCTGCGTCTCCACCCGCGTCGTATCCGAGAAGAGCGCCAACACCCCCTGGTCGCCCAATCGACGCAATCGCTCCACGTCGGTCGGCTCTCCCATGACCGGGGTCGGATCGAGCTTGAAATCGCCGGTGTCGATGATCGTCCCGGCGGGGGTATGGACGGCGATGGCGTACGACGCCGGTATGGTATGGGTGACGTTGATGAACTCGAGCTCCAGCTCGCCGAGTCGCACGCGCTGACCTGGCTCGACCGGATGCAGTGCGACCTTGTCGTCCAATCGCGCCTCGCGCAACTTGTTCTCCGCGAATCCGAGCGCCAGCGCGGAACCATAGATCGGAACTTTACCGATCCCCTCCAGCTGCGGAACGACGTATGGCAGGGCGCCGATGTGGTCCTCGTGCCCGTGCGTGACGGCGATGCCGCGCAACTTCGACAGCCGATTCCTGACGTAGCGGATGTCCGGGATGATCAGGTCGATCCCACGCTCCCACTCCTCCGGAAACTTGCCGCCGGCATCCAGGATCACGAGGTCGTTTCCGGACTCGACGACGAGCATGCTCTTGCCGATTTCGCCCGTGCCGCCCAGGGGAATGACCCGCAGCCGACCGTCCCCGAGATCGGTCGATGGCGGCGGGGCTCCTCGCCCGCCCCGCGGCTGCTGCGGCGCCGACGGCGTGTGTCCTGCACGGCCGGGACGCGAGCGCTGTTGCGACTGCCCGTCGCGTTGGGGCCGCCGTCCGGGCCGCGGGCGCGGCGGGCGCTGCCCGGGCGCCCGCTCGGCTCCGGATTCGTCGCGCTCCGAGCGCGTCTGGCCGCGCCCTTCCTCCGCCGGTTGGCGGTCGCGTCGCTCCTGGCGGCGTTCGCCACGGGATTCGTGCGATCTTCGTGAATCTGACACAAGGGTCCTTTCCATCGGCGCGCAATAGCGCGCCGCGTCTAGCCAATCGTGATCTCGTTGCCAAAGATCGGGTCCGGGCGCGTATGCGGCGGTTCCGCCGGCTCGATGTGAACGATGGTCTGCGTTCCCGGTCCGATCTCGTCCTTGATCGCGTCCTCGACCCCGGTCGCCACTTCATGCGCCTGCTTGACGGTCAGAAGTGGATCGACGGTGACGTGAACTTCCACCCAATTGAGCCCGCCGGACGACCGCACGCGCAGGTTGTGCGCCGTGATCGCCCCCGGCGCCGCGAGGATGACTGCGAGCAGCGCCGCTGGCTCCACATCCGTTGCCGCATCAGTTAGCACAAGCGATGCCTCGCGCAAAATGCCCCACGCCGCCCAGGCGATCGTCGCCGCCACGGCCAGCGAGACCGCCGCGTCCGCCCCTCGCAAGCCCATCCGCTCCCCGGCCAATCCCAGGATGACCGCCCCCGAGACGAGCACGTCCGATCCGGTGTGGCGCGCGTCCGCTTCCAGGAGATCGCTTCGCAACCGTCGCGCGTTGCGCCGCTCCCAGAGCGTCACCGCGGTGTTGATCGCCATCGTTCCCAGCATGACCCCGAACGAGAGCCACGTCACCTCCGGCGTCTCGCCCGCCCGCCAGCGGCCAATCGCCGACTGCACGATCTCGATGACCGCGACCGCCATGAGCGCGCCAATGGCCATCGACGCCAGCGTTTCGTATCGCCCGTGACCGAAGTGATGCTCGCGATCCGGCGGCCGCGCGGCCACCGCAATCCCCGCGATGCCGATGACGTTGGCGAACCCATCGAGCAATGACTGGAACCCGTCGGCGGTCATCGCCACCGAGCCGCTGAGCGCGCCGTAGCCAAGCTTGGCTCCCGCCACGAGCAGGTTCAGCAGGAGCACGGTCATGAGGACGCGCCTGATTTCGGCCGTCCGCGCCCCTGCCCCCTCCCGGATCGCGTCGACGTCTCTTTGCCCGTTGATACGCGCCCGCCGCCCGGCGGGCGGGCAAGACTCCGTCGTCATCACCAGCGTAGTGTAGCCCCGGATTCGGCGTTATCAGGCTGACCGCATGCCCGGCGCCTTCACCAAGCGCCCATCAGCCAACGCGCCGCAACCGCCACGATCACGAACACGACAAGCGCGGCCAAGCAACCGACGCCCAGGACGCTGCCCGTACCCACCGTCGATTCCGAGCCACTGCGTTGTTCCGGTTCGTTCGAGGTGGCGACGGCCGAGCGGTCGTCATCACCGCCGTCGAAGCGCGGGGCAGGCGACGTCATGGCGCACGCATCACGTCCAGCCCGTTACTGCTCGTCGTCGGGGACGCGCGTCTGCTCGGCCTCGGGTCCGGCCACCGGCTCGACGTCCACCGGCCCGGTCGGCGTCGGCGGTCCGAACAGGAAGAACGTATCGAACAGCCAGACGCCGTTCTCGAACACGAAATCGACCCGCTGCGGCAGCGGGTCGCCGCCCAGCGTCACCTCGACGTAGGCCCAGGCGTGCTCCGGATCGATCAGGTTCACCGGCCCGATGCGTTCGAACGCCACCGGGGTCGCCATCAGCAACCGGAGCTGTCGGGCGAACTCCTCGAACGGCCCGATGAAGCTGATCTCGTCGATCACGCGCACGCTGTGCAACGCCAGGAATCGCGTCGGATCGCCCGTCGCCCAGCAGCCGTTGGCCTGCCGCAGCAAGCTGTCGATCGCCTCCTCGGCGTCGGCCCCCTCGCTCAACCCCTCCTGCGCCGCCACCCCGGACGCCGGCGGCAGCGGCCCGGCCACCGGCGTGGCGAGGGGAACATCGGCCGCAAACGGATCGGTCGGCGGCCGCGGCGCGGCGACACACGCCTCGAACCCGCCCATCGAGCGCGTAGTCAACAGCGTCAACCGCTCGACGCAAGAATCGGAGATCGGGGTGAGGGTCAGTGTGTCGTCGCTCTGCCGCCAGGCGTACGACGCGAGCTCGCCGCTGTCGGCGGCAATCGGGCAGCCGACGATCCCGTTCCATTCGGTGAATCGCAGCGTGGCCTCCCCGGCCTCGAAGGCGCCGTTGACGATCGCGCCGACGTCCTGCCTCGCCAGGCTGAAGGTTCCGTCCCCGTCGAACGTGATGTTCCAGAGTCCGGTCAACGCCGGCCCTCCCGCCAGGTTCGGCGGAATGTCGGCGCTGGAGATGGTGACGGTGAACACGCCGCGCAGCGGTTGATTCTCCGTCTCGTCTTGAAGCAGCGCCAGCGCCGGCAACGCGGCCATCGCCGAAACCACCGCCGCCAGAGCCATGGCGATCGCCGCCGCCCATGTCCACGCCGGCCGAGAGGCAACTCCGAATGTCATCACTGGCGGCTCCTGACCGTGTCGCCGACCCCTCGCCGCCGAACACTGCCGGTTTACGACGCGGGCAAACGATGCGAACGCCATGATGACACGGCAGCGGGCCGTCGTGCGGTGGGTGCGCCATGATGACCCCACGCATCGGTGCGCGGTATGCGCGCCGTGGTACGCTCCGCGATCGTCAGCGATCGCGATTCGGACGCAACGATCCGCCGCGCCGGCCACCGAAACGGCCACGCCGCGAACCGGGGGAACTGATGACCGTTGCCGGATATGGTCCCAAGCCGTCCCGGCCCTGCCGGGCGCTCGGCTCGCGCCCGCCCGCTCGCCTGCTTGCCTTCATCCTGGTTGCCGCGCTCTTCCTCGGCATGACCCCTCCCCTCGTCATCCAGGCCGAGGAACCCGGCGGGGCAATCCCGCTGGGAAGCTTTCGGCTCCTCGAACCGGTCGAGGACATGCTCAGCGCCTCTTCGTGGGTGATGGCGAGCGGGCAGGACCCACGATTGATGGACATCCCCACGGGCGGCAGCGCCCGCGGCGTCGACTGGGCTGGCTACGGCGTGGTTGCCGGCGGCACGGGAGCGCGGGCCGCATCGTACCAGCCCCAGGTGCCGTTTCGCTCCGCCGCCCCGGCCTTCAGCCGCAACCAGATCGTATCCCGCCAACTCGGCCTCTTCCCGCTCAACACCGAGCCGCACCTCGCCGTCAACCCGCTCGATCCCGAGCATATCGTCCTCGGCGTCATCGACTACAACTTCCCATCCATGTCGACGTACGTCTCTTTCGACGGCGGCGAGACGTGGGAAGGCCCCAACCAGCTCCGTTATTTTCAGGAGGATTTCTCCGCCGCTGGCGATCCTATCGTCGCATTCGACCGAGACGGCAATGTCTACATGGCCTCCATCTCCCTCGGCTTCGAGGAGTTTCGGCTGGGCACGCTCGTCTCCTCGACCGAGATCTCGAGCATTGTCGTCTCCAAATCCGAGGACGACGGCCTCACCTGGGGCGATGCCGTCTCCACCGCCCGCTCCACTGTCGAGACGACCTCCTCGATCGACGAGACCGGTCGCGAGCGCGGCGAAGTCGCCGCCGACTTTCTCGACAAGCCCTGGTTGACAATCGGACCCGACCCCGCCAATCCCGATCGCGATATCCTTTACCTGACCTACACCGAGTTCAAAACCCGCTACACGACCCTCTACGCCGACGAGCTTCCCTTCCTCACCTCCCCCATCACCGAAACCACCATCCGCCTCGTTCGCTCAACCGACGGCGGCGAAACCTGGAGCGACCCGATCGGCGTCAGTCCGACCGTGTTCCAGGCCCAGGGGGCCAGCGAAGAGGGCGACGGCGGGGCGAGCGCCGCGGGCGCCGAGACCGAGGATGAGGAGATCGTCCAGCAGGCCCAGCAGGAAGGACCGGTCGCCGGCGCCGAAGCAGACCAGACCGTGCAAGGCCCACAACCGGCCGTCATGCCCGACGGCACCGTGGTCGTGGCGTACCTCGACACGACGCTAGACGGCGTTCAGGAGGGGCTGGCGACCATCATGGTCACCCTCTCCGGAGACGGCGGCCGTACCTTCTCCGAACCCGTCCAGGCCGGCGTGTTCCGCGAGATCCACTTCCGCCCGCGCAACTCCTTCTTCCGCTGGTGGGGTTCCACGTTCCCGCAACTCACCGTCGGCGCCAACGACGACATCTACATCGCCATCACCGCCAAGCCAGGAGACAAGCCGACCGACGACGGCGACATCTACCTCCTGCGCTCCCTCGACAAGGGCCAGACCTGGGAGGAGCCGGTGCGCGTGAACGCCGACGACACCGACCGCATCCAGTTCTTTCCCGCCATCGACGTCGGCCCCGATGGCACGCTGCACGCCATGTGGGGCGACATGCGCGACGACCCCCAGGAGGCCCGCTTCCACATCTACTACTCCGAATCGAGCGACCAGGGAGCCACCTGGGGCTTCGTCGACGAGCAGAACGGCATCAACACCCCCGACACCCGCGTGACCGACTTCGCCTCGAACTCGCTGCGCGGATTCCCCGGCGGCCGCTTCCTCGGCGATTACTTCGCCATCGCCGCGGCCGAGGACGACGTCTACCTCGTCTGGGCCGACACCCGCCTCGGCGAGTACGCCGGCCCGAACCAGCAGGTCGGGTTCGCCCGCAAGCAGGCGATCGCCCCGCCGTCGCTCTTCCTCAACCCGCCCAGCGGCGACGCGGGCCGCGACGTCGCCATCCAGGGCTTCGGCTTCCAGCCCGACTCCGACATCACCATCGACGTCGGCGGCATCACCATCACCAACCTGATCTCCAACGACCGCGGCGAGTTCCAGACCAACGTCTATATGCCCGTTACCGGCGAAGGCGCCCGCAACGTCACCGCCTACGACGAAACGGGCAACGTCGCCACCGCGTCCTTCTTTACCGAGTTCGGGTTCGACTCGATCGCGCGTGAGCTGGAGAGCATCCGCGAGGACCTCGGCCCAGCCGCGGCGACTCCGGTAGCCGGCCCAACCGAGCTTCCGTGACCACGAGGCGCCTGGCCGCGCCGCCGGAGGACGATGCCCGATGAGGAAGCACCACGCCACACCCGCCTCCGCGTTCTCCGATCTGGTGTCGAGACGGCGCCTCATGCAAGGCGCGGCCGGTATTGGCCTCGCCTCGGCGATGCCCGGTACGGGCGCTCGCGCCGCCGTCGCCAGGGCCGCGGCGCAGGAGGCGCCGGGACCGGTCGCGGATCGCCTGATCTTCTCCTCCTTCAACGTCGACCAGGCGCCACTCGAAATCAGCCAGGACGCGATGGACCTGTACCTCTTCGGCCTCCGCGCCGCAGGGGCCGAGGAACTGGAAGGGGCCGAGGAGGTGCGCCTCATCCGGGCTCCGGCCTCCACCCTCTCCATGATCCTCAACCCCGCCCCCGCCCGCGAAGGCGAGCTCAACCCGTTCTCTATCCGCGAGATCCGGCAGGCGGCGCAATACCTCGTTGACCGCGAGTTCATCGCCAACGACATCTATGCCGGCCGCGCCGTGCCGATGGTCAGCCACGTCAGCCCCCTCGACTACGACGAGCTGACCGTGTTCGAAACCGTCCGCCGCTCCGGCGTCCGCTTCGATCCGGAGTTCGCTAACGCCCTCATCGCCGAGCAGATGCAAGCGGCCGGCGCGACGCAGGACGGCGGCTTCTGGACGTTCGACGGCCGGCCCGTGCAGCTGAAAATCGTCATCCGCGTCGAGGACGAGCGCCGCGAGATCGGCGATCTCTTCCGCGCCGCCCTCGAAGGCGCCGGCTTCCAGGTGCAGCCGATCTACCAGCCGTTCGGCCCGGCGACGCTGGCGGTCTACACCAGCGACCCGATCACCTTCCAGTGGCACGCCTACACCGAAGGCTGGGGACGATCAGCGCCCAACCGCTACGACTTCGGCACGATCAACCAGATGACCGCCCCCTGGCTCGGCAACATGCCGGGCTGGCTCGAAACCGGTTTCTGGCAGTACGAGAGCGAGGAGATCGACCGCATCGGCCAGCAGCTCTACCGCGGCGAGTTTGGCAGCCAAGAGGAGCGCGACGAGCTCTACCGCCAGATGACCGCCATGGGCCTCGACGAGAGCGTCCGCCTCTGGCTCGCCACCGCACTGCAGACCTTTCCTGCACGCGAGGAGCTGGAAAATCTCAACCTCGACATCGTCGGCGGTCCCAAATCGGCCCTGACCTTGCGCGAGGCGAGCGTCCCCGGTTCGGACGACATCCGTGTCGGCCATCTGTGGGTCTGGACCGATCGCACAGTTTGGAACCCGGTCGGCGGGTTCGGCGACGTCTATTCCGGCGACATCTACCAGAACCTGGTCGACGCCCCCGTCATCAACCACCCCTTCAGCGGCATCCCGATCCCGTTCCGCGCCGCCTTCGAGATCGAGACCGCCGGCCCCGACGGCACGCTCGAGGTCCCCGAAGACGCCGTGCTCTGGGACGCGGCGGCGGACGCTTGGACGCCGGTTGGGACAGGCATCGCGGCGGTCAGTAAGGTGACGTACGACTACAGCCAGTATTTCCAGGCCACGTTCCACCACGGCGTCCCGATCACCCCCGCCGACCTCGTCTACTCGATCGCCCAGGCCTGGGAGCTGGCCTACGACGAGAATCGCATCCAGATCGAGACCGCGCTCGGCGTCACCTCGCGGCCCTTCCTCCAAACGTTCAAAGGCTTCCGCCTGCTCGACGACGACCTCTTCGAGACCTACGTCGACTTCTGGCACTTCGAGCCCGCCTACATCGCCTCGTACGCGACCGCCGGCGGCCTGAGCACCCCTTGGGAGCTGCTCTACGCCATGGACGACGTCGTCTTCAATGAGCGGCGCGGGGCCTACTCGGACACCACCGCCGCCCGATTCAGCGTCCCCTGGCTGAGCCTTGTTTCCGAAACCGACGCCCGGCTCGTCATCCGCACCATGCGCCGCCTCCAGGGCGACAACGCCTTCCCGGAGGCGATCTTCACCATCAACGGCCGCACCCTCGTCACCGCCGAGGAGGCCAACGTCCGCTACCAGGCCTGCCTTGACTGGTTCGACCAGACGAACCTCCTCGTCATCTCCAACGGCCCCTACTTCCTCACCCGCTACGATCCGCCCGCACAGTTCGCCCAGGCCGACGCCTTCCGCGCCGAGGGCTACCCCTTCCAGCCCGGAGACTGGCTCTTTGGGGAGCCGCCGACACTCGACCTCTCGGTCGAGCCTCCGCTGCCGGCCATGCTCGGCGACGCCCTCTCCGTGCCGGTCTCCGTGGCAGGCCCGGGCGCCCTCTCCCTGCGCTATGCCCTGATCGACCCCAGCGCCGCCGACGCCGCCAGCAGCGTGGTCGCCAGCGGCGACGCCGAAGGTTCCAACGGCGCCTTCACCGTCGAGATCGGCTCCGACGTCACCGCCGCGCTCTTCCCTGGCGTCTATCAGCTCTTCTTGCTCGCTTCCAGCGATGAGCTAGCCCGCGTCGCCGAGCGGGCGGTAGACATCCCGGTTGGGGTGTAGGCCATGGCCGCGATCCTCAAAGTGAGGCAAGGCCCCCTCCGCCGCCACGCCATGTCCTCGCCCCCGAGGCCGCGCTCTATAGCGTCATCCCCGTCCGGTGTCATTCCGACGAAGGAGGAATCTCGGCTCCATGGCACGTGCGTTCCCCGGACCCCAGGAATGATTCTGCGGAGCGCTCGCTGCTCGCGGTCCGACACGGCGCGGGATCGCCGACCGCAGCGTCACTAATCCCCGATGGCCGGGACCGTCCGCCAACTGGTCATCCGCGCCGCCTCCCTCATCTTCGTGCTGCTCGTCGTCCTGATCTTCCTCGTCGTGCTGCTCGGGGCCACCGGATTCTCCGACAACCTCCTCCGCGCTCAGGTCAGCGAAGACGTGCGCGCCTTCCGGCAAGCCCAATCGCAAACCATGGGCAATCCGGAGCAATTGGAGGAGGCGGTGGCGGCATACCGTCAGGGACAGGAGGCGTTGTACGGGCTCGACCAGCCCTGGTACACCCGCCTCCCGGCCTCTGTCTTCCGCGTGTTGCGCCTCGACCTCGGTGAGTCCCGGTCTCTGCGAACCGCCAACGGCTCACCCGAAGTCGGCGCCATCGTGCTCGAACGGCTCCCATACTCGGTGCTGCTGTTGACGACGTCCTTCATCATCAACGCCAGCGTGGGGCTCCTCATCGGCGTGCGCATGGCCACCCGCGTCGGCACGCGTCTCGACAAGGCGGTTTCGTACCTCGCCGCGATCTCGTTCGCCATTCCGGGATGGTGGCTCGGCATCCTCTTCATCATCCTCTTCGCGTTTCAGCTCGGCTGGCTCCCCTCCGGCGGCATGTACTCCACGCCGCCTCCGCGGGAGACATGGCCCAGGCTGCTGGACCTTGGCAAACACGCGCTCCTGCCGATCATCACGCTCGTCACCGTCAGCGTCGGTCCCGCGATCTACGTCACGCGCACCATGACCGTGACCGCCGCCCAGGAAGACCACGTCGCCCTGGCGCGGGCCAAGGGGCTGCCCGAGAGCCAGGTCACGCGCCGCCACATCCTGCGCGTGGCCGCGCCGCCCATCGTCACCAGTCTGGTCCTGGGACTGGCCGGCACGCTCTCCGGCTCCATCCTCGTCGAAACGATTTTCAATTGGCAGGGGATGGGCCAACTCTATTTCCAGGCGATCGGGGCGGTCGATGAAGCGGTCGTCGTGGCCATCACCTTTCTCTTTACGCTGATCTACGTCGTCCTCCGCTTTCTGCTCGACATCCTTTACACCGTGCTCGACCCGCGCGTGCGCTACGACTGACCGATCATGAGCGGCAACACGCACCCCGAGCCTCTCAACGTCGCGCCCCCGGTCCCGATGCAAGCCCCGCCGACCGTGATCGTCGACCAGCCCGCCGAGGACGCCGAGGAGGCCGCGGCCGCGCTGGAAGCGCGCACGGAGGGCCAGCGGCCGAGCGCGTCGCGGCTCTTGCTCGCCAGCGTCAGCGGGCGCCTCGGATTGGCCATGTTCGCCGGCATGTTGGTCGTTTCGCTCTGGGTGCTGCTGACGTACCCGGTCGATTTCGGGTCCGCCCGCTGGTCCAGCCCCGCCTGGTGGGCCAACAACCCGCGCAACGCGCCGCCGATCTGGGCCGCTCGGCTCACCGGGCAGCCCGCGTTCCCGCAAACCTCGCTCGTTATCGCCGATCCGGCGGAGATCACCACCATCCAGGCGGGGGAAATCCGACTGTTCCAGGCTCCGATAGACATCGCGGGCGATGCGGCGCCGACGTCGCTCAACCTGGCCCTCAATGGCGTGACGTTCAACGGCCGCGCCCCCGCGATCCTCGTCAGCCTCCATCGCCCTGATGGCGGCGAGGTGCGCCTCGCCAGCATTCCCATTCGTGGGCCGCGGCCAGGCGAGGTCGCCCCGTATCGCCGCTTCTACGATGTCCCGGAGCGCATCTCACTCGCCAACGACCCGACGGCGGTGGACGCCATCAGCCGCTTTTATGCAGACACGTATCCGGACATCACCTCCCCGCCGATCACCCAGTCGACCGTGCTCGACGCGCTCTTCGGCGTCCCGTCCCAAGACGCATCCGCCGCCATCGAACCCCTCGCCGGCGACTACCGCCTCCAGATCCAGGCCGTCGTCGCCGACCCCGCGGACGAGATCGCCCCCATGAGACTCACGCTCGGCGGCACGGTCTTCGGCATCATGGGCACCGACGGGCTCGGCCGCGATCTCTGGCAAGGGCTGCTCTACGGCTTTCCGGTCGCGCTCCTCATCGCCGCGCTGACCTCGCTGCTGTCAACCCTGATTGGCGCGTCGCTCGGGGTCGTCAGCGGCTTCGCGGGCGGCGCCACCGTTGCCGATGCGCGGGGTTTGCTTTTCGAGCGGGAACGCGTATCCCGACGGCGCCGCTTTGCTGGCCGGGGACTCGGCGCCCTGCGCCGGCGCGGCGCCGGTGATCGTAGAGCCCACCAGCCATCCGCCGGCAGCGGCGATGCCGGTGCCCAAAAGGGTGCGGCGCGTCGGTTCCGCCATGGGTTGCATCCTTGCTAAGAAATCGCTGAGTCGCCGTAGCGCCTAAACCTGCGATTCCCGGCCAGAATTGTCAATGTCGGTTGGGTGGGGACAGGGTCGCCGGCAGCGCGTTGTCACTTGCAAAGTTGGCTGTCCGACGGCGATTCGCCCCCTCACCCCGGCCCTCTCCCGCGAGGGGAGAGGGTGTGCTAGCACGCACCGCGCTGACCAGATCGACTCACTCTTCATCAGGAAAGAAGAGGTCCTCGTCGGCGATGTCGGGCACGCCGACCACCAGCACGCGCATGCGACCGCGGGCGCCGTGGATGACGCCGGGTGGAATGTGGACGATCGAGCCTTTGCGGACGTCGTGGGCCTTGCCATCGAGCATGACCTGGCCTTCGCCTTCGAGCACGTAGTACAGCTCGGCGGAGCGGCGGTGGTAGTGTTCGCGAGCGCCGTCGATGTCGACCGCATGGGCCCAGGCGGCCACGCGGCCGTCGTCTTCGAGGCTGATCAGCCGGTCGCGAAATCCGCAGGTGCTTGCTTCGCGGGGAACTTCGCCCTCGTGACGGACCAGCGTGGCCCAGGTTTGGTCAGACACGGTAGCGTCCCCATTCTTGAAAGATTGTCGTCCGCCTGGCCCAGCCGTCGCCGCGCGAGCTGCGGGCCGCGTGGGTCTCCCCCGTGGACGGCGGGGAGTGGCCGTCGCGCCCCGACATGTCGCCGGAGCAGCAGCGCGGCGTGGACGGCCTTGCGCACGAACAAGATGCCGAGAGCGGCGAGCACCATGAGCGGAGCCAGGACCCAGAAGGCGGTCATGACCGGGCACCTCCGTAGTAGGCGCTCTCGTCGTCGCCGAGCCGCAGGAGCGTCCGCACGATCTCCTTCAGTGCCTCGTG
>CALMZR010000164.1 GCA_937870845.1 uncultured Chloroflexota bacterium
GCCGGCGACGACCGTGTCGAAGGCGATGCGCTCGGGGCTGTGTGGGTCGTCGCCAATCCGGAAACCGTCGCCGTCGGGGGTCAGAAGGCACTCCCAGCCGGCGGCGAAGAGCTGGCGCAGCTCGCCCTTGCGCGCGACGATGCGGAAGTTGGGGATCCAGGGGTTCCAGCTCCGGTAGTGGCCGACGAAGGCGCGCCATTCCGCCGGCACGTCGAAGTCTCGCGCGCCCTCGTAGGCGTCCGTGGCGTACCAGTCGCCCCCGTGCGCCAGCTCGGTGACGCTCCCGACGCCGTCGCGGCCGAAGCGGAGGGGGAACAAAGCGAAGTCGGGGTGGTCGGCGACGAACGCGTCCGCGATCGCCGGGGCGGTCGTCGACGACAAGGGAATCCGGTCATTGTTCCCGCTCGTGGTCGCAACCAACCTGCCGGCGTCGACCGCGACCGTCAGTTCGCCGCGCTCGCCGCGGTAGAGGCCCGCGTACTCGGCGACGTCGCTTTCCGGGTGCGCGGCAGGCAGATCCGGCAGCGCCTCCCCGCGCCGCGCGGCGACGATGGCGCGCAAGGCGAATTCGGCAACCGGCATCGCCTCCGACATGCCGTTGATAAAGACGACGACGCCCACGCCAGCTTCGGCGTCGGCGAGCATGGCCGAGACGTACCCGACCATGTCGCCGCCATGCCCGAAGACGCGGCGCCCGTCCAGCTCGTACTCGACCAGCCCGTAGCCGTAGGCGACGGCCGGCTCGATCTCGGTGTGCGGCGCCCGCAGCAGCGCGAAACCGTCCGGAGAGAGGAGTTGGCCGCGCGGCCCGGCGCCCTCGGTGAGGAGCATGCGCAGGAAGACCGTCAGGTCGGCGGCGGTCCCGGCGATGGAGCCGTCCCCGGTGTTCGTCTCCAGCCAGGCCGCCGGCACGAAGCCATGGGCCGGGCGCCAGGGGCGGTCGTCGTAGAGGGAGACATAGCCGACCGCCAGCCGCCGCCGCAACGCGTGCGTGATGGAGCCGGCGGAGCGGGTCATGCCCAGCGGATCGAGGATCCGCTCCTGGACGATGCGGCCGTACGGCATCCCCGTCACGGCCTCCAGGAGAAACCCGAGCGCCTTGTACCCGACGTTCGAGTAGCGGCAGCGCTCACCCGGTGGCGCGGCATCGGCGTCGCGCAGGGCCCAGACTTCGAAGCGGGAGTCGGTGGCGAAATCGGTTCCCTCGATGATGCCGGCGGTGTGCGTCAGCAGGTGATGGATGGTGATCGGAGTGTGCGCAGAGCGCACGGCGAACCAGGGCAGATACTCCGTCACGGGGGCGTGCAGATCGACCATCCCCTCCGCGGCGAGCTGCAGCAGGCAGACGGCGGTGAACGATTTGCCGATCGAGCCGTGCTCGAACAGCGTCTCGTCGTCGACCGGGGTCAGCGCGCCGAGGTCCGCGAACCCGTAGTTGCGCGTGGTCAGCAGCCCCTCGCGATCGGTGATGGCGAGGGCGAGGCCGGGCATGCCGCGCCCGGGCATGACGGCTTCGACGTGGCGGTCGATGAGGGCGAGGGCGTCTGCGATGGACGCGTTGGCCGCGGCGTGGCGGCCATCATCGGGCGACGGCCGGTCTCGATGCGCATCCGTCGGCATTCGCGTCTCCCTGGGCGTGACTCGCGGCAGCACGGCGCGACGAACGGCGCCGATCGGGCCTGCACGGACGTAGACTCTACGCCATAGAGTATCGTCTGCCCCTGCCGCCCTCGTGCCTGGCGCCGCGCTGCCCGCGGCGGCAAAATTGGGGTGGAGGCGAGCATGCCGTCAGTCCCTGGGGAAGCCCGTTGCGCATCGCGCTCATCTCCGACATCCACGGCAACCTGGCCGCCCTCCAGGCGGTGCTGAGGACGCTCGATCGGGAGCAGGTCGACCGCCTTGTCTGTCTGGGCGACGTGGCGGCCATGGGTCCGCAACCGCGGGAGGCGCTTGCCCGCTTGCGGGGGTTGGCGGCTGCGCTGGTGATGGGGAATGCCGACGCCGAGCTGCTCGATCCGGCGGCGATGATCGCTGCGGCGCAGACCGATGATGCACGCCGGTTCGCCGACATGACCCAATGGGCGGCCAATCAGCTCGACGACGCGGATCGCGCCTTCATCGCCTCGTTTCAGCCGACGGTCGACGTGCCGCTGCCGAACGGTCAGCGTCTCCTCTGCTGCCACGGCTCGCCGCGCGGCTTCGACGACGTCATCGTCGCGGCCACCCCGGATGAGGAGATAGACGGCATGGTTGGCAATGTTGGCAATGTTGGCAATCTTGGCAATGTCTCCGTGGCGGCGAGGCGCGAGGTCGACGTCATCGCCGGCGGCCACACCCACATCCGGATGCTGCGCGCCTGGCGAGGCCGGGAGATCGTCAACCCCGGCAGCGTCGGGCTCGCCTACCGCTTCTTTCCGGACGGGAGCGTGCGCGTGCCGGCGTGGGCCGAGTTCGCCATCGTTGCCGCGACGGACGAGGGCACGGTGGAGATCGCGTTGCGGCGCGTGCCGTACGATCAGGAGGCCACGGTGCGCGCCATGCACGAGCGGGGGATGCCCCACGCGGCGTGGTGGTCGGAGGACTGGAGATAGAGCGGCGCGCCGAATCGGCGTCATTCCGAGCGGAGCGAGGAATCTCGGGTTCCATGGGCGATCGTGCCATGAACGCCGAGATGATTCTTGGGAGCCCTCCTTCGTTGGAATGACACGACGCGGCGCCGGGATCCGGAGGAGGGGCGATGACGTCGGAAGCCGATTTCACCGAGGCGGAGTGGGAGCTGCTGACCGATCTGCCGCGCTTGGCGGCGTTCGGGGCGATGGCCGCCGACGACGGCGACGCCATTTCCTCCACCCGCGAGCTGTGGGCCGGCATGATGGAGCTGGCGCAGGGGGCGCGGAGCCGCTATCCCGGAAATGCGCTGATTCAGGCCGTCGCCCAGTCCGAAACAGAGGACGACGAGGGGGCCGATGTTTCGCGTGCGGGCTGGCGACCGGGCGCCGAGCCGCTGGGCGAGGCGGTGATCGAGGAGGCGCTCGAAACCGCCGCTCGGGTGCGCGCGGTGCTGGCCGAGCGCGCTGTCGAGCAGGAGGCGGCCGAGTACGCGGCGTGGGTGCTCGGGATCGCGCGGGCGGCGACCGAGGCGGCGCGGAAGGGGCCCTTCGGTCTGGGCGGCGATCGAGTCACGGACCGCGAAGCCGCATTTGTGCGGGATCTGCAGGCGGCGCTGGGCGTCTCGTAGCGCCTCCCGCCTGCCGCCTCCCGCCTCCCGCCTCACGGAATGGCGGCGATGGCCTCGA
>CALMZR010000165.1 GCA_937870845.1 uncultured Chloroflexota bacterium
TGCGAAACACCATTGGCGATCACCCGTCTCCTTCCCGAGCCCATTGTGCTACGACAACCGGCAAACCTCAACCGCCACACTTTGCTCCTATGGCAATCGCAAACTCGCCGGCCCACCCCGGTTGAGGACGGTATCATGACCGCGTCGCCTCGGATGCGGTGTAGTGCGGGAGAGCATGGTTCCCAAACCGGAGGCACGGCTATGGCGGGTTGGGTTGGCGTCGTCTATCCGGTGGTCATCGGCGTGGTGTTCGTGGCGCTTGGCGTGCCGCTGGCGCAACGGCGCGTCCAACGCAACGCGTGGTACGGCTATCGGCTGCCGTTGACGCTCAAGGACGACACGATCTGGTATCCGGTCAACGAGCGCGGCGGCCGGCACCTCGTGGTGCTTGGTTCCTCGCTGATCCTGGTTGGGTTGCTCGGTCTCTTTTTCACCGGTAATGAGGACACGCAGCGCGACTTGCTCATTCTTGGGATGGCGCTCGCCATCGCGGGTCTGGGGTATTCGGTCTGGTCCTGCTATACGCTGGCGAGGGGACTGGACCGCGCCAGGCGACTCAGCGGGAAGTGATCGCGGATGAAAACCCGGTGATCGATCTGTCAGGAATGCCCACGACATTGTGATGCGGATTTGGGTATCATCCGCGCATCGACATCGTTCGAGAGCGTGGATCGGCAACGCGTCGGTTTGAGTGAAGGCGTCTTCGGCTCCTGCCGCCCGTGGGCGGTTTGGCAGAGAGGACGCTGGGGAGAAGGCACGATGGCGAAGCACGAGACCGATCTGACACCGGGTCAGCAATTCGACCGCAAGATGGCGGCCTATCTGCAAGGGTTGCGTCAGCAGACGATGACGCGGCGCGGTCTCTTCCGCACCGCGGCTGGCGCGGCCGGCGCGGCAGCCCTGGCGACGGGGGCGATGCCGTTTCTGCCGGGGCTCTCGGTGCTGGCGCAAGACGCGACGAGCGTGACCTTCGGATTGGAAGGAGACGTCCGCGGTCTCGAACCGGCCCTGGCGTACGACTTCACGGCGAATCCGGTTGCGACCCAGATTTCCGAAGGTCTGATGATGTTCGACGCCCAGGGAGCCTTACAACCGCTCCTGGCGGAGAGCTACGACCACCCGGATCCCCTGACCTATGTCTACAGGCTCAGGGACGGCATCACGTTCCACGACGGTTCGCCGATGACGATCGACGACGTCGTCGCATCGATCGCCCGCGTCCGCGATCCGGAGGTCGCCGGGCCGCTCGCGTGGATGTACGACAACCCGCAGGCCACGGTCGAACGAACCGACGACCGAACGGTGACGATCCGGCTGGCGACGCCGAGTTCCTTCTTCCAGTACGTCGTCGCGACGACCGCTGGGCACGTGATTCCCAAAGCCGCGATCGACGAGTTCGGGCTCGATCTGCTGCGCAACCCGATCGGCACGGGTCCCTACAAGTTTGTCCGCTGGGACGCCGGGAGCGAGATCGTTCTCGAGAAGAATCCCAGTTATTGGCAAGAGGGACTCCCCTATTTCGACCAGATCGTCTACAAGATCGTGCCGGAGCCGACGACGCGCGTCACCGGACTCAGCACCGGCGACCTGCAGGTCATCACCGGCGTGCCGGCCGACCAGCTCGATGTCGTCAAGTCGCTGCCCGATGTCCAGCTGCAGGAGGTGGTCGGATACTCCATCACCTACATCGCGTTGCGGATGGACAAGCCGCCGTTCGACGACCTCAAGGTCCGCCAAGCCGTCAATTACGCGATCCCAATGGATGACATCATCGCGACCATCGTCAAGGACACGGGCATCCGCGCCCGCAACACGACGGTTCCGCCGAACATGCCGGGGAGCGCTTCCGATCAACTCGAGCCGGTTCCGTACGATCTGGAGAAGGCGAAGCAACTGCTGGCCGAGTCGTCTCAGCCGAACGGTTTCAAGACGAAGCTGTCGGTGATCGCCCCGAACAACGTCTGGATACCCGAGGCGGTGGCGATCCAGGAAGCGCTCAAGGAGTTGAACATCGAGGTGGAGATCGAGCAACTCCCGTATGCCGATTTCATCACACTGCAACAGGCCGGCACGTACGAAGGGATGCTGCACACCACCTGGGCCTCCGATTTTCCCGACGCGGGCGGCAACCTGCTTCCGCACTTCCTCTCCTCGAACGTGCCGCCCCAAAACAACCACGCCTTCTACAACAACCCGGAAGTGGATAGGCTCCTTCAGGAGTCCGAGGCAGAACTCGACGTCGAGAAGCGCACGCAGATGCTGATCGACATCCAAAAGCTTGTGGCGGCCGACCAACCGTACATCTACATCGACCACTTCAAGTGGTTCATGCCGATGGCGAAGAGCTTGACCGGCTACACCCTGGCGCCGCTCTGGTATTGGGACGCCTTTGGCCGATCGTTGCGCCCCGCGGAGGCATAGCTGGTGCCCCGATTCCCGGCTCCGTGGTTCCGTGCTTCGGTCGCGGAGCCTGGGATCGCTCGCCCGTTCGTTCCACCAGGCCGAGCTCAATGACCCGATTGATCGTGACACGGCTTCTGACGCTCATACCGCTGATGTTCTTCATCACGTCGGTCGTCTTCTTCCTCATCCGCTTTGTACCCGGAGATCCGGCGAGGATCATCGTCGGGAATCAGCGGATCACGCCAGAGAACCTCGAGAACATCCGCAAACAGTACCGGCTCGATCGTCCCGTCCTGGTTCAGTACGGTCTCTGGGTGCGCGACCTGAGCGCGGGCAATCTGGGGCGCTCATATCGACAGCGAACCGAGGTCAGGACGCTGATCGTCGACCGGCTGCCGCTGACGCTGAAACTCGGGACCTTCAGTTTCCTCATTTCGCTAGGGATCGCCCTGCCGCTCGGGGTGGTGGCGGCGGTCAGGCGCAACTCGTGGGTGGATGTTTCGGCGACGGTTTTCTCGTTGATCGGGGCATCGTCGCCGGTCTTTTTCACGTCGATCCTGCTGATTCTGCTCTTCGCGTACAAGCTCAACTGGATGCCGGCGCTGGGGGCGGGCGACGGCGGGTTCGACCAGTTCAAGCATCTGCTCATGCCGGCGCTGGCGCTCGGGTTTTCGCTGGCGGCGATCACGACGCGGATCACGCGGCAGGCGATGGTCGAGTCGCTGACGCAGGACTACATCGAGACGGCGCGGGCGAAGGGGTTGTCGAGCCGGTCGGTCGTGCTCAAGCACGCCTTTCGCAACGCGCTGATCCCGGTGATCACCGTCGCCGGGTTACAGTTCGGGTTCCTGCTGGTGGGGACCGTGCTGGTTGAATACACCTTCGGGTTGGGCGGACTCGGGTCGCTGCTCGTCAACGCGGTGCAGGTGCGCGACTACCCGGTCGTGCAGGGGACGACGATCTTTATCGCGGCGATGTTCATCCTGATCAATCTGGTCGTCGACGTCTTCTACGGGATCGTCGATCCGCGCGTCCGCTACGACGGGAGGAGATGAGGCGTGGCGGTCGGAGTCGGTTCACTGCCGGGGAACATCGCGGCGGCGCCGGAAGCGCCGTCGACGTGGTCGATGTTCTTCTGGCGGCTGCGCCACAACACCAAGGCGATGATCGGCGGCGCCATCGTCGTCGTCCTGCTTGCCGTCGCCCTCCTCGCCCCCCTCATCGCGCCGAAGGATCCGAACGACGGCGAGCTGGCCGACAGCCTGGCCATGCCTGGCCAGGGCTACGTCCTCGGGGCCGACAAGAATGGCCGCGACATCCTCAGCCGCCTGATGTTCGGCACGCGCACCGCCCTCGGCGGCGCTATCCTGGTCGTGGCCATCTCCGAGATCATCGGCGTCCCCATCGGCATCTGGGCCGCCTACCGCGGCGGCTGGGTGGACGAGACGATCACCCGCGTCTGGGACATGCTGCTCGCCTTCCCGCCGCTGCTGCTCGCTTTCGCCGTCGTCGCCGCGTTCGGCCCGGGGTTGGAGAAGGCCGCCATCGCGCTCGGCATCCTCTACGTGCCGTTCATCGCCCGCGTCGTGCGCAGCGTGACGTTGGTGCAGAAAGAGATGGCCTACACCGAGGCGGCTCGCGCGCTGGGCTACGGTCAAGGCCGCATCATCTTCCGCCACATCCTGCCCAACTGCGTCTCGCCCATCATCGTCATCTCCTCGATCGACATCGCCTACGCGCTGCTCGATCTGGCTGCCCTCTCCTACCTCGGTCTCGGCGTGCAGCCGCCCACCGCGGACTGGGGCACGATGCTCTCCGAGGGCCAACTGGTCTTGCTCACCTCGCCCCACGTCGCCTTGGCCGCCGGTCTCTCCATCGTCCTGGCGGTGCTCGGCTTCAACCTGCTCGGAGACGGCCTGCGCGACGTGCTCGATCCGCGGCAGGCGCAACGATGACGGCGCCGCTGCTCTCCATCGAAGACCTCCGCATCTCGTTCGGAACCCGCACCAGCGACGTCCGCGCCGTCGACGGCGTTGACCTCGAGATTTTCCCCGGCGAAGTGCTTGGTCTGGTCGGCGAGTCCGGCTCCGGCAAGAGCGTCACCGCCCGCTCGATCATGCGCCTCGTGCCGATGCCGCCGGGGAAGCATGTCTCCGGGCGCATCCTGTTCCACGGCGACGACCTGGCGACGCTGCCGGAACGGGCGATGGAAGATCTGCGCGGCAGCCGCATCGCCATGATCTTCCAGGACCCGATGACCTTCCTCAACCCGCTCTTCACCGCCGGCGAGCAAGTCAGCGAGGCCATTCGCCGCCACCAGGGGCTGAACCGCGCCGCCGCCCGCGCCGAAACGATCCGCCTCTTCCGCGAGGTCGGCATCCCCAGCCCGGAGATGCGCTACGCCGCCTACCCGCACCAGCTCTCCGGCGGCCTGCGGCAGCGCGTCATGATCGCCATGGCCCTCTCCTCCCGGCCGGAGCTGCTCATTGCCGACGAGCCGACGACCGCCCTCGACGTGACGATCCAGGCGCAAATCCTCGCCCTGCTGCGCGACCTGCAAGCGGAGTACGGCATGAGCATCCTCCTCATCACCCACGATCTCGGCGTGGTGGCCGAGATGTGCGACCGGGCCGCGGTCATGTACGCCGGCCGCATCGTCGAGCAAGCCCCGATCGAAACCCTTTTCGACGACCCTCAGCACCCCTACAGCCTGGGCTTGATGAACGCCATGCCGCGGCCGGACCTGCCGCACCTCGCGCCGCAGCCGATCGACGGCTCGCCGCCGGACATGGCCCATCCGCCCCCCGGCTGCCCGTTTCACCCGCGCTGCCCGTACCGCGAGCCTGTATGCGCGGAACACGTTCCCCTCATGCGAGCAGTTGCCCAGGGGCACGGCGCGGCATGCCACTTCGCGGGCGTGAAGCGCTTCGAGCCCGTGGCATCCGCTTTCTCTACGGCGGCGCGACCATGACCGACCCCGCCCAGCCATCGCACCCTCCCCTACTCGAAGTGCGCAATCTGGTCAAGCACTTCCCCGTGGGCCGCACGCTGGTGGACGTGCTACGGCGCACGCCGCACGCCTCGGTACGCGCCGTCGATGGCGTCAGCTTCAGCCTGGCGAAGGGCCAGACGCTGGCCCTGGTCGGGGAAAGCGGATGCGGCAAGACGACGACCGGTCGCTGCGTCCTCTTTCTGCAGCGCCCGACCTCCGGCCAGGTCCTGGTCGACGGCGAGCCGATCGATCCCTCCGATGTCAACGCGATGCAGCGTCGCCGCAAGCAATTGCAGATCGTCTTTCAGGACCCGAACTCGTCGCTCAACCCGCGCATGACGGCCGGGCAGACGTTGGGTGAGGCGCTGCAGTTCCACAAGATGATCGAAAGCGGGGATCGGCAGCGCGCGGTCGCCGAGCTGCTCGAAACCGTCGGTCTCAGCGATCGCCACGCCGGCCGCTACCCGAACGAGCTCTCCGGTGGCCAGCGCCAGCGCGTCGGCATCGCCCGCGCCCTGGCCGTCAATCCGGAGCTGGTCGTCGCCGACGAGCCGGTCAGCGCCCTCGACGTCACCGTGCAGGCGCAAATCCTGCAACTCCTGGAACGGCTGCGGGACGAGCGCGGGCTGGCCTACCTGTTCATCAGCCACGACCTGGGCGTGGTCCGCCACATCTCGGATGCGGTGGCGGTGATGTACCTCGGCGTCATCGTCGAGCGCGCGCCGACCGCCGCCCTCTACGAGCGTCCCCTCCACCCCTACACCCGAGCCCTATTGGCCGCCGCCCCCGTCGCCAACCCGAAGCTGCGCCGCACGCGCGCGCCGCTCCCTGGCGACCCGCCGAGCCCGCTGAACCCGCCATCGGGCTGCCGCTTCCGCACCCGCTGTCCGTTCGCCACTGAACGCTGCGCCACGGAAGTTCCGACTCTGAGACAGCTCGAGCTGGGGCACTGGGTCGCGTGCCATTTCGCCGAAGACCTCGACTCCGACACCAGGGTGAACGGTCGCCGGTGACGTCTGGTGCTCTGCGCTTTGTTATGATCCGTGAGGGCGCCGCCGCTGTCGCCCGCGCCGATCCGTCTTGCCCGCTCGCGATCGGCGAAGATCCCATGCCTCCTGGCGCGGCCGGGGCGCGATTGCGGGCGATGCAGGCAACGCCCTTGGCCGTGCCGGGTTTCAGTCAGGAAGCGGCGCTGCGCCTGGGGTATCGAGCAAGACCGTGAAGATCGCGCTTGTCTCGCCATACGACACCGGGCATCCCGGCGGCGTTTTCGAGCATATCGGCCATCTGCGGGGAGAGTTTGCGCGCGCCGGGCACGACGTGACGGTTCTCGCGCCGCGTGGCCGCAAGGGCGGACTGGAGGTCCGGGAGGGGTTCTACGGCATCGGCCGCACCGTGCCCATCCCGGCCAACGGCAGCACCGTTCGCGTCACCTTCGACGTCACGCTCTACAACGCGGTGAAAACGCTGCTGCGGCGCGAGCAGTTCGACGTCATCCACTTGCACGAACCGCTGATCCCGGTCCTGCCGTATCTCGTGCTTCTCAACTCGCGCGCGGTCAACGTGGGCACCTTCCATGCCTATCGTGCCTCGAGCCCGTGGTACACCGCCTTCAAGCCGTACATGACCTTCATGATGTCGCGGCTGGACGCCCGGATCGCCGTATCGGAGCCGGCGCGGGACTTCGTCAGCGGCTACTTCCACGGTCCGTACGACATCATCCCCAACGGCATCGACATCGCCCGCTTCCGGGAGATCGAGCCGTTTCCCTGGGCGGACGACGGCATCCCCCGCATCCTCTTCGTCGGGCGCTACAACGAGCCGCGCAAGGGATTCAAGTACCTGCTGCGCGCCATGCCCTACGTCCACCAGCAGTTCCCCGAGGCGCGGCTGGTCGTCGTGGGCGGCGGCAAGCGCGACAAGTTCGAAGGACTCATGGAGCGGTACGGCGTGCGCAACGTCGATTTCGTCGGGCTCGCCTCGCCCCAGGCGCTGCCCCGCTACTATGCAAGCTGCGACCTGTTCTGTGCGCCGTCCATCTCCGGGGAGAGTTTTGGCATCGTCCTTCTGGAAGCGATGGCGTCCGGTCGGCCGGTCGTCGCCGGCGACATTCCCGGCTATCGCAGCGTGATGACGAGCGGGAAGGAAGGTCTGCTGGTCCCGCCCAAAGATCAGCACGCCCTGGCGCTGGCCATCGTTCGCGTGCTGGCCGATGCGCAGCTCAGGGCGCGCATGACCATGGCGGGGCGGACGACCGCCGGCCGCTATGACTGGCCGGAGATCGCCGCGCGCGTGCTGTCGGTGTACGACCGGGCGAGTCGATCGGCTGCGCCGTCGCCGTTGGCAGGCGTGCTGTGAGGGGCGGCGAGGCGTGATCTCCGAATTGATCGGGGAAAGAATCAGAGGCTACACGCTGCGGATCGGCGAAATCCTGGCGCGGTCGGGCCTGACGCCGAACGCGCTCACGGCCATCGGGCTCGCGCTGAACATCCTGGTCG
Organism: uncultured Chloroflexota bacterium; assembly: GCA_937870845.1. Lineage (GTDB taxonomy): Bacteria > Chloroflexota > Chloroflexia > Thermomicrobiales > UBA6265 > JACCXM01. The sequence continues at coordinate 7,894 of CALMZR010000165.1, forward strand.
CGGCCGTCATCGCCGCCGGGCACATCGTTCCCGGCGGCATCCTGCTCCTGATCGCCAGCGGCTTCGACATGCTCGACGGCGCCGTGGCGCGCGCCACCGGCACGGTAACGCGCTTCGGCGGCTTTCTCGACTCGACGATCGACCGCTACTCCGAAGCGGTCGTCCTGGGCGGCGTGCTCGTCTACGTCCTCGGCACGGACGACTACTGGCTCGGCGCGCTGCTCGTCTTCACGGCCACGATCGGCTCGATCATGATCAGCTACGCGCGGGCGCGCGCCGAGGCCGCGGGATGGAAGGCGTCTGTCGGGCTGCTGGCACGTCCCGAACGCGTCGTCGTCCTGGCCATCGGGCTCCTGACCGGCTACGTCATCGCCGCCCTCTGGATCCTCGCCGTCGGGACCCAGCTGACAGTCGTCACCCGCATGGCGCACGTCTGGCGGCTGTCGCGCGCCGTCGAACCGCGCACGAGCTGAGGCATGGCCGATCCCCGCAACCCGGATACTGGCAATGGGTTTATCCCGGACCCGGCCCCTGAGGATGCCGAGACGGTCTTGACCACCCCGGAAGACGTCGCCTCCGCGGGCCGCTCGTGCATGGCCATCGTGGTCCTGGGCGCCGTCATCGTCCTGGTGCTCGTGATCTGGGTGGTGTACCGCGCGCTTGGCGCCCAGTAGGAGCCGATCCGCCGTCGGAATCGCGATGCTATGATCGCGACTGATTCAAGGATTATGCCCCCAGCAGGCACGTCCTTGCCGCCGAGGACAGGAGTAGCCCCATGCATCGCAACGGTTCCGCGGGCCTGCACGTTGCCGTCGCCCAGATGAACTCCGGCGCCGACAAGGAGGCCAACGTCGTCAGCGCCCTGGACTTGATCGATCGCGCCGCGGCGGCCGGCGTCCGCCTGGTGGCCCTGCCCGAGGTCTGGGCCTATCTCGGCCCGGACGACGGCAACCGGCCCAGCGCCGAACCGATCCCCGGGCCCATCACCGAGCGGCTGGCGGAGCGGGCGCGCCGCCACGGCATCTACGTCCACGGCGGCAGCATTCTGGAGGTCGCGGCGGGCGACCCGGGCATGTACAACACCGCGTTCGTCATCGATCCCAACGGCGACCTCATCGCCAGGTACCGCAAGGTCCACATGTTCGACGTCGACCTCGCCGGCGACGAGTCGTACCGGGAGTCGGCCACGGTGACCCCCGGAAACGAGATCGTCGTCACCGAAATCGACGGCCTCCCCGTTGGGTTGGCCACCTGCTACGACCTCCGCTTCCCCGAGATTTTCCGCATCCTGGCGCTGCGCGGGGCCAAGGCGATCATTCTGCCCGCGGCCTTCACGACGACCACCGGCAAGGACCACTGGGAACCCCTCATCCGCGCCCGCGCCATCGAGAACCAGGTCTACATGATCGCCTCCGCGCAATGGGGAATGCACCCACCCGGCGCCTGGTGCTACGGACGCTCGATGATCGTCGACCCGTGGGGGACCGTCGTCGCCACCGCGGCCGATGGCGTCGGCGTGGCCAGCGCCGTCATCGAGCCGTCCCGCGTCGACGTGGTGCGGCGCCAGGTGCCCTCCCTCGCCAATCGCCGCCCGGAAGCCTACCGGTGGCCAGAGGAAGCGGCGGCGCTCGCCGCCAGCCGTCTCGGCGTCTAGCCGACCGGGCCGCCCTCACGGCCCAGGCGCTTACGGTGGCGCTGCTCCTGGCAGCCTGCGGCGGAGCCAGCGTCCCGCCTACCCTGCCGCCGGCGCCGACGTTCGCGGTCGTCACGGCGACCCCCGGCCCGCCGCCCGTGCCGACGCCGGGCGAGCGGCAACGCTACGTCGTGCGCGAGGGGGACACCCTCTCCGGCATCGCCGCCCGCTTCGGCGTCTCAGAGGAGGCTATCCTGGAGGAAAACCCCCGTTCCGATCCCAACAGGCTCCTGGTCGGCGAAGAGCTCATGATCCCGGCCGCGCAGCCGTAGTCCTGGGTCCTGGGTCCCGGTTTCGGGCGAATCGCGAGCATATTCTTGACCGGCGCCGGGGGGCGTGGTACGGTTCACCCCACGTCGCGAAAGCGGCGAAACTCCGGAGACCGATCAGGGTAAAGGAGGTGATGCCCATGAGTAGTCACGGTACCGAGGGCATCACGGCGGAGGCCGCTCGCCGCTAAGGCACGGCTGCCGTGATGCCACGGTAATAGGGGCCGGGCGATGCCCGGCCCCTATTTCTTGTCCATGAGAGAGGCCGGGATCGCTGCAATCCCGGCCTCCTATGTTCTACTCGTCGCCGGCGTCCGCCGCCGGCTCGGCCTCCCCGGCATCGGTGTCTGCCGCCGCCTCCGGCGCCTCGGCAGCCTCCGCGGCCGCTTCCTCGTCCTCTGCCTCGGCCCGCTCCACGTACACCGCCTCGATCAGCACCAGCAGCTCGCCCGCGTCCGTGATCGCGATCACGTCCGGTGGAAGCGTCAGATCGCCGACCCGGATGGCATCGCCTGGCTGCTCCAGGCCGGAGACATCGACGTCGATCTGGTGCGGAATGGTTGCCGGGAGCGCCTCGACCTCGATCTCCGTGCGCGCCTCGGTGAGCACGCCGGCCGAAGTCTGAATCTGATTGTGCAGCACCAGCGGCACCATGGCCCGCACCGGGCGGCGCAGGTTCGGCGCGAAGAAGTCGATGTGAATCGGCTCGCGGCGCACCGGGTCGTTCTGCACCTCGCGGATGAAGACCGACTGGCTGCCGTCCTCCCAGCGCAGATCGAACAACGTCGAGTGCCCTGCGCGCTGATAGAACTTGACGAACTCGCGGTAATCGACGCTGACCGGCACCGTCTCCTCGACGACCGG
>CALMZR010000166.1 GCA_937870845.1 uncultured Chloroflexota bacterium
GACAGCTCGCCGCGCTGCTGCACGGCGTAGTACCAGACGCCGCGCGCCGCCAGCGGCCACTGCCACCAGGGGGAGGAGTCGTCGTGGACGGTCCCCAGCTCGCGGTGGTAGGCGAGCATGTCGCGGTGCAACTGGACGAAATCGCCCCAGTCGTGGCCAGTAAGGAAGAAGTGGAGGTAGGACGCGAAGTACATGGCGATCGGCAGGACGATCAGGGCCACCGGCGTCCAGACGAGAACCCCCCGCAGTGGAGGCGGCGTTGCTGGCGCGATCCGGGGAGCGGCCGCCGCGGTGACGACGATCACAGGAGTCGAGAGCATGAAGGATGTCTCCCCACCGGCCCGCAGCGTGCTCTACCTCCAGGCCAAGCCGGGGATGCGCGAGGCGCTGGTGGAGGTGTTCCGGCGCATCGACGTGCCGGGGCATGCCTTGCGGCAGGCGGGGTGCCTGAGCGTGGAGGTGCAGGTTCTGCCGGACGAGGATGGGCCGATTCTGGTGACGGCGTTGTGGGCGGATCGGGACGCCTATCAGGGGTGGCTGGACAACCCGTGGCGGGAGGCCTCGGGGGCGGAGCTGGCGCCGTTTCTGGCGGAGGAGACGGCGGCGGGGGTGGTCTACGACGTGGTGCTGGCGGGCGGGGACGTTTCGGCGGTGGCGGCGGGGGCGCCGACGGTCGCCGCGGGCGCGGGGCGAACTTCCCGAACTTCCCGAACTTCCTGAACTTCCGGGGAGGCGGCGGGTCACGGATGATGTCAGAAGAGTACGGATGATCGCTCCCGCCACGGGCCGCTGTGGCTTGCGTACCCGACATGGGGTCGCCGGATGCTGGAGCGTAGAGGCGGGGTCGTGGCCTGGAGCTGGGCACGGCATGCCGTGCCCCAACGGTCGCGCCGGCAATGCCGCAGTATCGACTGAGCGACTCCTTGGCTGACGGTCCTGAATTACGGACGAGCGTTTCCGTATGCAACTCCGCATCTGTGCCGATGCGCCGCGGCTGGCGGCGGCGCACGCTGAGTCCAGGTTTCGGGAGGCATGGCGCCATGCCGCTCGGGGCCGAAGCGACCGGGATTGCCGGTGCGGGCTCACGCTCAGGAAGGAGACCGAGATGCGCACGAACACGAACACGACTTCACGATCCCGCGCGGCGGTGCTGGCCTTCGCGGCGGCGCTAACGCTGACGCTGCGGGCGGCGCAGGCGGTGGCGGCCCCGGACCCGGCGGCGTGGGGCGAGAGCAGCGGCTACGACGCCATCGAGGCGAACCGGGCGGCGGCGGCGTCGCTGGTGGTCGCAGGCGCGCCGCAGTCCGGCGGGGAGGCCCGCGTGGAGATCGCGCGGGAGGCGCTCGATTCCGGCGAGATTGGCGGGGTGCAGGAGGAGGCGCTGACCGAGTTGGTGGCGGCCGCGGATGCCGACAGCGCCGTTGCGCCGGTGGATGAGCGGGTGACGCAGTTTGGGCGGATTCGGTAGAGGCTCGTTACCCCGGGGGGGCCCTCGTCCCGATTCTCTCCCCGGGGTTCCCTCACCCCAACCCGTTACGACCCTCACCCCAACCCCTCTCCCATTGCGATGGGAGAGGGGCTTCTTGCGCCGCGGCAGTTGGCGTGGTTGTCGGAAGATGCCAAAGATGCCAAAGATTTTGGGGTATGGCCCTCACCCTCCCTGTGGGACACGGGAGAGGGGGGCTTTCGTGTCGGTCGGCGGCGGGGAGGGGGCGAGGTCGGCGGCGATGAGCTCGAACGCTTCGAGGGCGGCGCGGAGGTCTTCGACGATTTCGGCGGCGAGGATGTCGGGGGCGGGGAGGTTGGCGCCGTCTTCGAGGGAGGCGTCGCGGAGCCAGAAGATGTCGAGGCTGGCCTTGTCGCGGGCGATGAGGTCGGCGTAGGGGTAGCGGCGCCAGCGGCCGTCGGGGTTGGCTTCGCTCCAGGTTTCTGTGCGGGCGTGGCGGTTGGCGGGGTTGAAGCAGGCGACGAACTCGTCGAGGTCGGGGCGGCGGAGGGGGTTGGTTTTGAGGGTGAAGTTCTTGTTGGTGCGGAGGTCGTAGATCCAGAGGTCTTTTGTCCAGGGGGAGGGGCTGGCGGGTTTGCGGTCGAAGAAGAGGACGTTGGCCTTGACGCCCTGGGCGTAGAAGATGCCGGTGGGGAGGCGGAGGAGGGTGTGGACGTCGTAGTCGTGGAGGAGCTTGCGGCGGACGGTCTCGCCGGCGCCGCCTTCGAAGAGGACGTTGTCGGGGACGACCACGGCGGCGCGGCCGTTGATCTTGAGCAGCGTCTTGATGTGCTGGACGAAGTTCAGCTGCTTGTTCGACGTTGAGGCCCAGAAGTCGTCGCGGACGACGGTGAGGGTCTCGCGCTCCTGCTCGCCCTCGTCGGTGATGGTGAGCACGCTCGACTTGCGGCCGAAGGGCGGGTTGGTCAGGACGAGGTCGTAGCGGTGGCCGGGGTCGGCGGCGAGGCTGTCGCCGGTGCGGACGGGAGGATCGCCTTCGCCGGTGGTGGGGCCGATGCTGTGGAGGAGGAGGTTCATGGCGCAGAGGCGCGCAACGCCGTCGACGAGCTCGACGCCGTGGAGGGCTTCGAGCTTGAGATGGCGCTTTTGATCAGTGTCGAGTTGGTAGTTGTTGATATTGGCGACGTAGTCGTGGGCGGCGAGGAGGAAGCCGCCGGCGCCGCAGGCGGGGTCGCAGATGGTTTCGCCGGGGGCGGGGCGCATGACGGCGACGATGGCGTCGATGAGGGGGCGGGGGGTGAAGTACTGGCCGGCGCCGCCTTTGGTGTCCTGGGCGTTCTTTTCGAGGAGGCCTTCGTAGGCGTCGCCCTTGACGTCGGCGTCGAGGCTGGTCCAGCGCTCGCGGTCGATGAGGTCGGCGACGAGGCGGCGCAGCTTGGCGGGGTCCTGGATCTTGTTCTGCGCCTTCTCGAAGATGAGGCCGAGCATGCCTCCTTCGAGCCCCAGCACGCGCAGCGTCTCGCGGTAATGCTGCTCCAGCTCGACCCCTTCCATCTGCGGCGCCGCGAGGTCGGCCCACCGATACCCCTCGGGGATCGGCTGCGCCTCGCTCGTCAGCGTCGCCCGCTCGTCGGCCATCTTGAGGAAGAGGAGGAACGTCAGCTGCTCAAGGTAGTCCTGATACGACAGCCCGTCGTCACGCAGGACGTTGCAGTAGGACCAGAGCTTCTGGACGATGCGGTTGGCGAGGTCGGTCATGATTCTGTTTCGAGTCTACTTCGGCCCGTTCAGGGCTGTACATGCCCCCAGGGTGACGTGGGCGGGCATTTCGCGAGATCATGAAGACATTTCGGGGCAGACATGCGAGTGACGGTGAGACCAGAACTGCTCAGATGGGCGGCCGAACGCTCGGGGATCGGGCCCGAGGTCCTCGCCAGGCGCTTTCCCAGACTCCACTCGTGGGAGATCGGCGAAACAAGGCCGACGATCAAGCAACTGGAGGGTTTCGCTCGCGCCACACACACGCCGATCGGGTTCCTGTTCCTCGCGGAGCCTCCCGAGGAGCGGATTCCGATTCCGGATTTCCGAACGGTTCGCGACGAACGAATCCGGCGGCCCAGTCCGGAACTTCTCGACACGATCTATCTCTGCCAGCAACGGCAGGACTGGTACCACGACTTCGCCCGAAGTCTGGGGCAGGAAGGTCGCCCGTTCGTCGGCTCGATTGCGCCGGGGACGCCTGTGAAGGAAGCAGCCGCCGCGATGCGCGGGCAGCTCGCGTTTTCGACCGATGCCCGCCGACAGTCGCCGACCTGGGAAGCGGCGCTGCGAACGTTCGTGCAGCTCGCCGAAGACGCGGGCGTGCTCGTGATGGTGAATGGTGTGGTTGGCAACAACACCCATCGAAGACTCGATCCTGGAGAGTTCCGCGGGTTCGCGCTCGTGGACGACCAGGCGCCGCTCGTTTTCGTGAACGGCGCCGATACGAAAGCCGCTCAGATGTTCACCCTGGCGCACGAGCTCGTGCACATCTGGAGCGGGCGCAGCGGCGTGATCGACGCCGATGTATCGGCGGTCCCGGCCGGTCACGAGCGATGGTGCAACGAGGTTGCGGCGGAGCTCCTCGTGCCGCTCGACGAGTTCCGGCGCGAGCAGCGCGACGGTGCACCCCTGAGGAGTGAACTGGATCGGCTTGCGCGGGTCTTCAAGGTGAGCACTCTCGTCATCCTCAGAAGGATGAACGACGCCGGCTATCTGACTGGGGATCGATATTGGAAGGCGTTCAATGATGAGCTGGCACTGCTTCGGTCGATCGAGCGCGGCAGCGGCGGAAATTTCTATTTCACGCAGCCGGTCCGCAACAGCCGCCGCTTCACACGAGCGCTGATCGCCGACACGCTGGAAGGCAATACCCTCTATCGCGACGCATTCCGGATGCTTGGGATCTCGACCGACGCCACGTTCCGCGAGCTGGGTGCGAAATTGGGATTCGTCGTCTGATGGCGTATCTCCTCGATGCGAATGTCTTCATCGAGGCGCGGCGCCGCTATTACGGTCTCGATTTCTGTCCTGCCTTCTGGGATTGGCTCATCGCTGCGAATGGACGTGGCGCCGTCCACAGCATCGAACGGATCCGCGAGCAGCTCGTTGGTGCAGAGGATGAGCTTTCCGAATGGGTTCGAGCTCTGCCGCCCGGGTTCTTCTTCCCGGCTGATGCCGGTACGCTAACCAGCCTCGCTGCTGCTGTCGAGTGGTCGAGAAGACAGACTTTCCGGCAGTCAGCGATTGCCTTGTTCGCTGATGATCCTGATGCCTACCTCGTCGCGCACGCTCATGCCCATGGTCATACCGTCGTCACACTCGAGCAGCCAAGCGATGGAGTCAGGCTGGTCAAGATCCCGAATGCCTGCATTGGCCTGGGCGTGAAGTACATCAACACCTTCGAGCTGCTTCGCCGCGAGGGCGCACGGTTTGTCCTGTGATCCCGAACGTTCGTCACGTTCGGCTGCGTGGTCACCGTTGAGGCCAGCGCTCGCTTCTATTCGCGTGACGTTCACGCGCAGCAGGGGGTCCGTCACGCGCGCGAGGATTTCCGTATTGCAGCCCGTGCCGGCCTCTTCGCCGCGGCAGCGACGCGTTCGGCTTTGATTCGTTCGAGAAGCGCGGACGCCGGTTCGTCAGTTGGGTCCCGATCGACGAGGCGGCCTTCGAAGGCCCACTTGAGCAAGCATTGGCGAAGACGTTCGCAACGCTGTTCTGAGGCGCGGACAACGGCCGTTCCAGTGTCGGCGCCTGAGACGAGGCGTTCGACTTGCGACAATACGCGCCGCTGCTCTTCTACCGGTGGAAGCGGTACAGCGGTTAAACCTACGTCACGCTGATTGATACTCGCCTGGTTTACTGCCCACTTTGCATTCGAAGTGAGTCGAGTCTTCCCAATGATCGACGACAAGTAGCACTGGACAAAGGAAGGGAGCACGAGGTTCGATAACTCACAGCGCATCATGTTGGACTCGAAAACGGCTGGGAGGTGCCGCTCTTGAACCACTAAACTCTTGCCTAGGTGGCTCGGGCTGTTCACGCGGTTCACCACGACGTCTCCCAAGCGCAAGCCGTATGCGCTCGCTTCGGCCGGCGGTATGTC
>CALMZR010000167.1 GCA_937870845.1 uncultured Chloroflexota bacterium
AGCAGGCGCGCCGCGTCCTCCACCGTGCGCGTAATCGGCCCGGCTTCATCCTGCGTGAGGCTCACCGGGATGACGCCGCGGCGGCTCACCAGCCCGCGTGTCGGCCGCAACCCGACCAGGTTGTTGGCCGAGGCTGGCGAACGGATCGACTGCCCGGTGTCGCTCCCGGTGCCGACCAGCCCGAACCCGGCGGCGATCGCCGCCCCAGTGCCGCCGCTCGACCCGCCGGGCGTGCGCGTGAGGTCGTAGGGATTGCGTGTCTGGCCGCCGAGCGAGCTGATGGTGGTGCCGCCCATCGCCAGTTCCTGCAGGTTGGCCTTGGCGGCGAACTTTTCCGAGTTGGCGTTGAACTCCTTGGGGCAGTTCGGGCAGCAGAAGGCCACCTTGCCGCCATTGAAATCGGCGGTCTTCGAGGCATCGACAGCCTTACCAGAAACCGGGCACTTCAAGGCCGGAGCGTCAGCGGCGCGCAAAGCCGAGGCCGCCACCAAAGCAACCAAGGCCAACGCGGTCAAGCAAATTCGTGACTTCATCGTGGTGGTCCTTTCGAAAAAGAGTCCTCAAGTGGTGGCCAACAGTTTACCGCGTCCCTGCCCGCGTTGCGAGCAAATTCCGCCAAACTCCGGCCAAGAAAAAATTGCGCAACAGAGGTCGTAAACACCCATCCCCAGGCCCTGGCGGCTGCGCCCGGGCCTGAGAACCGTGCTCACGCAGTCCAATGGCAGAGCAATGCCTGTAGCGAGGAGCCAGGCAAGATCGTCTTGCCCTTGAGACCCTTGGCATCCGCGTAGGTGACGTAGTCTTCGCCCTGGGTGGTGACCATCATGGCGCGCATCCCCAGCGCCCAGCCGCCCAGCGAGACGAGGACGATGGAGAGCGCGGGCAGGACCGAGTGGTACAGGGCGTCCCTGAGGAACGCCGGGGTCACGGCCGGGAACGTTCCGGGCGTGTACCCTCCGAAGAGCGGGAAGATCCGCCAATGGAAGGCGAAGAGGTAGATCAACACCAGACCCAGCAAGAAAAACGGTATGGCGCTGAGCGACAATAAGGGTGGCATCAGGAACTTGAGGATCTTCGGCGAGCGTGGCCACGCCATGAAGGCGCCGAGGAGGTTGCCGAGCACCCACGAGAAGAGCGTCGTCGTGGTGAGCAGCACCAACGTCCACGGCAGCGCCCGCCCGATGATGTCGCTGACGCGCGCGGGGTACTTGGTGATCGAGTAGTTGAAGTCGAGCCGGCTCATGTCCGAAATGTAATTGAGATACTGCTGCCATAGGGGAGTATTCAACCCGAACTTGTCGTTGTAGATGACGATCATCTGCTCCAGGCCGGTCTGCGCGCTGCCGCCGAGCGCGGCCTGCTGGATCAGCATCTCGCGGATCGGATCCTGCCCGCCCAGGCGCGGCAGGAAGAAGTTGATCGTCGCCGCCAGCCAGACGACCAGGAAGAACATGGCGATCCGCTTGGCGACGTAGTCGAGTGGCACGGGAGTCTCCTACGGAGGGTGACGGGGTGTCGAGGTGACAGGGTGTCAGGAGGGGGTTCCCCTGTCACCCCTACACCCCGTCACCCTGTCACCCGGCGCGTTACGCCGAACCGGCGGGCTTCAGCTTATGCACCACCAGCGGCCAGGTGAGGTGCCAGTGGGCGGTGTTCACGTAGGGGTTCTCCGCGTCCGGCCAGCCGGTCCAGTACGTCGTGTTGGTCGGCAGGCGGTGCAGCCCCTGCGAGATCTGGATGTCGGGGATCTCCGGGAGCCAGAGGGCGATCGCCTGCTGCCAGATCTCCATCACCTTCTCCATGTCGGTTGGGCTGGTGGAGTACAGCTCGTCGACCAGGGCGTCGTACTCGTCGTTGCGCCAGCGCGAGAAGTTGACCAGGTGGCCGCCCGGGATCTTCGCCGAGGAGGTCTGGTAGAGGTTCAAGGAGTAGTAGACGTCGGAGCTGTAGCTGCCGCCGTGGCCGAACAGCGCCCCGGTGTAGTCGCCCGAAGAAAAGCGGGTGAACATGTTCGGCGGCTCGGAGTAGGCCGCCTCGATCCCGGCCCGCTTCAACTGCTCGACCAGCACCGGGCCGACGGACGTGAAGTCGAAAAAGCTGATGATCTCCAAGGAGACCGGTTGCCCCGACTCGTCGGTCCACATGCCGTCGCCGTTCTTGGTCCACCCCTTGGCCGTCAGCAGCTCGTCGCCCTTGGCCGGGTTGTACTCCAGGTACGGGTATTCGTCGATCAGCGGCTGCACCGCCTCGATGAACGGCATCAGCGGCGGGTAGTTCGGCACGAACAGCGTCGAGGGGACGCTGGCCCCCATCCAGGCGATATCGATGATCTGGTCGCGGTCGATGTAGGAGCTGAGCGCCCAGCGCACGTTCGGATCGCTCCACGGCTCGACCTCGTTGTTGACGTAGAGCGAGTGCGGCCACCAGTCGACGTAGCCGAAGGGCGACTCCTGTCCCGTCCAGGTGGTCGCGTTGGGGTTGCCGGCGAAGAGCGTGGCGAACCCGGCCGGCTGGATGCCGGTGACGATGTCGTACTGGTTGGCGATGACGCCGGAGATCAGCCCCTGCTCGCCGGGGTCGGGCAGATAGACGAAGCGCCGCGCCGCCGGCAGCTCGGCCACGCCGGCCTCGACTCCCCACCAGTCGTCGGCGCGGTCGAGCACCTTCTGCTCTTCGGAAGAGAAGACGACCCGCCACGGGCTGGTGGTCACCGGCCACCCCTTCTCGATGTCGAAGAAGTTGAAGGTGGCGAAGTCCTGGTCCTTGAAGATGTGCTCCGGCATGATGTAGACGCCGATGTCGAATTTGTAGGCGACGAAGTCGAAGAAGCGCGGCGCCGGGACCTTGAAGTTGCAGACGACCGTGTTCTCGTCCTCCATCTCGGCGCCGTCCAGGAACTGCTGGACGTTGGCGCCCCACTTCACCGCCGGGCCGACCTCGACGAGCTGGTTGAAGGTGTACGCCACATCGGCGGCCGAGAACGGCTCGCCGTCGCTCCAGGTGACGTTCGGGCGCGTCTTGATCGTCAGCGTCCGGTAGTCGTCGGAGTACTCGTAGCTCTCGGCGAGCCACATCGTGGTCTCGTCCATGAAGGCGCTGTAGAAGGCCAGCGGCTCGCTGGTCATGTGCGCGCCGAGCTGGTGGTTGGAGAGGGGGAGGAACGGGTTCCAGAGGTTGTACTCGACGTATTTGCCCTCGGCCGGGCTGCGCACGGCGATCAGCGTCTCTTCGCGCGGGATCTCCGGCAGCCCCTGCGCCAGGCGTTGGGCGACCAGATGCGGGGCGAACCCGGCGTTCGTCGCCGCGGCCGTGCCGACCTGCCCCTCCAGCGAGGTCGCGCCGGCCGCCGTGAGGCCGAGGGCCGCGGCGCCCTTCATGAAGTTGCGGCGGCTCATCGCGCCGCTGATGAACTCGTGCGTAAGCGATTGCACGGGATCACGCTTGACCATCGCGTTGCTCCTCATCGAACCGGGTGACTTCGCCGCCACCACCGACATCGTTGCCGCCGAGCTCCGGCGCGCGGCCTTGGGCCGGCATTGGGCGCGTGACTAGGCTCCCTCTGACAGGCGGCCTCCTCCACCGCCTTTTGTCTGCACGCGGACCCGCCGCCTATTGTTCCCGAACGCGCGGCTTTGTCAACAGCGGACTCGGCGCCCGCGTGTTCGCGGCACGCGCGGCGAAATGGCGCGCCGTGACCCATTGACACGATAGGACATGCGTTCTATTGTGTGTGAGGCGAGGCGCCTCATATCTCGCTCGCCAGCCCCGCCGCCATCCCCGCTCCGTTCCGTCGTAGACCGCGTCCGCCTGGCCGTGGTCCCGGTCATCGAGAAGGAGCTCGTTTCATCATGAAGGGCATTGTTCCCGCGCTCGCGGTCGAAAGCATCGAGCGATCGGTGCAATTCTATGCCGAGGTTCTGGGGTTCGACGTGGAATTCACGTTGCCCGGCCCCGACGGCAAGCTCGTCCATGCCTCCGTCAAACGAGGCGACGCCTCCATCATGTTCGGGACCCGCGACCCGAACAACCCTCACGATCAGGGTACGCTCGGCGCAGGCGTTGCCCTCTTCATGACCGTCGCCGACCACGAGGAGATCGACGCCTACTTCCTTCAGGTTCGGGAGGCCGGCGCCGCCGTCGTGCAGGAGCCGACCGACCAGTTCTGGGGGCACCGCGACTGGATCGTCGCCGACCCGGACGGGTACCTGCTCTGGATTGGGAAGGAAGTGCGCTCCCTCTCCGTCGAAGAGATGCAGGAAGCCATGATGGCGGGCGCGCCGGCGTAGGTTTCCGCTTCGGCTCCTCTCCCATGTGCCCGGGAGAGGAGCCGTTCGTCAGGCAATTGACGAAACGACTCCTGGGCCGGAAAAGGCGTATTCCCGGTACGGGTTTTCGTTGGGGGGCCCAACGGCGACCGCCATGCGCCCCCGCGCCGGCTCGGCGATCACCGAGGCGAAGGTGATGAAGTCCGATTCCGGATCGTCGCCCGGCATGCGGCAGAGCGCGTCGGGGGTACAGTCGCGGTCGCGCAAGATCGTCTGCATCACCTCGGCGTCGAGGGAGCCCCGACGCTGCCGCAATAACGCGTTCATCCGGTCCAGCCGCACCCGCGAATTGGCGACCTGACGCTCCGGCGACCGTTCCTCGCTCGCCAGCTCCGGGGCCGCGTAGTGGTTGGCGTGCGCCAGCAATCCGTCCTGTGGGTCGAGGCGGGCGTCGCGGGTCGGCGTCGTTTCCAGGTCCGCCGCCATGCCGTGGGCGTCGAGCATGATGAGGTTTCGCGAGGAAGCGCGGGGCACGGCGCGCACGGCGGCGATCGCCTCGTCGACCGATTCCTTCGTCAGCGCCAGGCGGGAGAGGAGGTAGCGGGGGAAGCCGAGCCGCCAGCCGTCGCAGGTCAGGTAATTGGCGAAAGCGCCGAGGCCACGGTCGTTGATGCCGATGTAGGACACCTGGCCGGCCGGGGTCAGCATCAGCACGCGCGGGGCGTCGTCGGGGACGATCTCGACGATGACGCCAATCTCCGTGTAGAAAGCCGGCAGGTCGGCGTTCTGGCCGATCAGCGGCGAGCCGTCGGTGGTCGCCTGCGGGAGCACGGCGAAGGTGGTGCATTCGTCGTTCTCCGCGCCGTTGTGCGCGTTCTTGGTCCCGACAGCCAGCTCGGCGCGCAGTTGCAGGAGATACGCCTCGCTGAGGGAGATGCCGGAGCCTTCCGCCACCCCCTGAATCTCCTCGTCGAAGAACGCGGCGTGCTCGATGACGTACGGCCGGTACCGCAGGGCATCGGACAACGCGCGGTCTTGGCCGATTTCGACGCGGTCGCGCAGGCGAGCGATCGCCAGATCCCGATGACGGCGAATGGCCTCGGCGCACGCCTCGCCATACTGGCGGCCGATCTCGCGATGGGTCCCGGCGAAGCGAAACGCCGGAAACGTCTGCCTATCGACCACTGTCATGATGCTCCTCGCGACCGGCAAACTGGCGAATCCCGCTACAGCCTCGTGCTCACTACCGCCGTCACCATGTGACTGTGACCTTGCGATTCCGGTTCAGGGCGCCGGCGCCGCGGCGGATACGGCCGTGGCGTCCGGGTCGACGACCCTGCGCACACGCTCCAGTCCCTCGATCTCCATCCAGGGCATGCCCGTGGCATCGTCGGAGAAACGCACCGCGACCCCCGACAGGACCTGACTCGCGACCGCAGAGCTCCCGCCGAGCGTGGCCAGCAGCGGGATGGCGCAAGCCGCGCGATGGCCGCGGCGCCGGTAGGCGACCCAGCCCATGCCGTGGCTGGCGCCGACAACGTCCGGGCGCCGATCGGGAGGCGTCGTCGGCAATGCGCTGCGGCCTTTCCCAGGCATCGTCTGCCTGGCGCCCAGCATCGCACGCCGGCCGTAGACAGTCCCCATCGCGGCCGTTACCATCACGCGACGCTGCGATTGGCGCATTCAACCGGGTTGCCTTGGGGAGGGGATCGTGCGGATTTCGGGACTTCGCCTGCGACAGCTCACCGGCATCATGGAGCACGAGGAGCCGTTCTGGGAAGAACGGCTACAGCGCCCGATCGACGTCTACCCGGAGTACAAGGCGCAACGGGCGCGCCCCGGCTTCTGGATGCCGCAGCCTATCGACGCCAACCGCTCGCGCGTGATCTCCATCTTCCTGGAGATCGACACGGACGAAGGCGTGAAAGGAATTGCCGGCCCCATCCCGCACGAGGTCGCCTACATCGTCGACCGCGAGTTCCGGGGCGTGCTGGAGGGGGCCGACGCCCTGGCCACGGAGCGCGCCTGGGACATCATGCACCGCGAGGCGGTGCATGGCCGCAAGGGGGCGACCATGATGGCCATCAGCGCCATCGACTGCGCCCTCTGGGATCTCAAGGGGCGCTGGCTGGCGCAACCGGTCTATCGCCTCCTTGGCGGCCCCGTGCGCACCTCCGCCCCCGCCTACGCCTCCATGCTCGGCTACAGCATCGAGCCGGAGATGGCGGCCCAGCGCACCCGGGAAAAGGTGGCCGAAGGGTTCACCGCGGTGAAGTGGTTCCCCTTGTGGGGCCCGACCGATGGCCGCGACGGGATGCGCCGCAACATCGCGCTGGCGGAGGCCCTGCGTGAGGCGGCCGGCCCCGACGTCGACATCATGCTCGACGCCTGGATGAGCTGGAACAAGCCGTACACGCTCGAGTTCGCGCGGCGCGTGGCGCACCTCGACATCAAATGGATCGAAGAGCCGGTGATGCCGGACAAGATCGCCCTCTGCGCCGAGATCAACGCCGCCTCGCCCGTGCCCATCGCCACCGGCGAGCACGAGTACACCCGCTGGGGCCAGAAGGAGCTGCTCGACGCCGGCGCCTCCGAGTACTTGCAAGCGGACACCTACTGGGCCGGCGGCCTCTCCGAGATGGTGAAAATCTGCACCCTGGCCTCGACCTACGACATCCCGGTCATCGCCCACGGCCACTCCGTCCCCAGCAACGTCCACCTCACCCTGGCCATGCCGGAGCTGCTCTGTCCGCTGGTGGAGTACTTGGTGAAGTGGAACGAGCTGCTGCAATTCTTCTGGAAAGAGCCCGTCACGCCCGTCAACGGCATCATCACCGTCTCCGATCGCCCCGGATTCGGCATGGAGATCGACGAGGCCAGAATCGAGACGGACGACGAGCTGCGCTGGACGGAAGGCACGAACATGGCCGGCAGCATTCAGGACCGCGGCTAGAACCCGGTCTGACCGTTACCCGTCACCCGACACCCGACACCCGTCACCCGAAAGGACCTTGGCAATGCGCGCGAATCACGTCCGCCGCCGGTTGCAAGCGGGCGAGCCCTCGGTCGGCACCTGGCTCTCCCTCCCCTCCCCGGAAGCCGCGGAGTACGTCAGCCGCCTCGGCTTCGACTGGCTGGTCGTCGACACCGAGCACAACCCGATCGACATCCGCACCCTGGCCCAGATGTTCGCGGCCATGGCCGCCAGCCGCGTCGCGCCGATGGTGCGCATCCCCTGGAACGCCCCGGAGCACTTCAAGCGCGTCCTCGACGCCGGGGCCTGGGGCATGGTCGTGCCGATGGTCAACACGCGGGAGGAGGCCGAGCAGGCCGTCTCCGCGGCCCGCTACTATCCCGACGGGACCCGCAGCGTCGGCGGCGGCCGCTTCCCGATGTCGTTCGACGCCGGGGCCGAGGAGTATTTCCGCAACGCCAACGACAACATCCTCGTCGTCCTGCAGATCGAGCACATCCAGGGCGTCGAGAACGCCGACGCCATCCTCGGCGTTCCCGGCGTCGACGCCTGCTTCATCGGCCCCAACGACCTTGCCGCCTCCATGGGCCTCGGCCTCGGCGTCCCCCTCGAAAGCGACGACCCGCGCCTGGTGGAAGCCATCGCCGAGATCCGCAACGCCTGCGTCCGCAACGGCGTGGCCCCCGGCATCCACACCTCCGGCGCCGCCGGCGTCAACCAGCGCATCGCCGAGGGCTTCCAGTTCTGCGCCCTGGCCAGCGAGCTGCGCTACATGCTGTCGGGGTTGCGCGCCGACCTGGCGGAACTGAACTGGGCGCCAGCGGATGCAGTGGACACAGGGACGAGTGTCGGCGGGGCAGCCGTGCGATATTAGGGAGCATCCTCAGACGCGTTTGCCGTGTCATCTCGCCGGCGCGCCGATGTGGAGTTCGAGGATGCGCTCGATGATGCTGCGCAGGAGTGGCTGCGCGTACGCATTTGGACCGGATTCGGTCGGGTGCAGCGATTCGTGGTTCAATACGAGACGATGATCGATGAACGGCGCGTGCCGGTCGTGCGCTTCGACACGGCGCACGGGTACGCGCACCGGGACGAGATGTTTCGGGACCGCGAGCTGATCAAGACGCGCCTGAATGACCAACTTTCGCTCGATGAAGCGTTGCAGATCGCGGAGGATGACGTTCGACGCAACTGGGGCGCCTACCTCCGCCAGTTCATGAGGAACCAGCCATGAGGGAGACCGACGTTCTGCCTGAGATCGACGACGAGCAGGCGGCGGTGATCGACCGCAATCTGGCGCTGGGCTTCGCTTTTCTGCGCGACGTGCTGCATCGCCCGGAGATCGTTAACGAAATCCCCAGCGGCTCAAGACTAGCGCACCGAGATATCCACTTACCCTCTTTCGACGCGACCGTGCGCCTGACCGCCTTCCGTCCGCGTCGATCGCAGCGCTGGGGCGTGCGCGTGACCGGTATCGGAGAGCCCGGCGAACTCGCCATCGACGGTCAGCCGGTGCGCTGGCTGGATTCGATTTTCCCATTAGTCGAACACGCGACCTGGGCCAGCGCCGACGACGCGTTCGCGGCAGTTGAGCGCTCCCTGCAGATCGCCAGCGACGCGCATCTTCTGGCTGGGTAGCGGCAGGGCCGCCCGCGGTCACATGCGCTCAAGTTCCGCAAGCGCCAAGTAGGCGACGCTGTAGTCGTGCGCCGGCACATCGTGGTCATTGAGGATCCAGGCAGCGGACAACCCGCAGAACGCCGCCGTCCATCGCAGCAACCGCACGCGGTCCAGCCCCGCCGCCTCCGCGATGACGGTGACCTGCCGCGCGAACCGGCCCCGCGCCAGCACCGTCTCGTCGTCCGGATTGCGCAACAGGTTCACGTAGTCGAACGTGCGCTCCCCGAGCAGCCCCTTCGGGTCGATGGCCAGCCAGCCGCGCGGGCCGAAGTCGAGGACGTTGCCGTGGTGGATATCGCCGTGCAGGGCGGCGATCTCGCGCTGATCGGCAAGCAGGTCGCGCGCCACCCTCGCAGCTTGGGCCAGAATCCCGCCGTACTCCACGGCGGCCGGCTCCAGCTCGCGGAACCATGCGTCCAGGGGAACGAGCGAGGATGGGAGCGGCCGGGAGCGCGGCGCGTGGAGGACGCCGGCCGCGGCGCAGAGCACGCGCATCGCCTCGTCATCTCGCCCGGAGCGGGCCATCTCCGTCAATGACTGCTGCCCCGTCGCGCGCTCCATGAGCAGGGCGTCGCCCTCATGGGCCAGCACGCGGGCGGCCCCCTCGCCGCTCCACCAGACCATCGTCTCCGCGCCGCGCCGCTCCTCCGGCTCCGTGGCGATCTTCAGCATGGCCGGCTCCCCGTCGTGGTAGACAGGCAGGAGGCGGCTGCTGTGGGTGACGATCGGGTCGCCATCCGCCGTCAGCTCCCAACGACGAACGTATGGGGCGAACGTGGCGATTGCGTGGGACTCGTCCTGAGTCAGTGTCGCGATCCTTTCGATTTGCGATACCCTGCCGTGGGATTCCGCCCGTGGCGATCGACACAAGGAGTATCGACCCCCCGATGAAAGTGGTGCTGACCCTGACCGAAGGCTCTCCGCATTTCGGTCTGCTCGACGACCTCGACCTGCCGGATATGCGCATCGTCACGGTCACGACACCGGAGGAGCTGGCGGACGAGATCGTCGACGCCGACGTCCTCTACGGCTTCCCCACCGCCGATCTGCTGCAACGGGGCAAGGCGCTGCGCTGGATCCAGTCGCCCAGCGCCGGGGTGAACTATCTGCAAAACCTGGCCGAGCTGGTGCAAAACGACATCGTCCTCACCAACACGCGGGGCGCCCACGGCCCCTCCATCGGCGAGCACACCTTCGCCCTCCTCTTCGCCCTGACGCGCCACATCCCGGAGAGCGTGCAGGCGCAGCGCAGCCACTATTGGGCGCGGCCCGAGTTGTACCGCACCAGCCGCGAGATGCGCGGGTTGACGATGGGCATCGTCGGCTACGGCGCCATCGGGCGCGCGGTGGCGCAGCGGGCCAAGGGGTTCGATATGGAGATCCTGGCTGTCGACACCCACCCCGACCCCGGCGCGCCGTTCGTCCCGGAGCCCTGGGGCATGGAGCGGCTGCCCGACCTGCTTGAGCAATCCGACGTGGTGGTCGTTGCCGCGCCGCTGACCGCCGAGTCGTATCACCTGCTCGACGCCGCGGCGCTGGCCCGAATGAAGCCGGACGCCTACCTGATCGTCGTCTCCCGCGGCGGCATCGTCGACGAGGAGGCGCTGGCCGACGCGCTAGAGGCAGGCAGGCTGGCCGGGGCCGGCCTCGACGTCACCGAGATCGAGCCGCTCCCCGCCGAGAGCCGCCTCTGGGACGCGCCGAACACCGTCATCACCCCGCACACCGCCGGCGACTCCAGCGAGAAGGAGCGCCGCTGCGTCGAAATCCTGCGCGAAAACCTGGTCCGCTTCGCCAACGGCGAAACGCTGATGAACCTGGTGGACAAGCAGCGGGGGTATTGACGGGGGTCGCAGGTTGTGGGTGATGGGTGGCGCTTACGCCTGCTTCGGCCTGCTGTCCATCACCGCGGCCCAGCACCCGCGCCCCCCGCATTCCATACGGCATCTGCCCGCCGCCGGTTCGCCCGCGCTACCATGCGGACATGCACGACGACGCAATAGACGCCGGTCGGCTCGATACCTCCGTCCTCATCGTCGGCGCCGGCCCGACCGGCCTGACGTTGGCCATCGAGCTGGCCCGGCGCAACGTCCCCTTTCGCCTGATCGACCGGGATGCGCGGCGCGCGGACACCTCCCGCGCCATCGGCACGCAGGCGCGCACGGTCGAGGTATTTCGGATCATGGGGATTGCGGAAGCCGCGCTGCGGCCGGCGGTCTGGCCGCGGGCGCTGCGCTTCGCCGAACGCGGCCGCACGTTGGCGCGCATCTCCTTCGCGTCCGAACCTGGAACAGGGCCGCGCCTCCTGAGCATGGACGAGTCCGACACGGAGCGCGTGCTGGAAGAGCGCCTGATCCAGCTCGGCGGCCGCATCGAGCGGAGCGCCGAGCTGACCGCCTTTCGACTCGACGAGGACCGCATCGTCGCATCGCTCATCGAACCGGACGGCGAGTCACAGGTCACGGCGCGGTTCCTCGTCGGAGCCGATGGCGCCCACAGCGCCGTGCGGCGCGGGGCTGGCATCGGCTTCGCGGGAGAGCGCTACCCGGAGCGGTTCCTGCTTGCCGACATCGACATCGACTGGGAGCTGCCGCACGACGAGGGGCACGTCTGGATCGGCGGCGACGATCTGGTCGCGGTGATCCCGTTGCCCGGCGAGCGCCGCTACCGGGTCATCGCGCCGCTGTCGCCCGGCCAGATCGGCAGGGAGTACGCGTCCGAAGCGGAGATCGCCGCCGCCGCGGAGACGTTGCTGCGCACGAGAAGCAAGGTTCCGCTGCAGCGCGTCGGGAAGCCCGCGTGGGCCTCGGCGTTTCGCATCCAGCGGCGGCAAGCGGAGCGCTATCGGGTCGGACCCGTCTTTCTCGCGGGCGACGCGGCCCACGTCCACAGCCCCGTCGGGGGGCAGGGGATGAACACCGGCATCCAGGACGCCTTCAACCTGGGCTGGAAGCTGGCCCTGGCGGCGCGAGGGATCGCCGCGCCGGGTCTGCTCGACACCTACGAGGCCGAGCGCCACCCCATTGCGCGGAGCGTCCTGCGCGGCACGGACCTCGCCACGCGCCTGGTCCTGGCGCGCAACCCCCTGGTGGAATCGATCCGCGAGCATCTTGTGCCGGCGGTCGTGAGCCTGCCGCCCGTTCAGCGCCGCATGCTGGCCGCGGTATCGCAGGTGAATATTGGCTACCGCGGCTCCGCCATCAGCGTGGACGCGGGGCACGCGCGCGGCAAGCGAGGCCGCCTGGCGCGAGACGCCGGCATCCGGCCGGGGGATCGCGTGCCGGACGCCGTGCTCGTCGACCCGGTCGCCGGCCAGGACGTCACCCTCTTCGATCTCATCGCCCGCGGCTGGGTGCTGTTGCTCTTTCCTGGCGAGAACCCGTCCCCGGAGCGCATGGCGACGGTCCATGGCCTCGCCGAGCAGACCCGGCAGATGGTCGGGGAGGAAGTTCGGGCTTACGTGATCCTGGACCGCTCTACCGGGCCGGGGCCGCATGGGACGATCCTGTCCGATCCGACCGGGGCCCTCGCTCGCGTCTTCGGGGGAAGCGAGGACCTGGCCGCGCTGGTCAGGCCAGACGGGTATCTCGGATATCGGGGCAGGTTGGCCCAGACCGGTGACCTCGCGTCGTACCTGGCGCGGGTATTTGCCATGCAGATCCGTGCGGCTGGCGCCGATCGCGCGCTGACGCGATAGGGCCCGCAATCGGCGCGGACAACCGACGGCGCCAGCATCAGCCCCGCCAGGAGCGTCGCCAGCGACACAAGCAGCCAGAGCCGGAGGATGTGCCAGGGCATCGACGGGGCGTCCTCATGCCGCCAGGTCGCGCGGGAGAAGCGCCGGTCTGGCCCCGGCTCCCGCCGAGTATCCTAGACGGCCGAATCGAGCCGTTGGAGCGATTGTCCGGCATGAACGCACTTGGGCGCGACGCGGCCAGAAATTCGGGGGGAAGGGTCATGGGTTGGCGGCCGGTGGGTGTTGGCGGCAAGACGCGCACGGCCGCGCACCGTTCCCCAACCGATAACCGACACCCATCGCCCCATCACCCCAGCACCCGATGACCCTCTCCCCCGACCTCGTCTTTTCCCTCGAGATCGGCGCCGTGGCCGCGGTGGCCGCCATTCTGGGCTCGATGCTCGGCCTTGGCGGCGGCGTTTTTCTGGTGCCGATCCTGACCCTCTTTTTCGGCATCGACCCCAAGTTCGCCGTCGGGGCCAGCGCGGTAGTGGTGGTCACGAACTCCGTCGTCGGCTCCACCAATCACTTGCGCATCCGGTTCACCAACCCGCGCCTGGCGATGCTGCTGCAGATCGCCACGGCCACGGGGGCGATCGCGGGCGCGCTGTACGGGGTCGTCGCCGACCCGCGGGTGATCTACGGGGTCTTCGGCGCGGTGCTGGTCTACGCTGCCGTCTCGATGGTCGCGCGGCGCGAGCGGACGGTCACCGCCCCGCCACCGGACACACCCGATCCCCTGCGCCTGGGCGCCGCCTACCGCGACCCGGCCATCCGCGCCGAGGTCGGATACATCCCGGTCAAACCAGGGTGGGGGCTGGGCGTCGGAGCCGGGGCCGGGGTCATCTCCGGCATGCTCGGCGTCGGCGGCGGGGTGGTGATGGTGCCGGCCATGAATCTGTTGATGCGCGTGCCGGTGAAGGCCGCGGTCGGCACCTCGACCTTCATGGTCGGCATCACCTCGGTGGCCACCGCTTTCGTCTTCTACTCGCAAGGGTTCATCGACCCGACGCTGGTCGTGCCGGCCATCATCGGCGTCTTCCTCGGCGGGCAGATCGGCTCGCGCCTGACGCGCCGCATCCGGGCGCAGCGGCTGGCGCTCCTGTTTGCCCTGATCCTGCTCTACCTGGGGGCGTCGCTGCTGCTGCGCGCCTTCGGGATCGCGATGCCGGGGCAGGCATGAGCGAGGGCACGAGCATGGCTACCGACGACATCGAGATCACCGGCGCCGAGCCGATCGAGGTGGAGACCGCCATCCTGGCCGCGCGCACCGAGCGCCTGACGCCCCTCTACGACGCGGCGGTGAAGACGTTCGTCTGGGGGTTTCGCATCGGCGCCGCGCTCCTGGCTTTGGGCGTTGCGGTCGCCTTGCTCAAAGGCGAGCCGCTGGGACGGGAGGCCGACCCGATCGCCGCGGTCCTGGGCGAGGTGCTGGCCGGCAACGCCTCCGGCGTCATCGACCTGGCCATCCTCTGGTTCATGCTGACGCCGGTGGCCGCGACCATCGTGGCGGCGGTCAGCTTCTGGCGGCTGGGCGACCGGCGCTACGCGGCGCTGTCGCTGACGGTGCTGGCGATCCTTGGCGTCAGCATCGCCCTGGCGCTCAACCGATAGACGGAAGCTCATGGACGCGACGCTCCGAAGGTGGCGTCCGGCCTGTGATCATCTATTAACCACAGTGCATTGAATTGAGAAAGGCGGGCAAATCACATGTCGCAATCACCTGCTGCGCAGCCGGCTCCCATCGCCGTCGTCGTGGCCATGGAATCGGAGTTGCAGCATCTTCTGAACCGCGTGACGCCCGTGCGCGAGGTCCAGGACGGTCCCTGGCGCGACCGGTTCGCCACGGCGGGAAGCGTGCCGCTGGTCGCCCTCTGCTGCGGCATCGGCATGGTCAATGCCGCGGCCGGGACGGAACACGTCATCGGCCAGTATGCGCCGCGGGCGGTCTTCAACTTCGGCTGCGTCGGCGCGCATCGGCGCGACATCCTGCCGGGGGACATCGTCATCGGCAGCGGCGCGGTCAACCACGGCGCCGTCCACATCCTCCACGACGGCAGCGAATACTTCCCGGGGCTGGAGTACCAGTTCGCCGGCGAGACGGTCGCGCTGACAGAACTGGAGACCGATCCGGATCTGCGAGACGCCACGATCGCCGCCGCCGAAGGCTGGTCGCCCGATCCCTGGCCCCGCGGCCTGAATCTCCCCCCGGACGTCGAGCAGCGGCCGCCGGAGACGCACATTGGCCGCGTCGGCTCGGCCGACCAGTGGACCCAGTTCCACGACCGCCTCGACATGCTGCACGGCAAGCACGGCACGCTGTGCGAGGACATGGAAGCCGCCGCCATCGCCCAGGTCTGCGCCCGCCACGGCGTCCCCTTCATGACCGTCAAAGACGTCTCGAACAACGAGTACCACGTCCTAACCGAGCTCACCGGCGAGATCGACGCGCTGCCGGCGGAGGAAGTGGGGCGACGCTCGGCGGAGCTGGTGCTGCGCACGATCGAGCGGCTCGGGACGCGGTGAACGCGGCTCATGCGTACTGCCGGGTCGCTCCACCCTGGAACTAGCAGACATTGCTCGCGGGATCGTGGGCTGCTTTGGGCAACGAGCCGATCGGCAATCCCGGCGAATCGATCGAGGTGATGCTCCGAGTACTCCCCTGGATGTCGAAGACGTGCCAGCCGAAGTCACTTGACGTCGAGTTCGCTGGACTGATCCAGGAGCGAACGACTTGGCCGTTCCTGTTTCGCAGTTCGACGGTCAAGTCGCCCGCGGGAGCCGATCCAGCGAGCTCGATCCAGTACTCATATCTGCCGTTCAGAAGGGACGCGACGGTGGTCACTTCGTCGCCGGGGCCCGTAGCGTCCTGGCTAACAAAAGCGAAGGGGTAGAGACCACCGCCGCCGGTGTCAGCGCTGTTGCAGAAGATGTCGATGAAGGGGGATGGCAGCGTGGCTCCGGGCGCATTGGGTACGAAGAGGTACGTATCATGGTCGGTGGATGCGTTGTTCCAGCGCGCCGCGATGGTAAATGGCGCTTGCAGGCAGTTCCCGGCCTGGCAGCTCCCGCCCTTCGTGCGGCAACGGCTGCCGTTGTTCAGGCAGAGATCGCCGTTGCGCTTTTTCCTGGAGCGTTTCTTCTTGTTCCTGGCCGCGGCGAGACCGGGGAAGCGCGCCCCCGCCAGCCCGAAGGCGGCAGCGGCCGCGCCGCGCAGCAGACCGCGGCGGGAGGCGCCGTCGCGCCGCAAGCGAGTCAGGGCGGCGGTGCGGAGCAGTTTCATGGTCGGTTCCTTTGGTCGGCAGGCGTGCCACGGATGACCTGTCCGCAGTGTGGGTGTCGAGCGCCCCGCTGCCTATACCCAAAACTGGCCATAGGCGGCGGGGTTGCGGCCCCGGACGCCTCGAACAACGAGCGCCATGTGTTGACTGTCCTGGTCGGCGAGACCGACGCGCTGCCGGCGGAAGTGGGGCGGCGCTCGGTGGGGCTGGCGCCGCGCACGATCGCGCGGCTCGGGACGGGCCAAGCGCTCCAGCTCACGCGCGGCGAGTGCGCAACGAGGGGACGGTCGCGCTCAGGTCAGGAGAGCTGGCATTGCCGGTCGATGCAGCTCGTGCCGCCCGTGCAGACATTCCCGCAGGAGCCGCAGTGAGACGGATCGGTGCGGAGGTTGACGCAAAAGAATGGAGGCCCACCACACATACTCAGATCCTCCGCGCAGCGGCAGAGATTCGAGCCGTTGGGGTTCCCGGGGGCGGTGCAGATGACGCCGTCGCTAAAGTCGTAGTTAGCGATGCAGTCTTCCTCGCTGCAGCACTGGACGCAGAATCCGCCGCCGCAGTCCTTTTCGCGGTCCGAATCGCAGACGCAGATACTTCCCTGGGAATGGCTGCACGTCTTCGTGGGGTGGCAGTGGCTATCGATGCAGCACTCGCGGCAGGTATCGTCGCAGAATTGCTCGGGCGCGACGTGGGGCTTGTTTGGCGGGCAGACGCATTGCCCGTTGGGCTGGCATTCCCGGCCGCCCGTGCAGGCCGGGACACAGGCGCCGCTATCCGGGACACAGGCGCCGCTGACACAGGACTGGCCCGCGCCGCAGCTTCCGCTGCCGCAAACGCCTCCACAGCCGTCAGCGCCGCAGGTCTTGCCAGCGCAGTCGGCTGAACACTGAGCCGGCTTTTTCTACTTCTTCTTCTTGCCCTTCTTCTCGGCGCTAACGGGACCGCCGCGGCGGCGGTTCTCGCCAGTGGCCGGACCTTGGCCCTTGCCGTGGCGACCGCGGCGTTTGGCCGCTCCCTGACGCTCGGGCGTGAAGATCGCGAAGAGGCCTATGCCCCACCCCGACAGCACGCCCCGGCGCGAGGCGGCGACGGTCAGGGCTTTGGCCAGGGCGTCGAATCGTTTCGGGTCCATGTGCAGTACCCCGAGTGACAGCGTCGCAGGGTTGACTCGCTCGGAGTTTGGCCGCGAGCCGCGGCCCCGTCTATGGCGAATATTGGTAATAGACGCGGCATGAGCCGGCTGCCAAGCTGGATGCAGGACGCTCGGCGCCTCGATTCCGCCAGTTGAAGGCCACACCCATGCACCCCAGCCGGTTCGATGCCCTCGCCAAATCCCTGACCGTGTCTGTCTCGCGCCGCGCCGCCTTGAGCGGCCTCATTGCCGGCCTGGTTGCCCCGCTGCTCGTCGATCCCGCCGCGGCCACACGGCGCAAACGGCGCGGGAAGGATCGCCATACCGGCCGCGATGCCGATCGTGCCGGCGCCGCCGGCGTGGGCATCGAGAAGAAAAAGCCGAAGAAGAAAAAGAAGAAGAATCCGGCTCCGTGCGCCGCGACCTGTGCCGGCAAACCGCCGTGCGCGGACGATGGGTGCGGAGACCCGTGCGAATCGTGCACCGGCGCCGGTCAGACATGCGGCGGCGGCGGGACCCCAGGCGTCTGCGGCTGCACCCCGCTCAACGCCTGTCCCATTGGCCAGAACTGCGGCACGGTTCCGGACGGCTGCGGAGGAACGATCCCCTGCGGGACATGCACCGCGCCCCAGACCTGCGGGGGTGGGGGCACGCCGGGGGTGTGCGGGAGCGCCGGCTGCATCCGGAACTGCCAGAACGCCAACGGAACCCCGCGCAACTGCGGCGACGACGGGTGCGGCGGCTCCTGCGGCCCGTGCGTCGGCGACAACTACGAGTGCGAGCCGATCTTCGGCTTCTGCGGCTGCCGGCTGGACAACGACATCGCGCCGTGCGAAGGGCTCTGTGTCAACGTGAGGACCAGTCAGGAGCACTGCGGCCGCTGCAACGCGGGATGCGTCTTGAACCAGCTCTGCTGCGACGCGCGCTGCACCAACCCGCTCCGTGACAACGGCAATTGCGGCGAATGCGGCGTCGTGTGCCCACTGCCCGGGGATGGCGGCGCCCGGTACGCCTGCTGCAACGGCTCGTGCATCGAAGATGATCGCTGCCCTGGTGAATAGCACGACCGCCTGACTCTCGCACGGCTGCCGTCGACGTCGTTGCAAAGGAGCCTGTCAGTGCATGCCGATCGCTTCGATACGTTGACCCGCGCGCTGACCGGCGCGATGTCGCGGAGGAGACTGCTGCGTGGCCTCGCCAGCGCCTCCCTTGGAGTCGGGCTGGCGCGCCTGCCGGACGGCGCGAGCGCCGGGAAGCGCCGGAGAAAGCCGCGCTTCAACGCGTTCGGGTGCCTCGACGTCGGGACGTCGTGTGGCGGCAAGGACAATCGCTGCTGCTCCGGGATCTGCGAAGGTCCGAAACCGCGGCGGGGCAAGAAGGACGCCAGCCGGTGCGTCGCGCACGACGCTGCCACCTGCCGGGCCGGGCAGTTGAACTGCGAAGGCGTCAGCGTCCCCTGCACCACCAGCACGGGACAAGGGGGCGGGTGCTACACCACGACCGGAAACGCCGGCTACTGCGCGAACGATGGCGACTGCTTCGCGTGTAGCAAGGACGCCGATTGCCGGCCCTATTGCGGCCCGCGGGCCGCCTGCATCCGCTGCGAGACCGGTTGCGCCGGAATCGGAACCCTGTGCCTTGGCCCCGACACCTGCACGTTCCCGTAGCCGCCAGCGACTGCCACTGGGCAGCGGCTGCCTTGCCGCCGCCAAATGCTCACGTCCGCGCCTGCGGTGAGCGCCCGTTCAGTGCTCGGTGGGAGAGACAGGATCGGGTGATGGCGAGCCGTCTTTGGCGCCTGCCGCAGATCGTCACATGAGGAGCATAGCCATGGATAGCACCCGTTTCGCTGCCTTCGCCCGCGCGTTGACCGCTCCCCGCTCGCGACGGGGGGCGTTGGCGACGCTTCTTGGCGCCACGGCTGGCCTGCTCGGACTGGCCGATCTGGCCGCCAGCAGGGGCAAGAAGAAGCGCCGAAAGAAGAAGGGGAACTGCCGGGATGGGATCAAGAACGGGAGCGAAACCGCCGTCGACTGCGGCGGCCGGTGTCCCCGTTGCGCTGTCGGCAAGCGTTGCCGCAACCGCGACGACTGCGCCAGCGCGGTCTGCGCCAACGGCGCCTGCCAGGAGTGCGTCACGGAAGATGCGATGTGCGGCCGCGACGCCGATGGTGTGACCTGCTTCTGCAAAGCCCCGGATGCCGGTGGGCCGCGGGTCTGCATTACGGGGAATGCGACGGGCTCTGAAGTCGACGACTGCGGGTCGTGCCCAGCTGGCACGCACTGCATCACCATCGGCGACCGGCTCCTCTGCTTCAAACCCTGTAGCGCGTCCAAACCACGGTGATTACCCTGAGACGCTGGGCCACCCCTGGCAGCCGCCGCGATCCGCCACGGCGATGGCCGCCACCGGGCTTCTAAAGGAGCCCGGCCCCTCGGGCGGCGTTCACGGCGCCGGTGCGGCTGGGGGCATCCAGCTTGGCGCGCAGGGCGGCCACGTGCTTGGAGGCGGTGTGGCGGGAGATACCGAGGGCCGAGGCGATCTCCTTGTCGGCTCGCCCCGCGGCGACGAGGCGCAGCACCTCCACTTCCCGCGTCGTGAGCGCGGCCACCTGTACATGCGGCGCATCGAGGCCCCAGGGCTCCTCGCCCCGGTCGAGCGGCGCCGTCTCGTCCGCGATGCTGGCCAGCGCCTCGTGGAATGCTTCGGCCGGCGAGAGGGCGCCCCCGGCGTCCCACTCGGCGCCAAACGCCGCCTCCCCCAGCATGGTCTTCGCCGCCGCGACAGCGTGTTCGTACCAGGGATGGTCGGCCGCAATCAACGGCGTGCCCACGGCCGCCCGCGCGGTCGCCGCCGCGGCAAAGAGCCGCGCGGCACGCCGCGGTTGGCCCAGCGCGCTCTGGGCCGCCGCCACGGTGTCGAGGCACATGCTGAATCCCGAAAGCTCGCCGAATTCGAGCAGCGGGCCGAGCGCCCCCACAGCGTAGGTCAACGCTCGGCGATGGTCCCCTCGCGCGTTGGCGACCATCGCCAGGCTCTGCGCGAAGATCGCCCGTGGGTATGGCAAGGCGGGCTCGTCTGTCAGCAGCCGTTGATAGAGCGCCTCCGCTCGGTCGAGATCCCCGCTGTAGTGCGCGGCACGCGCCTCCACGAATCGCCCCGGCATGGCGTGCCCCGCATCGCCGAGACTCGCGTACAGCTTCGCGCTTTCCGCCCCGAGGGCCGCCGCCGCGGCGAAATCGCATTCATGGAGGGCGAAAATCGACTGACCCATGCGGGCGAACGCGACTCCGGCACGGTCCTCCACCGCTTCCGCCAGGGCAACGGCACGCACCAGGGCTTCCTTCGCCGCCGGCAAATCCTGGAGGAAGATGCTCAGCAACCCGAGCCCCGTCAACGCCGCTGCCTGTACCCGTGGCGGTGCGGTCCCCGAGCCGGCGATCGCCCCCTCGAGCCAATCGCGCCCTTCGCCGACGCGCGAGCGCAGGTGCCAGAAGGACGGCAGCAGCCCCGCCAGGTGGACGGCGGCCGCGCCGTCGCTGTCCAGCAGGTGGGCCAGCGCCGCCCGCACGTTGGCGTACTCCGCCTCGACCGCGTCGAGCCGATGCTGGAGGTCGTGATCCCGGAAGTGGTCCGGCGCCCACCGCTCGGCGAAGGCCAGGTAGTAGGCGGCGTGCGCGTCGCGGGCGTCCGCCGTCCCTCCTCTCGCCTGCAGCCGCTCGAGCGCGAACTCGCGAATCGTCTCCAGCATCGCGAAGCGGGCGCTGCCGCCGGCGCGTTCGTCTCGGCGGAGCAGGTTCTTGTCGACCAGGGATGCGAGGAGGGCAAGGGGCTGTGACGGCTGGGTATCGCCGGCGCGTTGCCGGTCGTCAGATTCCGAGTCGCTTGGCTCTTCCTCGGTCTCCCACGGCCGTGCGCCCCCGATCTGCTCCGCTGCGTGCGCGGAGAACCCGTCCGCGCAGACCGCCAACCGCTCGAAGAGTCGTTGCTCCTCCAACGAGAGAAGCTCGTAGCTCCACCGAATGGCGCCGCGCATGGTTCGCAGGCGCTCCGGCTGGTCGGATGGCCCCCCGGTCAGCAACGGAAGCCGCCGTCCCAACCGCGCCAGCAGGTCGGCCGGCGTCAGCACGTTGGCGCGGGCCGCCGCCAGTTCGATCGCCAGCGGCAGGCCATCGAGTCGGCGACAGATTTCGGCGACGGCCGGGGCATTGGCGTCGGTCAGTCGGAACACCGGATCGACGGCGCGCGCCCGGGCGACAAACAGACGGACGGCTTCGGCAGACTCGATCTCGGCGAGGCAGCCCGGCGCCGGCGAACCGCGCCTCTGACCAGAGTCGGGCACGGAGAGGGGGGGGACGGGGAAGCAGTGCTCTCCCGAGACCCGCAGCAGTGCGCGGCTCGTCACGAGCGCCTTAATGGATGGCCCCGCGGCCAGAATCTCCGCGACGACCGCTGCCGCCGGCGCCACCTGCTCGAAGTTGTCGAACACCAGCAACAGCTCTTTCCCACGCAGGATCGCTTGCACCCGCCTCAGGAGCGGCGCCGCCCCGACCTCGGGCACGCCCAGCGCGCGGGCCAGGGCCGGCAGCACCAACGCTGGAGCCTCGATGGGCGCCAGCCAGACGTAGACGATCCCGTCAGCGAACTTCCCCGCGAGCTGTGCGGCAACGGCCAGCGCGAGCCGCGTCTTGCCGACCCCGCCTGGCCCGGTCAGGGTTGCCAGTCGGACGTCCGACCGTCGGAGCATGTGCTGGATCAGACCGATTTCGCGCTCGCGTCCGACCAGGGAAGTCAATGGAGCGGGTGGAGACGCCGAGAAGGGATCGCGGAGAACGGGATCGAGGCGTGGCAGCGGCAGGGGCCGCGGCAAGAGGTGGTCTGCCGGCGAAGTCGACACGGCGTCATCCGGTTGGTTGCGGGCTCGAAACCGAGGTTACTGTCAAATCATAGCAGGCGCCGAGAACGCGAACCGGTCTTCCCGGATGTCGTCTGTCGGATTCGGAACTGCTGCAGGCGCAGGCCAAGTTCGCGCTCGCTGGCACCGGCGTCATCCGCGCGCAACGCGTGATCCACTCCGCGGCGGCGCGCGAGCACGGCGCTCACCAGCCCCACGTCGCCCCGAACGGCCGCGGACGGGTGCTGTCCCCGGTCAGGCGACTCGGCCAGGACGTGGCAATTGCCGTCACCCCGAACCTGGGTCCTCGGGTGGCGATAAAGGCTCGATCGCCCCCGAGTCTGGGCGCCCGACGCCGCGTCTATGGCGAATACTGGTAATAGGCGCTCCGTGTTCCCGCTCGCACACTGGAAGCGGACTCGTCCATCCGTCGTTCTGGACGCACCCCAAGGAGATAGAGGTCATGGACGCTACCCGCTTCGACCGCCTCGCCCGCTCCCTGACCGCCGCCCGCTCCCGCCGCGGCGCGGCCGGGACGCTGCTGGGCGGCGCGCTGGGCCTGCTCGGCCTCGCGGACACCGCGGCCAGGAAGGGCAGGAAGAAGAAGGGAAAGAAGAAGAACCGTGGCTGCAACCCGCGCTGCGCCGCGCCGACGACCTGTCTGCGCGGCACGTGCGCCTGCCGAGACGGCAAGGTGCTGTGCAACGGCCAGTGCTGAGTCAACACCTGCGACCCGGGCCAGAGCGTCAACCCGCTCAATTGCGAGTGCTGCCTGAACACCGGCGGATCCTGCTTCCCGGCTGGCGCGAATGAATTGTGCTGCTCAGGAGTGTGTGGCGCGGGAGCTGCTGGCTGCATCGGGAGGAACGCCGGGACCGCGTGCGACTTCAGCGCGCAGTGCGCGACCGGGTTCTGTAGCCCCTCTGGCTTCTGCCTCTTCGCCGCGCCGTGAGCGCCGCACTGATTGCCCACGGACGCGGGCGCGCCGCTGGCCGGGGCCGTGGCCTGACATTGCGCTCGACCATTCAGCGCCCACGCGATCGCCACCAGAGTTTGCCCGAAGTAGCCGAGACAGGTCCGCACGGTTGCGGCAGCGAACCGCGCGCTCGCGATCACACGTCACCCCGGGAGCAAACACATGGACACCGATCGCTTCGACAAGCTCGCCCGCGCGCTGACCGCAACGCCGTCTCGCCGCGGTGTTGGGCGCGCCTTTGTCGGCTTCACCCTGGCAGCGGTCCTGGCGCGCTCGACCTACGGCGCCGGCGCGGGGGCAAAGAAGAAGAAGTGCGGTCCCTGCCAGACGAGGAAGAAAGGCAAGTGCACGGGTCATAAACCGGACGACGCTCGGTGCCGTGGCGACGGCAAATGCCTCGCGGGAACGTGCAATCCACGGCCAACGTGCCCCTCCTTCGGCGCGCCATGCACCGGCGCCGCCCAGGCAACGGATTGCTGCTCCAGCCTTTGCCGGTTGTTCTTTCTCGGTTCAGAGACCGGCACGTGTACGTTTGGCGAGCAGGGCGCCGCGTGCGTTTCCACCACTGACTGCCACCCGCGATTCTCCTGCGTAGGCTACCGCTGCCAGTAGCCCGCCTCGTCCCCGCTGCCGGTGACCGCGGGGACAAGCCTCGTTTGTCGAGGTTCCTCGCCGCGCTCGCAACGACACACCTCGCGCACACTGCCGCAGGCGCGTCTTTGGCGATGTGGCTCTCGATTGATCCCGGCTAGCACCGTGTTTGGGTATGGGCCTGGCGGAAACAACGGGGACCGTACATCACCGCTGGGTAGCGTTAAAGAAGTCCGGCCTCGCGAGCAGCGTTCACGGCGCCGGTGCGGCTGGGGGCCTCGAGCTTGGCGCGCAAGGCGGCGACGTGCTTGGCAACCGTGTGGCGGGAGATGCCCAACGCCGAGGCGATCTCCTTGTCGGCCCGCCTCACGGCGACGAGATGGAGCACCTCCACCTCGCGCGCCGACAGCCCCAGCGCCAACTGCGCCTCCGTAGCGGCCCGCTGCTCGTCGATAGCGGGCGGCAGCGCGATGGCCAGGACCTCGGCGACCGCGCGATCGAACGGAAGCGCCTGCCCGACGTCCCAGGCGGTTTGGAACGCGTCGTCGCCCAACGCGGCGCGGGTCAGGGCGATGGCCTCGGCGACCGATGCCTCTTCGATCGGGAAGAGCGTATCGTCGATCTCCGTTCTCAAGGCGGCCGCGGCGCCGAGCAGGCGCCCCGCCGGCCGCGGCAGCCCGGCGATCGTGGCCAGATGCGCGAGGCGGTTGAGGATGCGCGAGGCGAGATGGCGTTCTCCCAGCGCCTCGGTGATGACGAGGCTCTCGCGATACTGTTCCCAGGCGCCGGCGATGGCGCCCCGCTCCTTGCAGCAATCGGCCAGATTGTAGAGGTTGACGGCGACGCCGAACTGGTCGTCGAGAAGTCGGCTCTGGTCGAGCGCCTCGGCGTACAGGGCTTCGCCCCGGGCAGGATCGCCCGCGTCCAGCCAGGCCCCGCCAAGATTGCCGAGCAGCAGCGCCGCGAACGCGACGTCGCCCGTCTCTCCGGCAATGGGCAGGGCTTCCTCGTAATACGCGATGGCGCGCAGGGCATCGCCCCGGCGATGGGCGACAAGCCCCAGATCGGTGAGGCAGCGCCCGATCGCGCCTGCATCCTCGTGTGAACGGAACCGCTCCAGGGCCGACCCGAACACCTCCGCGGCGCGGTCGAGCTCGCCCTGGTTGCTGGCCACGACCCCGAGCGATTGCAGCGCCCGCGCGGCGAGATGGTCGTTCCCGCTTGCCGTCGCCAGGGCGAGACTCTCTTCGAAGCAGCGGCCGGCATGGGCGAAGTCGGCCTGAGCCACGGCAATTCGCCCGCTGCCGATGAGGGCCGCCGCGCGCAGATCCGCTGGCGTCTCGCGGCTGGCCGCCAGCGCCTGATCCAACCAACTCCGGCCTTCACTCCAGAAGCCCACCTGCGACCAGAACCGCCACAGCCCACTGGCGATGCGCAGCGCGATGTCGGGATCTCGCGCGATCGCCCAACGCAGCGCCGCGCGCAGGTTGTCGTGTTCGGTCTGAAACTGCTGAATGGATTCCGGCAGCAACGCGCGCCAGGGATCGACGCGCTCCACGAGATGGAGAGAGAACGTGGCATGTCGCCGCCGCGCCTCCGATGCTTCCCCCGCTTCCTCGAGCCGCTCGAACACGAACTTGCGCACGGTCTCCAGCAGCTGAAATCGCTTTTCGCCGCCGTGTTGCTCGCCGATCTGCACCAGGCTCTCATCCACGAGTGTGGTAAGCCGGCCGAGGTTGGCGATGGCGCCGGATGCGCTTTCCAGGTCGGTCGACATCGCCTCCGCGGCGTCGAAGGT
>CALMZR010000168.1 GCA_937870845.1 uncultured Chloroflexota bacterium
GACCTCGGTGACGCCGCTGGGGATGCCGATGACGACGCGGGGATGGGGCGCCATGAGGCGCTGCAGGTGGACTTTGCGGATGAAGTAATGGAGCATCATCTCGACGGTGTCGAAGTCGGCGATGACGCCGTCTTTGAGGGGGCGGATGGCGACGATGCTTTCCGGGGTCTTGCCGACCATGGCCTTGGCTTCGACGCCGACGCCGAAGGCGCGGCGGGTGCGGGTGTCGATGGCGACGACGCTCGGCTCGGAGATGACGATGCCCTTGCCCCGGACGTAGACGAGGGTGTTTGCGGTTCCGAGGTCGATACCAAGATCGCGGCTGAAGATGCCGAAGAGTTTCGATAGGGGTCGGAACAACGAGGTGCTCCTCTAAGCACAGACGGCACACGTCCGTCTCAGCGTGTTGGCCGCGTGCATGGCGTCATCGCGACCCGCGCCGAAATCGACGTCAAACCTGACGGACGCCGCGGGAGACGGGCGGAGTATAGCATGGGGCGACATCACATAATTGGCGTGATTGGCGCTTGCCCTCACCCCCCCAACCCCCCTCTCCCGTGCCCCACGGGAGAGGGGGGCTTCCCGACTCGACTCGATACGCGGGCGTGTTGACGCCTTGGGTGGGAGGGCGTACAGTTGCCGGCGTGGGATTGGCCCAGCCAATTCCCGTGGCGTGTGCCTGGACTCCTCTAGCGGCGCTGACGCGCTTGCCATCCGGCGCACACTCGACCCCGTGAAGGGAGATTCGTTGGACGCTGGCAGTCCTTGCTTATCGACAATCGAGAGCCCTCAGGACTAGCCGGCCCGGCGAAGCCGTCCACCGCGTGGATGACCGCTGCCCCCGGCGACCCCGGGGGTTTTCCGTGGGCCGAGCAGGCCCCTGGAAAGGGCGGTGCATCCATGCAGAAGCCGATTCGGTACTACATCACGAAGAGCGGCGAGGAACCGACGCTGCGCAGCGTGCGCGTGACGCGCAGCGAAGGCGAGCCGCATGTTGAGCCTGACACGACCGTGACGGCGCCCGAGGGGCCGGTGGGGAGTCGCTCAGCCGCGGCTCCGGCGACGGAGGTCACGCGGCGGGTCAAGGATGCGATCCGGCGCACGGTGGACCGCTAGCGCGGACGATCGCGCGACGAAGCTTTCCTGACATATCGATTCGGGCTACCATCCCGCTCCTGCCCACGCGGGCAGGAGCGTGGCTTGTTGCATCCCTCGTGGACGATTGGGCATGGAATCGCGGGTCGTGGCGCCGGTCGGCGCCGAGCACGTCATCGGCGGGTTTGCGCGCGAGGCGTTGAGCGCGGCGCTGGCCGCCACGCATCGCGCGGGGTTTGGCCCGCAGGCGCGGGTCATCGATGGCGCGCGAGGGGACATCGGGCAGCAGGTGCAGCGGTTGGGGTTGTGCGTTTCGTGGGAGGAACCGCCCGTTCCCGATGCGGTGCTGATCGTGGTCAATGCGCCGGGGCGCACCACCATTGTTGCCGATCTCTTCTCGCGGCTTGGGGCGGCGTTCGTCGTTCTCGCCGAGCGGCGAGGATCCGAGCGCGCGGTGGCGGATAGCGTGGTGTCGCTTTCGCCGGACATCCGCATTGGGGAAGAGGCGAAAGCTGGCTCCGAAGCCTGAGTAGGTGATTACGGCAGCCCGGATCGTTGCCGCGCCAACGTCGGCCGTGGAGGCGATGCTTGCATTACCTGCGGTCCACAGGGCCACAACCGTCGTTTCCTGAGCGCCTGCGGTCGGCCTGCGGCCGGGGCCGATGCGGGCACCGCCCCTACATTGGTCGTTCCCCGGATCGATCGCGCCCGGTCACCCTTCGCTCTGGCGCGGCGGCGCCAAACCCTCGTGGATCTCCACCTCTCTCGGTTCGGATTGCTCGGGCGACGTGTCGTCCGTCACTGCGCCGCGGACCGGGATGCTGCGGGGTTTGGCGATGTCGGCCTTGGGCAGGGTGATGGTGAGCACGCCGTCCTTGAAGTCGGCAGCGGCGGCTTCGGGGTCGACCGTGGAGGGGAGGGAGACGGTGCGCTCGAAGGCGCCGAAGCGGCGCTCGCGCAGGATCCAGCGGCTCCCTTCGGCCGGCTCCTCGACGACTTCCTTGCGGTGGCCGCGGATACGCAGGGTGTCGCCGAGGACGGAGATGTCGATGTCGGAGGGCGGCACGCCGGGGACGGAGGCGGTGACGACGAACTTCTCGGGGGTCTCCTTGACGTCGAGGGCGAGGCTGGAGGCCATGCCGGGGCCGGCGATGCCGGGGCGCGGCCGGACGAAGCTCTCTTCGAGCAGATTGTTCATGGCCTCGCGCAGGCTGACGATGTCTCCCCAGGGGTCCCAGCGGGTGGTGCTCACGGCTGATTGCTCCTTGTCGATCGATGGACTCTCGCATCCGAGCGCGGGTTGATGTCATCCTAATTCTGGGCAATCGTCGGGTGTTGCCGCAACCCTTGCGGGTCGAATGTGAGACGTATCACGGCAGATCGCCCTCCGGTCCCTCTCGCCTGCTTGACCCGCCCCCGCCCCGCGGGCATCATCACTGCACTGAGGTCATCCTCTTGGCGCCCAGGACGCTCTGATGGCGATATCATCTCGCTTGCAGCCCCGACTTGTGCCTGATTCGCGTACGCCGCTCATCGGGCGCGAGGGCGAGGTGATCGTGATCTCCGAGCTCCTCGTGCGAGCGGATGTCCAGCTCGTGACGCTCATCGGTCCTGGCGGGGTGGGCAAGACTCGCTTGGCCCATCACGTGGCGGCGGCAATGGCCCCGCGGTTCCCGGACGGCGTCGTGTCCGTCCCACTGGAAACGATTCGCGTGGCGGACCTCGTCCTCCCCGCCATCGCCCGCGCCCTTGGAGTCGGCGAGTCCGGGCAGCGCAGCGCCCTCGACGACCTGATCGACCGGCTGGTGACGGCGCATCTCCTCCTCGTGCTGGACAACGTCGAGCAGGTGATCGACGCGGCGCTCACCTTGGCGCAGCTTCTCGCCGCGTGCCCCGGACTGACCATGCTGGTCACGAGCCGCGAGCCGCTGCGACTGACGAGCGAGCACGCGCTCCCCATCGCTCCCTTGTCGCTTCCGGCGGACGCGGGCGCGTCGAACCTGGAAGCGATCACGGCGTCCGCTGCCGTGCAGCTGTTCGTCGCGCTCGCCGAGGCGGTTCGGCCGGGGTTCGCCGTGACCCCGGCCAACGCGCAGGATGTCGGGCGCATCTGCCAGCGCCTGGACGGGTTGCCCCTGGCCATCGAGCTCGCCGCCGCACGGATGAGGGTCCTCTCCCCGGGCGCCCTGGCGACCCATCTCGCCAGGCCCCTTCCTCTCCTGACCGGAGGTCCTCGGGATGCGCCGTCCCGGCAGCGCACGATGCGCGACGCCATTGCTTGGAGCTACGACCTACTGGATCCTGACGAACAGCGCCTCTTCCGCCGCCTCGCGGTCTTCGTCGGCGGATTCACGCTCGATGCCGCTGCCCAAGTTGCGGGTGATGCCACCGCAACCGATGTCGCCGTCCTCGATCGGGTGGCCTCGCTCGTCGACCGCTGCCTCGTCGTGCCGGTTGGCGGCGAGCCCGAGCCGCGCTTCACCATGCTCGAGACCATCCGCGAGTATGCCTCGGAGCAGTTGGCCGCCGCCGGCGAACAGGCGGCGGCTCGGCAGGCGCACGCGCGCTACTTCCGCGACCTCGCCGAGCAGGCCGAACCGGCGCTGCGCGGCGCGGAGCAGCCCGTCTGGATCGCCCGCCTGGAAACGGAGTTGCCGAATCTGCGTGCCGTGCTCGACTGGTCGCTCATCGATGGCGACATCGAGACTGGCCTGCGCTTGGCTGGGGCGCTGTATTGGTTCTGGTTCCTGCGCAACCACGTTCGGGAGGGGCGTTCCTGGTTCGAGCGCGCACGCACGGCCGGCAGTCGGCCGGCGTCCGCGGCCGGGAGGGCAGCCGCTGGGGCTGCCTTGCTCGCGTGGCGTACCGCGGACTACGTCGCGTCGAAGGCATACAGCGAGGACGCGCTGGCGCTCTTCGAGAGCTGCGGCGACCGCTGGGGGACGGCGATGGTAGTCCATCACCTCGGGCACATCGCTGACGATCTCGATCACGACGTGGAGCGTGCAATCGCGTTGCTGTCGGACAGCCTGGAGCAGTTTGCGGCGATCGGCGACGACTGGGGCGTCGCCTATTCCCGGAGGTGTCTCGCCTACATGACCGCGGAATATCAGCGGGACTACGATCGCGCCAGCCCGCTGTTCGAAGCGGCAGCGGCGACCTTTCGCGAGATCGGCGACCGCTGGAATCTCGGAGTGACCCTCCACCTGCTCGCCGACAACTTCCGAGAGCGAGGCGAGTGGGCGGCAGCCCTCCCCGTCTACCAGGAGAGCCTGGCCAACCACTGGGAGGAACGTGATGTGCTTGGCGTGGCCGATGCCCTCCTGCGGCTGGCGCAGATCCAGGCAGCTCTCGGTGAGACGGAGATGGCAGTGCGGTTCTTCGGCTGCGCTGAGGCCCAGCACGAGCAGGCCGGGGTGAGGATCCGCGAGCCGATTCGGGCCGGCTATGAGCAAGCGATCGACGCCGCGCGGGCGGCCCTTGGCTCGCAGCGGTTCGCGGCGGCGTGGCAGTCGGGACGATCGCTCGCCATCGAGGATGCCGTCGGCGTGGCGTTGGCGCTCGATGCGTCGACCATTTTCCTGGATCACAATGGGGCGCCGCTCTTGTCCAACGAGTCCGGATCTTCGTTGAGCGGGCGCGAACGGGACGTGCTGCGCCTGCTGGTGGAGGGTCGCTCGGATCGAGAGATCGCGGCGGCGCTCTCGATCGGCGTGCGCACCGTCCACACGCACGTCGGCGGCATCCTCAACAAGCTCGGCGTCT
>CALMZR010000169.1 GCA_937870845.1 uncultured Chloroflexota bacterium
GGGATTCATAGGGGAGTCGCGGATTCGCGCGTGACTCGGTCATGTGAGGAGTCTAGAGGCTGGCGGCGATTCCGGGCGGCAATAGCCGCGCGCAGCCGCCGCAATACAACGCTGTAACACTTTTCTCCGCCAACGGTTCTTTGGTGCAGAACGGGTATGCTCGCCCGGCGCCGGAGATCCCTATGAGCGCACAGCGCATCCCGTCGCGAGCGGAGACCCAGCCCGCAGCGTCGCTCCCCAGCGACGCCGACCTGGCCGCCGCCGCGCGCCTCGACCGCCTCGCCTTCGCCCCGCTCTACGAGCGCTACCGCGACGACATGCTGCGCTATTGCTACTACTGCCTCGGCGACTGGGATGAGGCGGCCGATGCCGCGCAACAGGTCTTCGCCAACGCGATGGCGGGGCTGCCCCATTTCGTCGACCGCGGCGACAGCTTCCGCCCCTGGCTCTTTCGCATCGCCCACAACGAGGTCTGCACCCGGCAGACGCGGCGGTCGCGCCGGCCCCAGCAGCAGATCGAGGACGTCGCGGAGATCGTCGACCCGGCCCCGTCGCCGGAAGAGCGCGCCATCGCCGCCGATGATCACCAACGATTGCGCCTGCTGCTGACTTCCCTGCCGCCCGACCGGCGGCGGGTCTGCGAGATGCGCTTCGCCGGCCTGACCGACAGGGAGATCGCCAGCATCCTCGGCAAGAGCGAAGGGGCGGTGCGGACGGCGCAATCGCGCGCCATCGCCCAACTGCGCGGACTGCTCGGCAGCGGCCCGGCGCCAACGGGAGAACGGGATGCCTGACGGACGAACTGCGGACGCCGAGCTGAATCGCCTCTGGAACGCGCTGGTCGACGATGCGGGCGATCCCGATATCACGGGAGAGGCTCCCTTCCTCGCCGAAACCCTGCGCCGCGTCCATGCCATGACCCTGGCGCCGCCGCCCGCCGCCGCGCGCGCCCGCGTCAATGATGGAATGCGGGCGCTCCTGGCGGCGCCGTCGAACGGGAAGGGCGCCGTCGATCCGCATCAGGTGCGGGTGCTCGTCCATGCCCCGCACCAGCCGCTCAACCCGTGGCAACCCGACACGGGCGTGGAACCGCCCGCCGCGCCGCGAGCCGCCGCGCGGTTCGGCTGGGCCGCGATGCAGATGGCCACGGCGCTGCTCGTGCTCCTGACACTGGGGTTTGCGTTCCTCCTGGCCACGCCCGGCCGCCTCGACGGCCAGATCGTGGCCGCGATCCGCTCGGTGTTTGCCCCGGAGACGGCGCTGGATACCGTCTTCGCGACGACGCTGCCGGCTGAGATGATCCCCGAGGCCGGCAACCTCGACTTTCTCCTCTGGAACGTCTCGCTCGATCCCGGCGCAGAAGGGCCGGCATCGGCACAATCTTGGACGCAAACTCGGATCTGCTGTCCCGGTCCCATGATTACGCACGTGATCGAGGGCGAGTTGTCCGTTCGCGTCGATGGTCCGCTACGGGTCTTTCGCGGATCGGGCGTCGCTCCGGACTCCGGTGACGTGCCGCCGGGGACGGAAGTGGCCCTCTCTCCAGGCGACACCGCCCTCTTCGCGTACGACATGCCGGCAACATTTGCGAATCGCGGTACAAGTGCCGTGCATATCGTCGGTGGCGGCATCTTCGCGGGGGCCGTGCGCAATGGTCCGGCGGCCCAGTCGGACTACCTCGACTACAACGAGGAGTATTCCGTGCCCAGACTGCCCCCCGGCCCGGTCGACGTCACATTGGCTCGCGCCACCCTTCCCGCGGAGGGCGAGGTCCCCGCCCCGGACCCCGGCGGCCTGGTCCTGGAGGTGGGCGCGGCAGGGGACGCCGACATCGCCAAGCGCGCTGATGGCGGGCTGCGCAACATCGGCCCGGAGCCGGAAACGATCTACGTCCTCACCCTGACGCCAGCAGGCGCCGCGGGCGCCGAGACGCCATAACCCGGCGGCGCCCGGCGCCGATCGTCCCAAGGGGAAGCAAGGAGTGCATGATGGCGTGACGGACCCGAATCCGGATTTTGGCGGCATGGCTTCGTTGACCACCAGGAGGTTCGTCGTGACATCTTCGCCTCTCGCATCGCCGACTGGAATGAATCGCCGCACCGCGCTGGCTCACGCGGGCGTTGCCGCGGCGGCCCTCGGACTGAGCAACCGGGCCGGGCACGCGGCCGCCCAGGAGACCCCTCCCGGCGCCCTGGCCCGTCATCCGATCGTTGGCGTCTGGAACGTGACCACTCCGGCCGGCCCGTCGCTGGCGGTCTTCTTCGCCGACGGAACCAACATCCAGGGGCTCCCAGCTACCCAGACGGGACCGAGCGGCGTCACGTTCGTCGGTCCCCAAGTCGGAACCTGGGAGCCGACGGGTCCTCGCACCATCCACTTCACCGGTGTTCAACTGCATTCCGATGCAGCCGGTGTGTTCACCGGCACAGTCACCATCGACGGCTACCCGGAGGTGAGCGAGGACGGCCAGACCCTGGTCGACGACCAATCCCGCGTGACGATCACGATCCGCGATGCGGCCGGGGCCATCGTGCAGGAGATCCCCGGCGTCGGCGCTCCGCCTGTAACCGGGGTGCGGATGGGCGTGGGATCGCCAGGCTTCTCGAAGGCTGCCGGAGAGGCGACCCCCGCGCCCTGAGACTCTCTGGTTGCGGCTTGCGCCGTGTCTCGCGAATCAATAGGATACGAAGCCCCATCCCTTCTGGCGATGGGGCTTCTGATTGTTGCCGGTGGACGATCATCCATGAACGACTCCCATGTCGCCGCCCTCGCCGACCGCGAAAACCAGCGGTTTGCCGAAACCCATCCCGCGTCCGCCGCGCTGCGGGCGCGGGCGCGGGCCTCCATGCCGCACGGCTACCCCATGAGCTGGTTCCACGGTCTGAACGCCCAGGGCGCGCCCTTTGCCGTCTCCGGCGCGGGCCCCCATTTCACCGACGCCGACGGGCTCCGCTACCTCGATTTCAACCTCGCCGACATGAGCCTGTTCTGTGGGTTTGCCCCGCCGGCGGTCGCTGCGGCGGTGGCCGAGCGCACGGCCAGGGGATGGCAGTTCCTGCTGCCGACGGAAGACGCGATCTGGGTCGCGGAGGAGCTGGGCCGGCGTTACGGGCGGCCCCGCTGGCAATTCACCCTGGCGGCGACGACCGCCAACGTCGAGGCGATGCGCCTGGCGCGGGTGGCCACGGGGCGACCGATCGTGGTGATGTTCGATGGCCGCTACCACGGCCACGCGGACGAGATGCTCTTCGCCCCGGGCAGCGGCGGTCTCGTCGCCGAGTACCTTGGGGTCGATCCCGGCGCCGCGCATCGCGTTCGCATCGTGCCGTTCAACGACCCCGAGGCGCTGCAGGCCGCGCTGGCGGCGGGCGATGTCGCCTGCGTTGTCACCGAGCCGGCCATGACCAATGCCGGCGTGATTCAGCCGGCGCCAGGGTTCCACGACGCGTTGCGGCGGCTGACCCGCGACACCGGCACGCTCCTCGTGATCGACGA
Source organism: uncultured Chloroflexota bacterium (assembly GCA_937870845.1). Taxonomy (GTDB): domain Bacteria; phylum Chloroflexota; class Chloroflexia; order Thermomicrobiales; family UBA6265; genus JACCXM01. Next base: position 3,496 of record CALMZR010000169.1, read on the forward strand.
AACGCACACCCAGGTCTGCGGACCTGGCGGGTTGACCCGGGAGTGGGGATTGGAGCCGGACCTGGTGACCCTCGGCGAGTCCGCGGCCGGCGGGCTGCCGTTCGGCGCCTATGGCATGACCGCCGCCCTTGCCGCTGTCTTCGAGCGGCCGGACCCGGACGATCCGCACGCCGAGATCGCGGCCGGAGGGACCCTCTTCGCCAATGCGCTTTCGATGGCCGCCGCTCGCGCCGCGCTCGGCACGGTCCTCAATGACGACGCCTACGCGCGGACGGCGGTATTGGGCGCCAGGTTGGCCGACGGCATCGAATCGGCCGCGGCGGACGCGGGGCTGCCATGGCGGGCGCATCGCCTCTTCCCCCGCTCCGGCTACGCCCACGACGGGAATCTGCCGGCGAATGCCGAAGAGGCGCGGTGCGGCTTCCGCCGCGACGTGGCCGATCTGCAGCGCGTCTACTTCGCCAACCGGGGCGTCTGGGAGGCGATCTACTCCGCCGGCCCATGCGTCGGCGTTGCCCACGCGGACGCAGACGTCGACGAGTACCTGAACGTCCTCTCCAAGTTTGTCCACGAGCTCACCGCCTAGTGGGCCTCGCTATACTACGCCCGACCCCCGGAGGGACGTGACGTGGCCCAGACTAGACCAGCACCCGGCGCGTGGACGTACGAGGATCTCTTCTCGCTGCCCGACGACGGCCGCCGCTACGAGATCATCGAGGGAGAGCTGTACGAGATGCCCTCGGCGAACTGGAACCATGGGGTGACCATCTCCACGCTGATGCGTCTGCTTGCCCCGATCATCGAGGAACTCGGCGGGGAACTCGTGACCGCCCCGGTCGACGTGTTTTTCCCCGGCGCTAATCCGGTTATCCCAGACATCATCGTGTTGCTGCCGGGGAGCGCCGCGGTCCCCGTGCTGCGCGGCGTGGAAGGCCCACCTGACCTCCTCATCGAGGTCATCAGCCCGTCCAATCCTGGACACGACCGGCTGACCAAGCGCGCCTTGTACGCCCGCGCCGGGGTGCGCGAGTACTGGCTGGTCGATCCCAGCACCCGCACGATCGAGCTGCTCGCCCTCGGCCGGGATGCCTTTCACACCCTCGAGACGCTGTCAGGGGACGGGGTGTTGATCTCGCCGGTCCTCGGCGGCGCGGTCTTTCCCCTTGCCGCCGTCTTCGCCCGGGTCCGGGATTTCGAAGAAGCGACCGAGGCGTGAGGCCGCCAGGCAGGCTTCTCGCAAAGGACTGATGACGATGGCGCTGACCAGACCAGCCCCCGGCTCCTGGACCTACGAAGACCTGTTGTCGCTGCCCGACGACGGGCGCCGCTACGAGATCATCGAGGGGGAGCTGTACGAGATGCCGTC
>CALMZR010000170.1 GCA_937870845.1 uncultured Chloroflexota bacterium
GCGCGACCAGATCGGCGACCGGGGATCCGAGTTGCCGCAGCGGGCGCAGCGCCTCCTCGCCGCGATCGAGCGGTCCGGCGTAGACAGGGAAGAGCGCCGCCAGCGGGATGCCGTCGGGCGAGGTCACCAACGCCGCCATGCACCCGACCGTCTCCGGCAGCGTCGGGCCGTGCTCGCCGAAGAACCGGAGGAGATCGCGCGCCGCCTCGATGGGGTGGAAGATCGGCCCCGCCAGCACCGTCGGGCCGACCTCGTGCAACCGGAACTCGAAGGACGCAGCGATCCCGAAGTTGCCGCCGCCGCCGCGCAGGCCCCAGAACAGCTCGGGGTTCTCGGTCGCGCTGGCGCGGAGGAGGCGGCCATCCGCGGTGACGACGTCGGCGGCGAGCAGATTGTCGCAAGCCAACCCGTGCCGCCGCATCAGCCAGCCGAACCCGCCGCCAAGGGTCAAGCCGGCGATCCCGGTCGTCGAGACGGTGCCGCCGACCGTCGCCAGCCCGAACGCCTGCGTTTCGCGGTCCAGCTCGCCCCAGGTCACGCCCCCTTCGGCCCTTACCGTGCGGGCGGCGGGGTCGACACGGATGCCCTTCATCGGGGAGAGGTCGATCACCAGGCCGTCGTCGCAGATGGCGTTCCCCGCGACATTGTGTCCCCCGCCGCGCACGGCCAGCAGCAGGTCGTGGCGACGCGCGAAGTCGACGGCCCGCATCACATCGCCGACACCGGTGCATTGGGCGATCAGGGCCGGGCGGCGGTCGATCATCGCGTTCCAGATCCGGCGCGCGGCATCGTAGCCTTCGTCGCCCGGCTGCAGAAGCGGACCGCGAAAATCGTCTCGGAATGCGGCAACGGCTTCGTCGTCGATGGGCGACGCCGGGATCATTGGTCGTGCTGTGGCGACGGACATGTTGCGCCCCTCTTCCAGGCGGAACATCGTGACGGAGTCCGCCAGAATCAACCGCATGGCCGGAATGCCAGGGCGCCATCGTCCACGGATGCGCCTGCCGGCGCATCCGACGAAGTACGTATCGGGGCTACGTATTCCGCGACGATGAGTGCCTGGGGGCGCAATCATCCCAGCCCGTGGCGAATGGCCCAGGCGGCGGCCTCGGTTCGGGAGGCGACGCCAAGCTTGGCCAGGATGTGGCTGACGTGCGTGCTGGCGGTGCGGGGACTGATGAAGAGCGCCGCGGCGATCTCGGCGTTGGTGCGGCCGGCGACGATCTGGCGCAGGACGTCGAGCTCGCGCGGGGAGAGCCCGCCCGGGTCGGGAGCCGCGGGTTCTGCCATGGCCGCCTCCATGGCCTGGGCGAAATCCTCGGCCGCGGCGACCGCCTCGGTCACAGCCAGGCCGCGACCGGCGCTTTCGGCCGCCGCGAAGGCGTCATCCCCAAGGCGTTCGCGCACGATCGCTTCGACATCGGCGAGCAGCGGCGCCGCCCACGGGTAGAGGAGCGTGCCGTAGCGGTCCTGCACGGCCCGCGTCGCGCCGAGGAGGCGGGCGGCCAACGCCGGGTGCTGCCGGGCGGCCGCAACGCGCGCCATCCGCGGCAATTGGGCGGCGCTGAGGGCTTCGTCGCCGTGGACGCGATGCAGCGCCAGGCTGCGCCGCAGCCGGCGCGCGGCCTCGGGGAGATCGCCGCGCTCGAGAGCAACCGCGCCGAGGTTGCCGAGCGCCGTCGCGGCGCCCCACTGGTTCCCCACCGATTCGTGCAGCGCCAGTGCCTCGGACGAGAACTGTTGCGCCGTCGCCAGGTCGCCGCGTTGGCGGGCGATGGCCCCCAGGTGCCCCAGGACCATCGCCGGCCAGAACCGCGCTCCGTGCGCCTGCCAGGAGGCGAGCGCTTCCTGATGTGTCGCCCACGCGCGATCGAGATCCCCCTGCCAGTGCGCGGCGATCGCCACGTGGTAGAGGGCGTGGGCGATGGCATGGGCATCGCCCGACTGGCGCGCGACCGCGAGGGCGCGTTCCGCGAGCGCCATCGCCCGGTCGTCGACGCTGCGGTGCGCCAGCGAGCTGAGCGCGATCGACAGCAGGGCCCGTTGCCGGGTTGGGTCCGGGTCAAGCTTGGCGAGCGCCCTCTCATACCATCGCCACCCTTCGCTGGCGTAGGCGCGCGCCCACCACAACCAGGCCAGGGCCCCGGCGAGCCGCGCCAGCCGTTCCCCGCCCTCCTGCTCGTCCAGCCACGCCAGCGCCGCGCGCAGATTGTCGAGCTCGGCCTCCATGCGGTCGAGCCAGCGGGCCAGGTCCGCCGAGTAGCGAGGCCCCTTGGGATCGTCCCTGGTGAAGAGGGAAAACTCGCCGGCTTCCGCCTCCTCGGCGAAGGCAAGAACGTGGGACGCATGCGCCGCGCGCACCGCCATCTCTTCCCCGCTGGCCGCGAGCTGCTCCAGCCCGAACTCGCGGATCGTCTCCAACATCCCATACCGGGGTAGATCACCCCGCGCATGCAGTCTGATGAAGCTCTTGTCGGCGAGCGAGGCAAGTCCCTGGAGGAGCTCGGCGTCGTCTCCTGGCGCGGCGACCGCTCCCGCGGCCTCCAGCGTCCACCCGCCAACGAAGACGCAGAGCCGCCGGAACAAGCGCTGCTCGTCGCCGGTCAGGAGGTCGTAGCTCCAGGCCACCGCCTCGCGCATCGTGCGCTGGCGTGGCGGCAAGTCGCGGCTCCCGTCCGTGAGGAGCGGCAGAGGGCGCGCAAGGCGATTCAGCAACTCCAGTGGCGGCAAGACCGTCACCCGAGTCGCGGCCAGCTCGATGGCGAGCGGCAGGCCGTCCAGCCTCCGGCAGATGCTGGCCACGGCTTCCGCGTTCTCGGGGGTGAGTGCGAAGCTGGGGGCGGCGCTTTGCGCCCTCTCCACGAACAGCGCGACGGCGGGGACCCTGGCGAGCTCGTCGATGGGGAGGCAGCGTTCGGCGGGGAGCGGCAGGGGTTGCAGCGGGAAGACGCGCTCGCCGCGGATGCGCAGGACTTCGCGGCTCGTCGCGAACACGGTCAGACCGGGGCTGGCGGCCAGGAGCGTGGCGAGATCCGGCGCGGCCTCCAGCACCTGCTCGCAGTTGTCGAGCAGGAGCAGCACCCGCCGCGGGCCCAGAAACGCGGCCAGCGTCTCCAGGAGGGGATGCCCGATCCGCTCGCGCACGCCAAGGGCGCCGGCAATGGCGGGCAGGACGAGGGCCGCATCTCGCAGCGGCGACAGATCGACGAGGACGACCCCATCGGCGAACGCCTCCTGGAACCGGCCCACCACCTCCAGGGCCAGGCGCGTCTTGCCGGAGCCGCCCGGCCCCGTGACGGTGAGCAACCGAACGACGCCCGCCGCGAGCAGGGCGTCCAGCTCGGCGGCCTCTCGCTCCCGGCCGATCAGCGGCGTCAGTGGTGAAGACAGCCGGGGCCCGGCAGCGAGTGAGCCGGGGCTCGCTTCGGGCATCGCGGCGGGGCGCGCCGCGGCCAGCAGGACCTGCCGGTCTTCCGGGCCGAGGTCGAGCGCGTCGGCCAGTCGCCCGACGGTGGCCAGGTAGGGCGCCTGGCGCGCTCCCCGCTCCAGGTCGCTGACCCCGCGCAGGCTCATCCCGGCACGCTCGGCCAACGCTTCCTGCGAGAGCGCGGCGGCGAGGCGCAGCTGGCGCAGGGTCATCCCGAAGGCGGTCGGTTGGCAGGGCATGGATTCTCTTCCACGTCGCCGTTTCGGTGAAGCGTGCGCCCGGCGCAGGTGAGTGGCGAGTGTATCCCATCGCCTGCGGCGATGAAGCCATGTGCGCGTGGGCAGTGCGTGGCCGCTGCGCGTAGCGCCGCCTCCAAGCGACGGGCAGAGTGGAGGCAGACGCCTGATGGGAAAGGAGGGACGCCGTGGAGGTGGACGAACGGACGCGGCCGCTCGCGCTCCTGCTCGGCGCGGCCGGACGGCGCGACGCCGTCCGCTCGCTCGGGGCGGCTGGTTTGGCGGCGCTCGCCCTGCTGGGTCTGGGCGATGTCGCCGCACGATCCAAGGGCGAGGCAGAGCGCCGCAAAGATCCCGGGCAAGACGGCAGCCGATCCCGCAACGGCAAGCGGAGCCGTCGCGCCGGCAAGCCACGCCCGCCCGCCGCGGCCACCGGCGACGTTCAAGAGCCGGTTACGGCGCCGATCGTCAATCCGCCAGACACCGACGCGGAGCCTGGAGCCGAGGCGCCGGCCGGCGGGGTGGAGGCCGAAAGGAAGAAGCCGGGGCCGCGCGGCGCCATCGGCCCCACCGGCCCCACGGGACCCCAAGGCGACCTGGGTCCGACCGGCCCGCGCGGCGAGACGGGATCGCGCGGCGAACTGGGTTCGCCGGGGCGAACGGGCCCAACCGGACCCACCGGTCCGTCGCCAGCGTCGGTGATTCGGTATGGCGACGCCGATGCCAAGACCGCGGCCCATTCGGCCAGCTCGTTTGCCGACTGCAACGCGGGCGAGCATGCCACGGGCGGCGGGTTCAGCGTTTCCGTCGATGCCACGACGTCGATCACGGCGCTTTCGAGTGTCCCGGCCGGTTCCCTTGGCGAGGAACCACCGACCCGCTGGTTCGCCAGCGTGGCCACGCAGACTCCCGGCTCCAAGTCGATCCAGGCCTACGCGGTCTGCGTCCCGGACTAGCCGCGTTCGGGTCTTGCCCTGAACTCACGCCCATCTCATGAGTAAGGAGTTCGCCATGATTCCCCATCCCAGCACGATCGACGCAGTGGCCGCCATGCGCCGCAACGATTTGCTCGTCCACGCGGCGCGGCAGCGGAGCGGCGCCGTCGCCAATGCCCGCGTCCCGGTCGCTTCCCGCTCGCTCGTCGCCGGAGCGACATTCGTCCAGGCCGTCACGGCGCTGCGGACCTTGATTGGCGTGGCGATGGCCAGCCTCGATCCGCCTCGTGCGGCGGCGCGGGGAGGTGACCGCCCGTAGCGCGTGGACCGGGGCCATGAGGGCCGTGCGGCGACGCGCGGGCGCAGCTCCCGCCTCCCCGAACTTCCCGAACTTCCCGAAGTTCACGGCACGCCGGCCGGCGCCGTATCCTGACGTGCGGTCGCATCCGCGGCGGCGCCGCGGGTCGGGTGGGGCACGGAGGGCGCACATGCCGGCAGCGGACGCCGAACGCGGTCAGGAGCAGATGGGCACGGTGACGGCCAGGGATGGCGCGCCCATCGCCTACTGGCGCAGCGGCGACGGGCCGCCCCTCCTCCTCGTCCACGGCATCTCCGCCAGTCACCACCGTTGGGCGTCTGTGCTGCCCGCGCTGGCGGAACGCTTCACCGTCTACGCCTTCGACCGCCGCGGCCGCGGCGGCAGCGGCGACAGCGGCGACAGCGGCGACAGCGAGGGGTACGCGATCGAGCGCGAGTTCGCCGACACGGCCGCGGCCATCGACGTCATCGCCGCCACGAGCGGCCCGGTCAATTACCTCGGCCACTCCTACGGCGCGATGACCGGGCTGGAGGCGGCGCTGCTGACGTCGAACATTCGGAAGATGGTCCTGTACGAGCCGCCGTACCGTCTCAACGAGCCGTTCATCTCCCCGCCGGACTCGGTCGCGCGCCTCGAAGAGCGCCTCGCGGCGGGGGACCGGGAGGGCGTCGTGGAGGTGATGATGGGGGAGCTGGTCGGCGTGCCGCCCGAGGCGTTGGCGGAGATGCGGACGACGCCGGCCTGGGCGGCGCGGATGGCGGCGGCGCACACCATCCCCCGCGAGCTGCGGGCGCTGGAGACCTACGTGTTCGAGCCGGAGCGGTTCCGCGGCGTCGCCGTGCCGACGCTGTTCCTGCTGGGCGGCGCCAGCCCGCCGCACATGCACCGGGCCACCCACGCGGCGGCCGCGGCGCTGCCGAACGCGCGGACGGTCGTCCTGCCGGGGCAGGGGCACGTGGCGATGGACTCGGCGACGGAGCTCTTTATCGACGAAGTGGTCCGGTTCCTGACCGACGGGTAGCGCGGTTTCTGCAACCGGGTGAGGAATCGCGGGGTGTAGGGAGCAAACTGGACGGTGCAAGCAGCGGGCCGATCGACTATGACTCACCGGCGAGGGCCAAGAGTTCACGAAGCGCCCGGTTGCCAAGATAGAGTCCGGCGGCACGCAATGCGAAGAGCATGGGCCGAACGGCGGCGATGAGGCCGGCGTCCTTTGCCAACAGCAACGCGCCGCCGCTGCCGACGACGTTCAGACCGAGTGTCCGGGCCACCTGTCGCGCCCGATAGTCGTCCAGAAGGATCTCCATACTCGGCTGCATGGAGGAAGCGAGAGCGATGGCCTCTGCGTCGCCAGGGTCCAGCGCCGCAATCGACCTGGGGAGGCGTTGCTGGGGAAGCGACCGCCGGACGATCCATCCTGCCTGCAGCACGTCGCGGGCGCCTGGCTTGTCATCACTGTCGGTGACGACTTCTCGCCACACGGCTGGGGGCACGATGAGCTCGGTGAAAAGGGCTTGCAGGAGATCGAGTCGGCCGATGGCGGAGTAGGAAATCAGCGGGCTGCTGTCGCTAACCGCTGCCATTGGCGGATGTCGCCCGGAACCGGCGAGCCATTTCGATCTCTTCGCGCATTTCCTCGGCGGTCCTTGGCCCCGAAGGAATGTGCCGCGATGCCATGAGGTTCAGGATGTCGTATCGGGTCACGCCAAGGAGCTTGGCTGCCTGCCCTTGAGTGATCTCGGCGTCGCGGAGAAGATCGAGGATCAGCGCCCGCCACGCCCTGTCGGCGAGACCGTCGACCGAATCCAGCGCGGCCAGAAGTCCTTCCGGAAGCTCCAGCGTGATGGTCAGTGTTGTTGCTGGTGTTCCGGGCATCGCGGTCATCGGCTCCGGGAGGATGGGATAGGTCGGATGTAAAGTTTACAGCGGCGCGCGGAAACAGGCGTCGTTCCGCCAGACGAGGAGAGCGCCGCCGATTCCCCGCATTCAGAACAG
>CALMZR010000171.1 GCA_937870845.1 uncultured Chloroflexota bacterium
ATCCTCGGCCAACCGGTCTCGTTGCCGGTCCTGATCGCCCCCTCCGGCATGCACCGCCTCGCCCACGACGCCGGCGAGCGCGCCACGGCCCAGGCCGCCCGCGACGCCGGCGCGATCTACACCATGAGCACCGCCGCCACCGTCCCCATGGAGGAGATCGGCCAAGCCAACGGCCCATGGTGGTTCCAGCTCTACGTCTTTTCCGACCGCGCTATCACCCGCGATCTCGTCGAGCGCGCCGCCGCCGCCGGGGCCTCGGCGCTGGTCGTCACGGTCGACGTTCCCCTCCTCGGCCGCCGCGAAGCTGACGAGCGCAACCGTTTCACCATGCCCGACGGCTTGATCCTCGCCAACCTGCAATCGCCCGACCACCAGCAGCTCCAGTCCTCGGGCGTCGGTTCGGCGCTCACCTCCTACATCGGCGCGTCCTGGGAATCCGCCCTCACCTGGGACGACCTCGACTGGCTCGCTTCCCTCTCCCCCCTGCCCGTCATCCCCAAAGGCATCCTGCACCCCGAGGACGCCCGCCTCGCCTTCGACCACGGCGCCAGCGCCGTCATCGTCTCCAACCACGGCGGCCGCCAGCTCGATAGCGCCGTCGCCGCCCTCGACGCGTTGCCGGCGGTAGCGGAAGCGGTCGCCGGCCGCGGCGAGCTCCTCCTCGACGGCGGCATCCGCCGTGGCACAGACATCCTCAAAGCATTGGCCCTCGGCGCCCGCGCCGTCCTCATCGGCCGCCCCGTCTACTGGGGTCTCGCCGTCGGCGGCGCCTCCGGCGTCCGCCACGTCCTCGATCTTCTCCGCGCCGAGCTGGCCCTGGATTTGATGCTGTGTGCGCTTGCCAGCCCGGAGGAGGTTGGCCGGGAGTTACTGGTTCCGGCGGATGCGGCCATTGACCTGTAGCTGGCGCTCATCGTTGTGGATGCTCCTTGGCGTCGTCGAAAGGGATTCTCCGTGGGGCGTCACCGACTCGCTTGCCTTCATCTTCAGTTAGCGACCTGGCAAAATCGTTCCTTCGTCTGCTCTGGTGTGTGATAGGCTTCACGCCGTCACCCTCACGCCGTTGCGGCCCATGAGTCCAGGTCCACCATGAAAACGCGCGATGCGAAGACTGCTGCACTGGCCCTCAGAAAGAAAAACGGCAAGCCCGAACTCGGAGCGCTCATCACCCTCTACGGGCTGCAAGTTCCTGATCGCCTGACGAATGTGATAGCTGCGATCGACGAGTCGCGAGCATTGCTGGATCTGCCCGACGACTGGGATGGCAATGGCACGCCAGGATTTTCCGAGCACACATGGTCCAGAGCCGCTGAGGTTTTGATAGCGTTCGCGACCCTGTTGGCGACTCATCATGGGGTGATTGTCGAGGATGTCGAAATGCTTCCTGGCGCCAACGGAGGTCTCGACATCGATGTGCGATCCGGCGATCGACAATTGCTTTTCGCCGTGTCGTCGGACCCCCAAAGAGAGATTCGCTTTTACGGTGACGATGGCCGCCGGGGAAAGCAAGTCAAAGCAACGCTCGATCCGTCATCGATTCCCCATTGGCTCCTGGTCTGGATGACCGAGTGAGCGAGGCGGCTTGGCCGATAGAGGATGTCCCCGACGATGATCTGCTCTTTCGCCACGTCCATCGAACCTGGCGGCGAAAGAACGGCGAGATTGCTCCTTCCGCGTTTGTCGGACGGATGACGTCGCCCAACGCGTATGAGCTTTCGACAGATTGGTCTCGCTACTCGACTCCGGAAGATACGCGGATGCGAGCCAGGAACCCCATGGACTGCGGCGTCTACGAAGCCTTGGTTGGACAGATTCGAACCGTACCCGGGCAATCCGTCGTACATTCGCCAATCCAGAACGACGCTTCCATGCGCGACAATCGCGCCCATTGCGATGTCATTGGCCCCGATCAAGACGACCCAGAGGTCAAGAGGTTGTTCTCGCGCTACTTCGCTGAAGTCATACCCGTTCCTGGATGAATTGATCTCGGCCAATGGGTCCAGAGCGATCCGGAGGCGCTGACGCCTTGATCGCCTTCTTGGACTCCGCCGGTCGGGGCTACCTCGGTATTGCACCAGCTCGCGCCACCAGCACCGGCGCCGGCGCGTTCTTGATGACCTCTTCCGCCACGCTCCCCAGCACCAGCCGCTTCAGCCCGGAGCGGCCGTGCGAGGCGACAACCAGCAGATCGCTCGGCGTCACCGCCTCGATCAGCTCGGAGACGGCCGGGCCGGAGCGCACTTCGGTGGTGACGGTCCGCCCCTCCTGGCGCAGCGTGGCGGCGAGCGATTCGAGATACTGTTCCGCCTCGCGCGTCTCCTGCGCCATCTCGTCGGTGATCTCGGCGTAGGCGGCCGCGGCGGCGGTCGGCCCCCACGGCGTCACGGCGATATCCGCCACCCGCAGCAGATGCAACGGCGCCCCCAGTCCCTTCGCCACCTCCGCGCCGGCCCGCAACGCCGCCTCCGACACGTCCGACCCATCCAAAGCCACCACGATTCGCTCGAACACCGCTCTTCTCCTCCATCGTCGAAGGTCGGCGTACCGGCGTACCGCCGTAGGGGCGCTGCTTGCTGCGCCCGTCGGCCACAGGCCGACAGTCGGCGCCAAGCAATCACGTTGTGGCCCTGCCGGCCACGGGCGATGCCTGCATCGCCCCTACATTCGACCTCCGGCTCCAGCCTCCGCTTTTCGCCTCCTGAGACGATAGCCGATCCGGCGCCAATCCCGACCGCCCCCGAAGCCCACTCCCGCTATCATCTGCCGCGCGGTCTTGCCTCCGGGATCGACAGGCAGGGAATCAGTCCGCGGCTGGCGCGACCAAACCGCGCCGCGCGAGGGAAGGAGCTGTCACGAACATGGCGGAACGGATGACGGGCGGGCAGGCGGTGGTGCGCGCCCTCGCCGAGCACGGGGTCGAGGTCGCCTTCGGCATCCCCGGCGTGCATACCCTGGCCCTCTACGACGCGCTCATCGACAGCCCCATCCGGCACGTCCTCGGCCGCCACGAGCAGGGCGTCGGCTTCATGGCCGACGGCTACGCCCGTGCCTCCGGCAAGCCCGGCGTGGCCCTCGTCATCACCGGCCCCGGCGTCACCAACGTCGCCACCGCCGTCGGCGAGGCCTATACCGACTCCTCCCCCGTCCTCGTCGTCGCCTCGGCCGAAGACCAGCGCTGGGCCGGCAAGATGATGGGCCACTACCACGACATCCGCGACCAGACCGAGGCCATCCGTCCCGTCACCGCTTCCCAAGCGCACGCCACCGCCGTCGCCGAGGTGGCCCCGGCCATTGACGCCGCCTTCGCCCGCATGGCCAGCGCCCGCCCCCGCCCGACCTACGTCGAAATTCCGCGCGACGTCCTCGAAGCCGAAGCCGAGATCGTCTTCCCCGACCCGGTCGTCGTCGAGCGCCCCGGCCCCGCCGCCGAGCAGATCGCCGGCGCGGTCGAGGACATCGCTAACGCCAAGCGCGTCGTCATCATCGCCGGCGGCGGCGCGGCCGCCTGCGACGCCGGGGCCGCCATCGCCGCCATCGCCGATCGCCTCGGCGCCCCAGTGTTGACCTCCCAGATGGGCAAGGGCGTCATCCCGGAAGATCACCCTTACGCCCTCGGCAACCTCTGGGGAACGGGCAACCCGGTCGACGCCCTCCTGCGCAAAGCCGACCTGGCCCTCGTCTTCGGCACGAAGCTCGGCGGGGCCGAAACCGAAGACGGCGCCATGCGCCTCCCCGCCGCGCTCGTCCGCGTCGACATCGACCCCGAAGAGGTCGAGCGCAACTACCGCCCCAGTCGCGCCATCGTCGCCGACGCTCGCAAGACCGCCGAGGCGCTGGCCGTGGCCCTCGCCTCCGCCGGCATCGGCAATACGGGTTGGTGCGCCGACGAGATCGCCAGGACGCGCGCCGCGGCCATGGAGAACCAGTTTGGGGCCGAGAACGCCGCGTACCTGGCCGCCCTGCGCCGCGCCATCCCCCGCGACGGCATCCTCGTCAACGACACCACGATGATGACCTACGCCGCGGCGAAGCACTACCCGGTCTATGCCCCGCGCGCCTTCCTCGTCCCGGCCGGGTATCTGACCCTCGGTTTCTCCATGCCGGCCGCCATCGGGGCCAAGATCGCCCAACCCGACAAGGTCGTCGTCGCCATCGTCGGCGACGGCGGCTTCCAGTTCACCATGCACGAGCTGGCCACCGCCAAACAGTTCCGCGTCGGCCTCCCCATCGTCATCTTCAACGACTCGACCTACACCGCGGTCAAGATGGACCAGGCCATGCGCTACGACCGCCGCTACATCGCCGTCGACCTGGAGAACCCCGATTTCGTCAAGCTCGCCGCCGCCTACGGCATCCCCGCCGTCCGCGCCAACTCTCCCGCCGAGCTGGAAGCCGCCGTCGTCGCGGCCAGCGCGCGCGACACACCCACCATCATCGACGTGCCGATCGCGTGGACGTATTGACGAGTCGGGAGTCGAAATTGAGATGAGCGGCGCGCCCAAAACGCGTCATTCCGACGAAGGAGGAATCTCGGCGTCACCGACACGATATCTCATCGAAGCCGAGATTCCTCCTTCGGAATGACACGGGCTGCTTGGGGCGCTTTGTGCGATGCATGGGCGCGCTTTACGCCGTCGCAGAAAACACCGCCTCCGGATCGAGCGGAAAGATTGGCCGCCGGATGTGCCTGTAGTCGAATCGGTTCAGGTCGACGCTCCCCAGTCCGGGCGTGTCGGCGTAGATGGCGTGCGCCGCGATCGGCTCGAACCCGCCCCGCCAGCGCACCGCCGCCTTCACCACGATGATCCGCTGCCGCGTCGGGTCGATCCCGACCGATTTCAACTGCTGCTGGTCGCCCGGCATCGTCTTGCGCGAGGTGAGCACCAGGTTCACCCCGCCGCAGCGCACCACCGCCGTCGGCCCCATCTCGACCGGAACCCCGGCGTTCTCCGGCCCCTCGTGCACCCAACGGCCGTCGCACAGCAGGCGCACCTGCCCTTCGACCGCGACCGGGTCGCCGTGCAGGCGATCGACCTTGCCCCCGACCGCCGCGCGCAGCGTCCCGCCCACCCCGGCGGCGAATGCGGCGGCCGCCGCCTCGGCATCGGCGATGACGACCGTCGCCTCCTCCGCGCTCTGGGCCAGCAGCTCGGCCAGCAGCACCGTGCCGTCCCCCGGCGTGCCGCCGCCGATGTTGTCCCCCACGTCCACCAGCATCACCGGCCCGCGCCCGAAGGCGATCGCCTGCGCCACGGCTTCTCCCGGCGGCGTGTTGCGCACGACCATCTCCTGCCGCCGCGACCACGCCAGCGCCGCCAGCTCGTCGGCCAGCCGCCGCGCCGCCTCCGGGTCGCCATCGGTGGTCACCAGCATCCCGACCCCGGCCTCCGGCACGTCGGCGTAGGCGAACCCGCCCGCCACCGTCACTGTCAGCGCCTCGCCCGTCCGCTCCATCTCATGGGCCCGGGCGTAGAGCGACCGAAACGGCTCCTCGCCGCTCGCCATCCCCTGTGGCACGGGCATCAGCGGCGGTTTCGCCAGCGCCATCGTCGGCCGAATCTCGCCGCGAATCGTCCGCGCCAGCAGCGCCACCGCCTCCCGCGCCCGCTCCGCCGCGTCGGTGTGCGGGTACGTGTCGTAGGTAGTGACGACGTCGACCCGGTCGACCATCGCCTGCCCGATGTTGGCGTGCAGATCGAGCGTCACCGCGATCGGCATCTCGGCGCCGACGACCTCGCGCACACGGCGCGCGATCTCCGCCTCCGCGTCCGGGAACCCCTCGGCGACCATCGCCCCGTGCAGCGTGAGCACGACCCCGTCGGCGGGGAGCGCGGCGGCGATCCGCTCGCACAGCTCCCCCAGGATCGACTCGAACGTCTCCCGATCCGGGATGCCCGTCGACACGTCCCCGGCGAAGAGCGTCGGCGCCAACTCGATACCGGCCGCCCGGCAGCCGTCGATCACGCCGCCGACCGAGTGGTTCATCCCCGCGTACGCCAGCAGTTCGTCCCCGCGCACGACGCCGAGGGTCTCCAGCGTCGTCGGCTCGGCGGAAAAGGTGTGCGTCTCGTGCGCGATGCCGCCGGTAATCAGGCGCATAGCGTTCCTCCGTCCCGTCTCGCGCTCATCCCCACCCCACGCCGCGCGCGGCCGCCAGGACCCGAGCGCCGTACCCCCAGATCTTCGGCATCTTCGG
>CALMZR010000172.1 GCA_937870845.1 uncultured Chloroflexota bacterium
AAGGCCAGCCGGCTCACCGGCCCCGTGGAGTACCAGAGCGTCAGTCGGCGGACGTGGCGGCGCGAGGGAGCGGGTTGTCCCAGCCGCCGCCAAGGTATCAGAGGATTCCTCAATGACCACCATTCGCCCCCAACGGACAAAAGGCGAAGTAGGATCTCGTCGTGGCGACACACCCAGTGGGCGCGGAGACGCGAATCACGTAGGCTGATTGTAATCGTGTGTGCAACTAGAGGGAGGTTGCAATGCACACCTTGTTTTATGTGTCCGGCCAGACGGTCATGGCTTTGATCAACATGGCAACGCTAGCCGTCATCCTCGGCGCGTTGGCCGCAATCTATACCCACGACATCCTGACCGGACTACTCGTTCTGGCCGCGGCATTCATCTCGGGCACGGTCGGCTTCGGCTACAGCATGTGGCGGCTTTACCGCCCCCGCCGCGGCGTCCTGTTCCGCACCTAGAAAGCACGCGTCACGCGCCAGCGCTGCAGGATCTGCCGGCCTTCAAGCAACCGCTTGCAGGAATGGCACGACCAGCAGGGTATGCCCGGACTCGTCGGTGATTTCGAACTGCCTGTGAAGCCCAGTCCGGCCACTGGCGACAATTTCCTGACTCATGAGTGACCGCGCGGTCGCGAGCGCTTCCTGCTTCCTCGAACGTGTCGTGGATCGAGACGGTGCGGCCGGGAGTGACGGAGCGGTCTACGACCGTGAACTTGCCGCCGAGCTCGGTGATACAGGGTTTGGGGAAGTCTTTGGAGAACTCCTTGTAGAGGTCCCAGCCGACCTCGCGGGAGCCAGTGAAGACGACGCCGTCGACGTCAGGATGGTGGGTGAGCGGGTCGCCGACCGCTTCTCCCGAGCCGCTGACGTAGTTGAACACGCCCGCGGGAACTCCGGCGTCCGCATAGATGCGCGCCATCTCGTAGCCCGACAGCGGGGTGGCTGAGGCGGGCTTGTAGACGACGGTGTTGCCGGTGAGCAGCGCGCCAGACGACATGCCGATGCTGAGGGCGTTCGGAAAATTGAACGGGGCCAGCACCGCCCAGACGCCGAACGGGCGCAGCACGGAGCGGTTGCGCTCGTGCGGGTCGAGGGAGTCGAGGCGGCGCGTGAACCCTTCGTTCTCCTCCATCTGCGAGGCGTACTCGTCGACGATGTCGGCTCCTTCTTCCACCTCGCCGATCGCTTCAATCCGGTTCTTGCCGGCTTCCAGGATGAGGATGGCGGCAAGGCGGAACTTGCGCTCCCGAATCAGCTCGGCGGCGCGGCGCATGATCGCGACGCGATCTTGCCAGGGACGTCGCGACCAGTCGGGGAAAGCCGCTTTGGCCGCTGCCACCGCGTCGTTGACGTCGGCTTCGCCGCCGGCGGCGAAACGGCCGATGACGATGTCGTGGTCCCCCGGTGAGCGCACCTCGAACGTGCTGGCGCCGGAGCGCTCCTCCCCGTCGATGATGAGCGGATACGTCTGGCCGAGTTCGGCCCGAACCTCCTCCAGCGCTCGGTCAAACGCGGCGTGCATTGATTCGACCTGCTCGGGGGTCGAGGTGTAGGTGATCTTTTCGGCGACGGCCACGGGAAACCTCCGGTCATTGACGACTCATTGGCGCTCGTCAGAAGCGAACTGTACTGCCGTGCGGGTCAGACGTACTGGCCCCGGATTTCGACCAGCTCGATCAGGTTCGCGAACGGATCGCGCACGAAGAGCCGAGGGCGGTTGTGAATCGTTTCCGGAATCCGCACGTCGTAGCCAGCGTCGCTCAATCGCGAGTGGTACGCGGAGAGGTCGTCCACCTCGAGGCAGAGATGCTGCGCCGCGGAGTTTGGCCCCATGTTCCGCTCCTGGAAGACGTGGACCTCGTCCCCCTCCTCATTGGCGGCAAACCAGACGACGGTCATCGCGGCGAGACCCTCTGGCTTGGGGATCTCGCGCATGCCGAGCAGATCGCCGTAAAACGCACGCGCTCTCGCCTCCCCGCCAGGAGGCATGGGAACGCTGGTGTGCTGCAACCGCTTGACCGAAGGCATTGCACTCTCCTCCTGGCTCCGACGCCGTGATGCGCCTATTTCCGCACAGTTGCGGCGGCGTGTCGAGGAACCCGGGCGATCGCGCTTGCCATCCACGCCGGTGGGCCGGATGATGGGTATCCAGCCGTCGTAAGGGACGTGAGGGGAGCGGGAATGGTGGGATCGACGGACGCCTTGAGCCGCGGCGAGCTAACCAATCTGTTCGTCAGCGGTCATCCGCTGGTGCGGCACAAGATCCGGATGCTGGCGGATCGCAGGACCGACTCGAAACTCTTTCGGGAGCTGGTCAAAGAGCTCACGTCGCTGATGGTGTACGAGGCGACCAGCGACCTCCCGCTGCATACCGTCTCGTTCGAAACGCCGCTCGAGCGCACCGAGGGAGCCGAGGTGGCGTCCCGCGTTGGATTGGTGCCGATCCTGCGCGCCGGGCTGGGTATGACGGAAGCGGCGCTCGCGATCTTGCCGCAGGCCGAGGTCTGGCATCTGGGGTTTCGCCGCGACGAAGAGACGCACCTGCCGCAGAGCTACTACAACCGGCTCCCGGACGTCTGCCCGAACGACCTGGTGATTGTCCTCGATCCGATGCTCGCGACCGGCGGCTCCGCCTCGGCGGCGATCGCGACGCTGAAACGCTGGGGAGCCCCGAAAATCACGTTCGTCGGGCTGATCGCCGCCCCGGAGGGCGTGCGCCGCTTGGAGCAGGACCACCCGGACGTTCGCGTCCACGTCGCCCTCCTCGACCGCGAGCTGGACGCCAACGCCTACATCCGGCCAGGCCTCGGCGACGCGGGGGATCGCATGTTCGGCACCGAGCCATCTGCATGGGAGAAGCCGATCGCCGGGTGACCGGGTGTCGGGGTGAGAGGGTGACAGATCGTGGTCCTCGACGCGAACGCCTTTCCTGACACCCTGTCGCCCCGACACCCGGTCACGCCCGGCGGAAACGGATCATGCGCCGATGGGGGATACCGCGCACGTCGTAGATCGGGCCAGCCTGGATGAAGCCGAGCCGCTCGTAGAAGTCTTCGGCGGGGTACTGGGCGGCGAGCGCCACCTCTCGGGTTCCGGAACGGTCGGCGGCGGCGAGCAGGAAGCGCATGACCGCGGCTCCGACGCCGCGGCCCCGGGCCTCCGGCACGGTCGCGACCCAGGCGATGAGCCCGGGATCGCTGACGAGCACGGGAGGGGTGAGACGGCCGGTCGAAACCGGCCAGCGTTCTCCGCGGGGCCCGACCAGCGAGCCAAGCACGATGACGCTGCGGGCGTCGTCGGCGTCGGAGACGCTCAGATCCGGCACATCCTGTTCGTCAGCGAAGACGCGGCGCCGAATCGCGAGCGCCGCCTGGCGGTCGGCGAGGTTCGCGACGCGCACGACGTCGACGCCGGTGGTGGCTCGAGGCAGGAGGCGGGGGGCGGGAGGGGTTCCCGGCCGATTGCGGGTTGGGATGCTCACGGAACGGGGTCCCCCGGGCTCATCATCGCGCTCCAGGCGGCCTGGCGGGAAGCCACACGGTTTCGCGCCTGAAGCATGGCATCGCTGGCGGCCGCGAGCTGCGCCGCCACTCGCCGGGGCGCGGTCCCGCCCGGCACGTCGCGTGAAGCGAGGCTTTCTGGGGCGGTCAGCGGCGGGCGCTCCTCGGCGAAGACCGGGTGCGCGGCGGCCCACTCGGCCTCGGTCAGGTCGGCGAAGGTCTTGCCCTGGGTGAGGCAGGAAGCGACAAGCTTGCCCGTGACTTCGTGGGCCTCGCGAAACGGAACGCCCCGGCGCGCGAGGAGATCGGCGGCGTCCGTGGCGAGCGAAAAATCGGCGATGGCGGCTTCGGCCATGCGGTCGGCGCGCCAGCGCGCGGTGCGGATCATCGGCGGCAGGACGTCGAGGGTGGCCAGCACCGTGTCGACGGAGTCGAAGAGCGCCTCCTTGTCCTCCTGAAAATCCTTGTTGTAGGTGAGCGGCGTGCCCTTGGCGACGGTCAGCAGGGCGACCAGGTTGCCGTAGACGCGGCCGGTCTTTCCGCGCGCCAGCTCGGCCACGTCCGGATTCTTCTTCTGCGGCATAATCGAGCTGCCGGTCGAAAAGGCGTCGGCCAGCTCGACGAAGCGGAACTCCGCCGACGCCCAGAGGATGATCTCTTCTGCCAGCCGGGAGAGATGCATGGCGATCATTGCGCAGGCATAGAGCGCATCGAGCACGAAATCGCGGTCGGAGACGGCATCGAGGCTGTTGGCCGAGATCGCGGCGAAACCGAGGTCCGCTCGGGTCGCCTCGCGGTCGATGGGGTAGGTGACGCCTGCCAGCGCGCCCGACCCGAGGGCCATGACGTCGGCGCGGCGATACGCGTCGTCGAGGCGGTCGAGGTCGCGCTCCAGCATGGCCACGTATGCAAGCACGTGGTGCGCCAGCAGGACGGGCTGGGCGCGTTGCAGGTGGGTGTACCCAGGCATTGTCACGCCGGGGTTCGCCGCGGCGACGTCGGCCAGCGCCTCGGCGAGGTCGAGCACCCCGGCCATCAGGCCCAGAAGAGCGCCCTTCGTCCAAAGCCGCAGATCGTTGGCGACCTGGTCGTTGCGCGAGCGGCCGGTGTGGAGTTTGCCGGTCACGGGGCCGACAATCTCGCGTAGCCGTCGCTCGACGCCGGTATGGACGTCCTCGTCGGCAATGGTCAGCGAAAAGCTCCCGGCGTCGACTTCGCCGAGGATCTGCCAGAGTCCACGTTCCAGCTCCGCGGCGTCGGCGGCGGGGATGATGCCCTGCTGGCCGAGCATGCGGGCGTGCGCGATCGAGCCGCGGATGTCTTCGCGGGCCATGCGCACGTCGAACGTCACCGAGGCGTTGAACGCTTCGAGCCGCCGATCGGGCGGCTCGGCGAATCGCCCACCCCAGGCTTTGGCGCTGCCGTGCTGTTCCTCCACAATGGCTCCTGGCTCAACCCCAACAGGGTGGCGAGCATAGCATCGCGAAGTACCATCCCGGACACGGGAAAGGGAGGCAGCGAAAGGGTTCCAGAACGTGGCCACGCTCGTAACCGGGGGCAACGGCTGGCTGCCCAGCCACGTCGTGCGTAGGCTGGCGCACGCTGGCGAGACGGTCGTCAGCTACGACCTGATGGAGCCGGACGACTTTCTGCGCGAGTTTCTGGGGAGCGACGTCGAGCGCGTGATCTTCGAGCGGGGCGACGTCACGGACCGGGACGCGCTGCGAGGCGCCGCTACTCAGCACGGCATCACGAGCCTCGTCAGCGCCGCCGCCATCACGCCGCGCGTCGATCGGGAGCGACGGGAGCCGGAGCGGATCATCGAGGTCAATCTCGGCGGCACGGTCAACGCCCTGGAGGTCGCGCGGGAGCTACCCGGCTTTCGCCGCTTCGTGCAGATCTCGTCGGTGGCGGTGTATGGGGACGTTCCGGGGGCGACGGAGATCGACGAGGATTCGCCCGCCAACGCGACGAACCTCTACGGCATCACCAAGCTGGCCGGCGAGCGGGTCGCGCTTCGGTACGGCGACCTGTTCGGCCTCGACGTGATCGCCGTGCGGCCGAGCAACGTCTACGGGCCGATGGAACGCGTCACGCCTGGGTACGCGGGGGCGACCGAGCTGCGTGAGATGCTGCGGCTCCACTTCGAAGGCAAGCCGATCCTGGTGGAATCGCTCGACGCCTCGTATCGAGACTGGACCT
Organism: uncultured Chloroflexota bacterium; assembly: GCA_937870845.1. Taxonomy (GTDB): domain Bacteria; phylum Chloroflexota; class Chloroflexia; order Thermomicrobiales; family UBA6265; genus JACCXM01. The sequence goes on from CALMZR010000172.1 coordinate 5,705, forward strand.
ACGCCGAGGACGTGGCTGAGGGGATCGAGCGGGCCTGGGCGGCCGAGGGGCCGCTGTCTCATCGCGTCTTCTTGCTGTCCGGCAACCAGCAGCACGCGGTTGGCGAGGTGCTCGCGGCGTTCCAGCGACATCTCCCTGGACTGACGTACCGCGTCGTACCGAAGGAAGAGGCGAACTATTCAGTGGACGTTGGAACCCGCCCGCCGGATCGCCTGAATCGACGAGCGGCGGAGCATCTTGGCTGGACGCCCCGCACCTCCTTCGCGGACGGCATGCACGAGTATCTCGCTTGGATTGCCGTCAATGGCCCACAGTAGCCCGTCCAGCAATGCGCGTTTGACCGCGTCCCGTATCGGGTGATACGTTCATTCGAGGTTCACGTCACGGCGCTCGAGCAAGGGTGGAGGGTATGGCCCCGGCAGGCGGCCGACAGTTCATGCGACCGATCGTGGCGCTTGTCGTCCTGGCGCAGCTATTGACCATCGCTGCGCCGCTCGCGGCGCAGGAGGAGGGCTTTCGCGAGGCCGGCGTGGTCGTGGGCACGACGGGCCTGAACATCCGGTCGTGCCCGGATGTCTCCTGCGGCTCCGAGGGGCTGGCGCAGCTGGAGGATCCGATCGTCGTCACCGGCCCGGCGCAGGACGGTTATCTGCCGGTGGAGTGGGCGGGCAAGGCAGGATGGGCCTGGCAGCTCTACGTCGCCACGCCGTCGCGCGGCACGCCGTTCCTGCAGCAGGGAACGCCCGGCTGCAAGCGGGTGGCGCTCATCTTCAACATCGGCATCGGGGAGCCGCTGCAACTGCATCCCCTGCTGTGGCTGAAGTCGGAAAACGTGCCGGCCACGCTTTTTCCGATGGGCTGGTGGGCCTTGGCCTTCCCCGACGACATGCGCACGCTGGCGATGCTGGGTTTCCCCATCGGCACTCACGGCGACGTGCGCCTCAACCTGACCGGCTTCTCCGACGACGAGGTCGTGGCCGATATCCGGGACTCGGCGACCCACATCCGCCAGATCATCGGCAAGGACCCCGTTCCGTACTTCACCCCCTACGCCGCCGACATGGACGAGCGGGTGCGCAACCTGGCCGCCCGCGAGGGGTATCTCCCGGTCGGTTGGGACGTGCCGGCGGATGACTGGCGGGACGACATCGGCCCCGAGTACGTCTACGACCGCGTTGTGCCGAACGTCGAGGACGGCTCGATCGTCGAGTTCCATCTTGATGGTCCGGCCTCGGCGGAGTCGACGGCGGTGGCGCTCCCCCGGATCGTCGAAGCCCTGCGCGAGCGCGGCTTTCAATTCGTCACCATCCAGGAGATGGCCCAACCCTGCGATGCGGCCACGCCGGTCCCCGCGACGCCGGGCGCCGCAACTCCAGCGACGGGAACGCCGGCCGCCCGGCAGGCGGTCAACCCCCGGCAGCAGCCCGGCGCCCAGGTCCACATCTTCGCGCCCGACCAGCACGACCTCTACGACGGCCACTTCGTGATGTCGGCCAATCGCATCTACATGGTCGGGGGGCTGAACGACCCCGAGGGCTGGGACCACCTCGACAACGAGGCCAAGACGGTGCGACCGGTCACCGGCAGCGCCGAGATCGACGTCGACGAGATCCGCAACACCGGCACCTTCCAGGCGCGGCTGCGCATCCCCGACGGCGACCTGGTCCTCGCGCTGGACCGCTGGCACGAGTTCAGTCCGTGCCAGAACGGCGGCATCGTCGCCTACATCCACGAGCACGGCACCGACTCGGGCTGCGGCGACAACAACTGGCCGAAGACCGTCGGCTTCCTCGCCGGATGGGGCTACGGCCAC
>CALMZR010000173.1 GCA_937870845.1 uncultured Chloroflexota bacterium
GGCGCTGACCGCCGGCGTGGACGCCTCCGATCCGCCCTGCCCTGCCGGCGCGCCGCTGCCACGAGGAATTCGCTCGTGACCGATCCGCGCGCTCACGCCGTCGCCCAGCCGGAGGAGGAGCGCAACCCCTGGCTCATCCTGCTGGTGCTCTGCGCGGCGATCTTCATGCTGCTGCTGGATACCACCATCGTCAACGTGGCGCAGCAGAAGATCAAAGAGGGCCTCCAGGCCGATCTCTCTCAGATCCAGTGGATCCTCGACTCCTACATCCTCGCCTTCGCGGTGCTGATCCTCTCTTTCGGCCGCATCGGCGACATCTATGGCCGCAAGAAGATGTTCGTCGTCGGCATGGCCGTCTTCACCGCCGCTTCCGGGTTGTGCGGCATCTCGAGCTGGGTCGCCGGGCTCCTCGGCATCCCCGGCGCGACCGCGCTGATCGCCGCGCGCGTGCTGCAAGGGATCGGCGGCGCCTTGATGATGCCGCAGACGCTCTCCCTCATCACCGTCGCCTTCCCGCCGCAGAAGCGCGGCGCGGCGATGGGGGTGTGGGGGTCGGTGGTCGCCCTGGGCGCCGTCCTCGGCCCGCTGGTCGGCGGCTACATCGTCACCCACTACCCGTGGGAGTGGGTCTTTCTGATCAACATCCCCGTCGGCATCGTCGCCATCCTCGCCACCTTGGCGATCGTGCCGGAGTCGCGCGACCCGCTCGCCTCCGGCCGGCTCGACTGGGGCGGCCTGCTGCTGTCGGCGGCCGCCATCTTCGCCCTCGTCTTTGGCCTGATAGAAGGGCCGAAGTTCGGCTGGGCCAGCCCGCAGACGCTTGGTCTACTGGCCCTCAGCGCGGTCCTCTTCGTTGTCTTCGTCTGGTGGGAGCGGCGGCGGGACGACCCGATGGTGAAGCTGGAGCTGTTCGGCATCCGCAATTTCTCGGTGGCGAACGCCATCTCCATCGCCGTCTCCTTCGGCATGTTCGGCATCTTCTTCCCCATGACCGTCTTTCTGCAGGGCGCGCTCGGCATGACGCCGCTGGAAGCCGGGCTGACGATGATGCCGATGTCGCTGACGTTGATGGTCGTCGCTCCCATCTCCGGGCGCCTCTCCGATCGCATTGGGGCGCGCTGGATTCTCATCACGGGGCTGACCTGCGTCACCCTCGGCATCGTGCTGATCACCACGCAGGTCTCGACGACGACGACCTGGCGGCCGCTGCTCCCCGCCTTACTCATCACCGGCGCCGGCATGGGCATGACCTTCGCGCCCATGACCGCGGCGGCGATGTCGCAAGTGCCGCCGCGCATCGCCGGCAGCGCCTCCGGCATCCTCAACACCTCCCGCAACATCGGGCAATTGCTCGGCATCGCGGTGCTGGGCTCCGTCCTGCAATCGCGGCTCGGCACGCACGCGGGCGAGGAGCTGGCCGCGCTGCCGGGCGGAGACCGGGTCCTCCTGGGCGAAATCGCCGGGCTGATCCGCGACGGCCGCATGGAGGTGATTCCGGCGGTCGTTCCGGACGGCATGCGCGACCAGCTCCCGGCGATCTTCGAGACGGTCAAGGGGGTCTTCGTGCAGGCGATGCACGAGACGTTCTACCTGGCGGCGTTCATCTGCCTGATCGCGCTCGGCATCTCGTTCCTGATGCGGAATCCGCAGCGGCAGCCGGCGCAGGCTCCCGGTCACGTTCGGGAGGCGACGCCCCGGCCCGCTGTCGCCGACTGAGGAGCCGATTTTGCCGCGAGGAGAAACAGCGCCCGTGGACATCCGCTTCGAAGGCAAGATCGCGCTCGTCACCGGCGCCAGCAGCGGCATCGGGCAGGGCATCGCCGCGGCGCTGGCCGACGCCGGCTCCGACGTGGCGATCAACTATTGGACCGACGCGGACGGCGCGGAAGAAACCGCTCGCCGCGTACGCGATGCCGGCCGCCGGGCGCTGACGATCCAGGCCGACGTGGGGGACCCGGACCAGGTCGCGGCCATGTTCGACCGGGTCGATGCCGAGCTGGGCGCGCTCGACATTCTCGTCGCCAACGCGGGCCATGCCTCGACCGGCAAGCCGCTCCACGAGACGAGCTGGGCGGAGTGGGACCGCGTGCTGCGCTCCAACCTCGACGGCGCGTTCCTCTGCGGCCGGGAGGCGGCGCGGCGGATGCTCGCGCGCGGCGCCGGGGGCCGCATCGTGAACATCTCGTCAGTCCATGAGGAAGCCTGCAACGTCGTCGGCGACGGCCCCTACTGCGTAGCCAAGGGCGGCGTCCGCAACCTCACCCGGGCAATGGCGCTGGAGCTGGGGCCGCACGGCATCACCGTCAACGCCGTGGCCCCCGGCATGATCCTCACGCCGATGAATCAGCAGGCGCTCGACGACCCCACGTACCGTGCGGCAGCCGAGGCGCAAATCCCGCTGCGGCGAGCCGGCACGCCCGTCGATATCGCCAGCATGGTCCTCTTCCTCTGCTCGGCGCATGCGTCCTACTGCACCGGCGGGACGTATCTCGTAGATGGCGGCTGGATGCTGGCCTGGCCGCCGGTGTAGGGAGAGGGAAGGAGCGCCCCGTGAGCGCCAACCGACACGACTCCACGCGCCGCCGCCTTCTCGCTGGCGGTGCTTCGACATTGGCGCTGGCCGCCATCGTCTCCGCCTCGTCCACCACGGCGGCGCAGACGGACCGCGACCTGCTCGATCTGCTGTATGCCCAGGAGCAGGAGCTGATCGATCTGTACGCGGGGATGCTCGACGCCTTCGACGAGGCCGCGTTCCGGGAGGCCGGCTTGCCCGACGGCGCCCGGGCCACGATCGAGGAGATCCTGACGGCGGAGGAGATGCACCAGGCCGTGGTGACGCGCCCCGACCGGCCCCAAGCGGCGGGTTCGGCAGCGATCGTCCCCGCCGAGCTCGCGGCCGCCCTGCGTCAGGCGGCGGACCTGGAGAATCTCGCGGTGGCCGCGTACGCGCTCGTCATCCCGGAGATGGGACGGCAACGCCTGATCCCCGAACTGCTCGGCATCCTCAGCGTCGAGGCCCGGCACGCGGCGTGGCTGGCCACGCTGCTGGGCGAAGACCCGTTCCCCGCCGCGATCGACGCGCCGCTCTCCCTGGAGGACTCGGATCCGGCCGGCGGCGAGTCCGAGGCGACGCCCGCGCCGGCCGCAGGCGGCGAGACGGACGCGAACCTTGAACCTATCGTGGCGGCCATCGCCGCGGAGTTGGGCGCGGCGCCGAGCGAGATGACCGTGGTAAGCGCCACGCCGGAAGTCTGGCCGGACGCCTCGTTGGGCTGCCCACAGCCGGACATGCTCTACGCGCAGGTGGTGACGCCGGGCTACCGGGTCGTGGCGGAAGTCGGGGGGGAGCAGATCGAGTTCCACACCGACGAGCGGGGCGCCGTCGTCCGCTGCCCATAGTCGGCGGTCGGAATCGCCGAGAACGTCGTTACAGGCGCTGGTACTCCTCGAGGTCGAGGACGAAGACCGTCGCTGCCGCCGGGGGGATCCCCTCGGCGGTCTCCGGCGGCGCCATGCCCGAGCGGGCGGTCTGCCGAATCAGATCGAGCACGTAGTCGACCTGGGTCTCGTCCGCCCCGATCATCAACGTCGTGTTGCCCCGACGCAGAAAGCCGCCGGTGCTGGCCAGCCGCGTCGTCCGAAAATCCGCCTCCAGCAGGGCGTCGACGACCGCGTCCGCGACCTCGTTTTGAATCACCGCGATAACCAGTTTCTTCATTGGCGCCTCGCCTCACGAACCTGGCGATACCCGGATTGCCTCGCCGCCCCGGTATCTTCCAGCATTTTTTCCAGACCGCAAGCGTCGCGCGCCGCATCGACCGCATCGCCATCGATGCCCGTCGCCGGGTGACACATGCTACTCCGCATTGGCGCGATCATGTTCCCGCCGCCGAGCGCCGCGGATGCGGCAGGCATCCAGATACCCTTGCAAGATCACCGCCGCGGCCACGGCATCGACCTCCGGCTTGCCCTTGCCGCGCCGCCGCCCGCCCTCGCGCAGCATCCGCTCCGCCACCGCCGTCGTCAACCGTTCATCCCAAAAGACCACCTCGACGCCGGGCCCGACGGCGCCATCCAGCTCGTCGGCGAAGGCGCGCACCACCGCCGCCTGCGGCCCCTCGCGGCCCGACAACCCGGTCGGCAGGCCGACGACGACGCGGTCGACCCCGCGTTCATGCGCCAGATCGCGCAACTCGGCCAGGTCGCCAGATCGACGCCTGACGATCGTCAATGGGGAGGCGATGGAACCAAGCTCGTCGGCGATCGCCACCCCGATGCGCCGCTCCCCGACGTCGAGGCCCATCGCGCGGCCAGGCTGGCCGCTCATTTGGCCATCTCGAACTGGATGCGCCCGGAATTGGTCGGCATGCGCGGCGCGAGCCAGGAGGGGCGATACTCGACGTTGAACCCGGCGATTTCCTCCGCTCGCTCCAGCACGGCGGCCGCCTCCTCGGGGCTGGCGCCCGCCAGCTCGGCGGCAAGCGCCGCGCGCTCCGCTTCGTCCAGCACCGCCACCGCCTCCGCGCTCGCCTCGACCTCCAGCCGCGCGCCGTCATCGCTCTCTTCGACCACCTCGGGCTCGGCGAAGGCGATCTCCTCGGCGGCGACGGCGAAGCCTTGGGGCGCCTCGTCCGCCAGGCGATCCGCCAGCGTCGCCTCGTACCGCGCGCTGGCCGCGGCGCCGTCGTAGGTCAGCACGTTGAGCGTGAGCATGGCCGACAGCGCGACCTCCCCGACCTCGGCGCCGACCTCCTGATCGAACGTAGCGGTCTGGTCCAGAATTTCGACCGAGGACGGCAGGATCTTCGCTCCCGGCTGCTCCGCCGCCACGGCCTCGGCCGCCAGCGCCGGCGCCGCCTCCCGCGCCGCGGCGATCAGCCCGTCCAGATCGGCCTGGGCAACGATGGGGAACTCCTTGTCGGTCCCCCCCGCGGCAGGTCCCATCCGGTTGCTGTAATAGACGCCATTTGACAACCGGCCACCCAACTCCCCGACGCCGACGTTGCCGCCCGAGCCAGCTTGCGCGGCCTGGACATTGCCAGAGGCCGCGCCCGGCGCCCCGGTCGTGTCCGCGGCGGGCACGGTGACCGCGTCGGTGAACGCGAACTTGACCCCCGTCTCCGTGGCGATGACCGTGCCGGCCTCCACCGTCAGGGGTTCGGCCGACGCGTTGCGCAATTCGATCGCGCTGCTGGCCGTGCCGTCCGGCTCGACGCGGACTCCCGTGACCGGGGCCGATCCATTCCAGACCACCGCGACCTGGCGCTGCTGCGCCGGCACGGCAAACGCGGCGTCGCCGTCGATCGGCTGCCCATCGCTCGTCACGTCGAACGTGAGCGCGCTAGCCACCGCGGCGGATCGAGGCACGATCGTGATGGTCGCCTGCGGCACGATGTAGCGGATTGCCAGCACGGCGGCAACCACGAGCGCCGCCAACGCCGCGGCGACCGGCAGCCAGCGCCGCGGCGGATTCGCCGGTTGCGTCTCCGCAGGCGCTTCTTCGACAGTCGCGGACTCGCCATCCGCGTCGACAGCCCCATTCTGACCTGGCCAATGCGAATCGGGGTCCGGCCGCACGATCGGGTCGGCGACAGCCGTATCTCCCGGCCAGTCCTCGTCCATTGCCGGCGGAGTTGGGGGCGCAGGGGCCACTGCAACCTGGGCGGCTGCGACCGGAGCGGTCAATCGCGGGCGAGGCAATGCTCGGGCGCGCAAGCCGAGCCGCTCGGCGAGTTGCAGCCGCAGCGGATCGGACGTGCGCAGCACGACCGCGATCCGCCCATCTTCAATCGCCTCATTGAGCGAACGGAACTCGCGCGCCGTCAGCAGCAGGGCGCTGTCGATTGGCACGACCAGATCGACGACGCGCCCCCCCTGCGCCGCCTCTCGCAACCGCGCCACGACGTCCGGCAAGGCGTCATCCGACGTGACGACGACGGTTGGGTCCTTGTCCGTCACCAGAGCACGCCCCACATTGCGGCCCTTCTCCCCGCACGGCCCTTCCCCACTGCCCCTTGCCCACCGCAACGGGCGAGGGGGAGCACCCCTCTCCCTGCGCACAGGGAGAGGGGTTGGGGGTGAGGGTCCGTTACCCCAACGCCCCGCGCTCCACGATCCCCGCCACCGCCGCCAGCGCATCGTCGAGCTTCGCCGCGTCCTTGCCGCCGGCCTCGGCCAGCTCCGGGCGGCCGCCGCCGCGGCCATCGACGATGGCGGCGGTCTCGCGCACGATGTCGCCCGCCTTCACCCCGCGCGCGACCAGATCCGGCGTCACCATCGCCAGCAGGCTCGGCTGGCCGTCGATGACGGCGCCCAGCACCAGCACGCCGGAGCCCATGCGGTCGCGCAGCCGGTCGCCCATCTGGCGCAGCGCGTCTTTGCCGTCGACCTCAGCCCGCGCCGCCAGGACGCGCAGCCCCTTGACGTCGACCGCGTTGTCGAGCAGATCGCCGGCGCGCGCCGTGGCGAGCTGGCCGCGCAGCCGCTCCGCCTCGCGCTCCAGGCCACGAATCCGCTCTTGCAGGGCCTCGATCTGCTCCGGAAGTTCGGACCAACTCACACGCAGGCTGCGTCCGCTCTCCTCCAGGACGCGCTGCTGGCTCAGCATCCGCTCGATGGCCGCCTCGCCGGTGACCGCCTCGATGCGGCGCACCCCCGCCGCCACGCTCCCCTCGGAGACGATCAGGAAGGGGCCGATGTCGCCGGTGGCGCGGACGTGCGTGCCGCCGCACAGTTCCTGGGAAAAACCCGGGATCGCCACCACGCGTACGCTGTCGCCGTACTTCTCGCCGAAGAGCGCCGTGGCGCCTTCCTCGACCGCCTCCTGGTACGGCTTGACGTCGGTCGTCACCGGCGTGTTGCGGGCGATCTCGTGGTTGACGATGGCGGCCACGTCGCGCAGCCGGTCGGCGGAGACGGCCTCCAGCGCGGTGAAGTCGAAGCGCAGCCGATCGGGAGCGACCAACGAGCCGGCTTGCCGCGCCTCCTCGCCGACGACCTCGCGCAAGGCCCGGTGCAGCAGGTGCGTAGCCGTGTGATTGCGGCGGATCGCGGCGCGGCGGCCGGCGTCGATCTCGGCCCGCGCGGATTCACCGGCTCGGACGAAGCCTTCGGCGACAGTGCCGCGATGGACGTGGACATCCGGAGTCGGCTTGAACGTATCGTCGATGTCGATCACGCCTGTGTCTGTGCGGATTGTGCCGGTGTCGCCGATCTGCCCGCCCGATTCGCCGTAGAACGGGGTGCGGTCCAGGATGATCTCGACCGCCTCGCCCGCCTCCGCCTCTTCGACCGGCCCATCGGGGCCGACGAGGCCCAGGATGCGCGTTTCTGCCTCGGTCTCGGTGTAGCCAAGGAAGTCGGTCGCCCCGCCCGCCAGGCCGACGTAGACCTCCGCTCGCGAGCGCGCGCGGTCGCGGAAGGCATCGCTGGCCCCGCCGCGGCTGACCTCGCGTTGCTCGGCCAGCGCCTGCTCGAACCCGGTCTGGTCGACCTCCAGCCCCTGCTCGCGCGCCAGCTCGACGGTCAGGTCGAAGGGGAAGCCGTAGGTGTCGTAGAGGCGAAAGACCTCGCGGCCCGGCAGCGCTTGCGCGACGGTTTCGCCCCGTTCCGCGGCCTGCTTGGCCAAATCCTCGACCAATGCCTGGAAGCGGGCCATCCCCGCGCTCAAGGTGCGTCCGAAGCTCTCCTCTTCGTGGGTGAGGACCTTTTCGATCTGCGTCCGGCGGTCGCTCAGCTCGCGGTGGTGATGGGCGAACTGCTCAATGACGACCCCGGCCACGCCGGCCAGGAATGGATCCTCGAGACCCAGCTTGCGCCCGGCGCGAATGGCGCGGCGCAGGATGCGGCGCAGGACGTACGCCCGCCCCTCGTTGCCCGGCAGCACGCCGTCGGCGATGAGGAACGTTCCGCCCCGCGCGTGGTCGGCGATGATGCGCAGCGCCCGATCGGTCTCGGCGTCCGCGCCATACGTGACGCCGGCCAGCTCCGCAACGTGCTGGATGATCGCCTGGTAGAGGTCGATGTCGTAGACCGACTGCGCCCCCTGCATGACCATCGCCAGCCGCTCCAGCCCCATGCCGGTGTCGACGTGCTGGCGCGGTAAAGACGTCCGCGTGCCGTCCGCGTGCTGGAGGAACTCCATGAAGACGTTGTTCCAGACCTCGAGGTAGCGCTCGCAGTCGCACCCTGGGGCGCAATCGGGCGCGCCGCAGCCGTGCTCCGGGCCGCGGTCGAAGTAGACCTCGGAGTCCGGGCCGTTCGGCCCCGTCGGCCCGACCGGCCCCCACCAGTTGTCCTCGAGGCGGCCGATGCGCTCGTCGGAGATGCCGATCTCGTCGCGCCAGATGCGCAGCGCGTCCTCGTCGTCGGGGTGGACGGTCGGGTAGAGGCGATCGGCGGGGACGCCCAGCGTCTCGGTGAAGAACTCCCACGTCCAGCGCAACGATTCGCGCTTGAAGTAGTCGCCGACCGAGAAATTGCCGAGCATGAAGAAGAAGGTGCAGTGGCTCTCGTCGCCGACCTCCTCGATATCGACGGTGCGGAAGCACTTCTGCACGGTGACCATGCGGACAGCCGGCGGCTGCTCCAGCCCCAGGAAGTAGGGGGTCATCTGCTGCATGCCGGCGGTGGTCAACAGCACCGTCGGGTCGTTGTGCGGCACCAGCGACGACGACGGCACCTCGCGGTGGCCCCGCGCCTCGAAAAACTCGACGAAGCGCCGCCGCACCTCCTCGCCGGACATCGGCGGCGGCATCTGACTGGACATGGTCATGGATGGACCGGACCTCTTTCGCTAGGGGCTATCGGCTATCAGCTATCGGCTATCAGCTATCGGCTCACGGACATCGCGTCGGCAGGCCGAGAGCACCAAGGATACCCGCGTTCACCCACGGCCAAAAGCTGATAGCGGATGGCGGCTATTCCCCCTCCGCCACCGCCCGCCACGCCTTGGCGTACTCCTCGCGGATGGGGACGAAGGTTTCCACCAGGACGACGCCGTTCGCGCCAGCCACGCCTTCGTGGACGACGTTAGACGGGACGACATAGGCGTCGCCGGTCAGCATCTCGCGGGTCTCCCCGGCGGCGGTGATGGTGACCGAGCCCTCGATGACCACGCCCAACTGCTCGTTGACATGACTGTGCTCGACGACGACCGCGCCGGGCTCCATTTCGATCCAGCAGGTCATCAGCGACTCGCCGATCACCGGCCGCACTTCGATCCCCGGCGCCGGGGAGAACGGCGGCACCTCCGATCGTCGTGCCCATGTCATGCCTTGCCCCGCCCCGTGTGCTCCCGCCATCTCCCCTCCCCCTCGCGGCGGACGACCGCCGAGCGCAACCCAGACCCGAGCGCGACTTTCATGTGCGGAGCCATTGTCGCCCATATGGGCAAGAATCAGAAAGGCTGACGGATCTCCGACATTTGGCGAACGAACGTTCTTGACACAGGATGGGGAGGCCAATAGGCTCGTACTGGGCAGACACCCGATCGGAGGGGACAATGCCAGACCGATCACTCAAGCATGACGAGCCGCGGATGCGAACGCGCCGTCGCCCCGTCGACGGGCTCACCACTGAGGAGCGGGAACGGCCCCACACCGAGGATCCGAACCTGCTGGCGGTCGAGGAGCGATTCTCGGATGCCTCTCCCGATCAGCTTCCGCTCTTCGCGCCTGGCCCCGGCGGCGCCTTCAGCCCGGTGCTGGGCGGGTTGCCGCCGCTGGAACCGGGGAGCAGCCTCGAGCTGGCCCGCTCCTGGTACCGGCGCGAGCTGGAGCAGGCGGGTCGCCCGACCAACACCATCGAGTCGTACTGCTACGACCTCGTCGTCCTGGAGAAGCTGATCGGCCCCAAGCCGATCGCCGCCATCGACCAGACCGACATCGCCCGCCTCCTGGGGGACGCCAACGGCCGCGCCACCCGCAAGCGCCGCCTCACCTCGGCGCGGCGCTTCTTCCGCTACCTGATCGACGACGCCCGCGTCCTGCGCGCCGACCCGACCGAGGGGCACTACCCGCACACCATCCCGTTACGCTCGCCCGTGCCCCTCTTCCCGGCCGAGCAGGAGGCGCTGCTGGCGGCAGCCGCCGAGGACGAGGCGTGGAGCCTCCCCGCCATCTGGCTGATGCTGCGTCTCGGCCTGACCCGCGCCGAGCTGCTGGCGCTGCGCCGCGAGCACATCGACCTGGCCGACCCGGCGGGACCAGTGGTGTACGTCTTTTATGACGACGTGACGAAGCGCGGCAAGGAGCGCAAGCTGGCCGCTGGCGCCGAGTTCGCCGAGGTCTATGCCGCGTTCCTCGAAGAGCGATCCCCGGTCGATCTCCTCTTCCCGGTCGGGCCGCAGGCGGTCAACGGCATGGTCGACCGCGTCCGCGGCGCGGCCGGCATCCAGAAAGAGGTCACACCCCAGACGCTGCGGCACACCTTCGCCGTCGACCGCGCGTCCGCCGGCGCCACGGAAGAGGATTTACTGGCGGTCCTTGGGCTGGCTCCCGACGCGCGCAACCGCGCCAGCGTGCAGCGGTATCTGAAGCTCGCCGCGCCGGCGCTCTGACTGACCTACGGTTGACTTGCATGCGCCACGAACATACCGCGATTCGGCGGCAATCGCGCCCGAGGGGTATTGGGCAGATGCAACCGTGGCACGATCGGCGCTCGCCGCGCTTGGCCGGCTTCGACTACAGCCATCCAGGCCCTTATTTCGTCACCGTCTGCACCTGGGGCCGGGAGCCCGTTCTTGGGCAGGTCACCGCACAACAGATGCACGTGAGCCTGGCTGGCCGCGCCGTGCTGGATGCTTGGGCAGCGATCCCGCATCGATTCCCCGCTGTTGACCTCGATGCCTTCGTCATCATGCCAAACCATATTCACGGCATCCTCGTCCTTGGCGGAGACCCCGGTCAGCGCGACATCCCTCAGCCAGACCTGGCCGCGGTTATGCGCGCCTTCAAGTCGATCTCCGCCATCCACGGCAACACGGCGTTGGCACGCGCCAACCAGCCCTTCTGGCAGCGCGGCTACCACGACCGCGTCGTTCGCAGCGATCGAGAGCTGGCCCACATCCGACGATACGTCTCCGACAACCCGGCGCGTTGGGAGACGGACATCGAAAACCCTTCATCCCCCCATTCCGACCGCCACCCGTGGGCACGCTGATCGCTACCCGCGTGTGGTAGGGGCGCTGCTTGCCGCGCCCGTGGCGCGAAGCGCCACACTCCATTTGCCAACGATTCTGTCGGCCTGCGGCCGACGGGCGCGGCACGCAGCGCCCCTACGCGTGTTAGCCGGTTGGTGTTTGCCGATTCAACTCATCGATGTGAACCGCTCTCGGAGAGCAATAACAGCCGCACAGCCTCCGCCTCCAGCCGCTCCCGAAACTGGACCTTGCCTGTCCAGGAGTCCGGCAACGCCTGGGCGCCATAGGCTGCACCGGCCATGGCCCCGGCGACGGCCCCGGTCGAGTCGGCATCGTCGCCAAACGCCACCGCCAGCTCAATGGCATGCCGGGCGTCGCGCCCGTGGGCCAGGGACCAGAACGCCGCCCCGATCGTCTCCAGAACGAATCCGCCGGCCCGCACCTCGTCGCGGTCCATGCCTGCCGCGTCCAGGACCGTTTTTCGAACTTCATCGTTCGCAATTCCGGCGGCGGCGGCCATCGGCGCCTCGGCGATGGCTCCCCCGCCGAGCAGATGCACGATGGCCTGGTTGACCGCGATGGTTGCCCAGGCCGCGCGCTCCTCGGCGTGGGTGACGCGGGCGCTATCCAGGGACGCCTGCGCCAGCCGCCCAGGATCGCGCCGGAAGCGCAAGGCGACGGGAGCGCAGCGCATGACGGCCCCATTCGCCGCCGCGCCGCGGTTGCCGCGCGCCGCGAGGGCTGCTTTGCCCGATTCCAGCGGTGACGTTCCGTTCGCCAGCGCCGTCAGCGCCACTCTTGTTGTGTTGCCGATATCCTTGGGGTCGCTGCGCATCCACTCGATCAGCCCGGCGGCGAAGCGGTCCAGGTCGAGGCCGTCTTCGGTCAGTGCCTCGGCCAGGATCAAGGTCTGCTGGGTGTCGTCGGTGACTTCACCCGGGACCAGGTCGAGCCAGCCGCCGCCGACGAACTCGCTCACGCCCTCGGGGAAAGCGGCGGCAATCTCGTCGCGCTTGCGAAACTCGACCGGGCCGCCCAGCGCGTCGCCGCACGCCAGCCCCAGCAGCGTACCGGCGTATCGATCGGCCAGCGTCTCCGCCTCGTTCATGGTCGTCCTCTCGCCAATCGTCCTGATTTTCCGCCGCAAAGGTCAAATCGTGACCAACGGCCCCTGACCACATCGGCCGCCATGGCCCTACCGTGGCAACGAGGCTCCGGCCGAAGGACGCCGCGTCGTGCGGTATGCTATCGGCAACGCCCCGATGAGAGGAGGTTGGAGGGCATGCGCGTCACCCGCCGAACCCGTCCCTCGCAGGTCGGTTTCGCCGCTTCCATCGGACGCAGACGGCTCCTCCAGGCATTCGACGCCCAGCCAGCGCCAACCAGAAGCGAACCACTCTCGACGGACGGCCTGCGCATGGTCATCCGGCTCGATTTCAGCCAATCCGATGTCGGGGTTTTCCCGGAAGCAGAAGAGGGCCGGCTTCAACCGGCGGTCGCGGCGTCATCGAGGGCGCGGGGCCGATAGCGGCGCACCCAGCGGCGATAGTCCTCCACCTCACGGGCGGCGCGCTCCGCGCTCCAGCCGAGCATGCGCCGCGCCACATTCGCGGCCGCCACGTCGGCGCCGATTCCAGCGTTCGCGTTCAACCCCGTCATCGTCCGCCGCGCGGTGGCGTCGGCCAACGTGCTCGCCCCTTCCACCTCGAACGCCCAGGGGATCTCAGCGGCGATGGCCCCGGTCAACGGGTCGAAGACCTCCCGCAGCTCGGGCGTCGTGGCGGTCGCCAGAAGTTCTGTAGCCCTGGCTCCATAGACGCGCAGCAGGTGCGCGGACGATTGTCGCGACAGCCCCGACTCCTTGATGAAGGCATCCGAAAACTCCGTCCAGGACCCCGAGGTTCTTCCCCCAGGCAGGGGCGTCGTCGCGGTCTCCGACGCGACGACCGGCCGGCCAAGCCCCTTCAGTGCGGCATCGACCGCTTGCTCGGCCAGCTCCCGGTACGTGGTCAGCTTCCCACCCACGATCGAGAAGAGCCCACGCGGGCCGCCGCTCCAGGCATGATCCCGCACCTCGTGACGGCGGGTGACGCTCCCCTCCTTCGCATCCGGCGCAAAGGGGAGCGGGCGGATGCCCGCGTAGGTGTAGAGCACGTCGCCCCGCGTCAGGTTGGCATCGGGGATGACGCGGTTCGTCTCCGCGAGGAGGAGATCGATCTCCCAGTCGTCCGCGACGACCCGATCGAGGTCGCCGTCGTAGCGGGTGTCCGTGGTGCCGATCAGGTACTGGTCGTTCCAGGGGACGATGAAGAAGGGCCGGCCATCGCGGCGCGCCTCTGCGTAAAGCGCGTCGCTCGGCGCCCCCGGAAACGGGCCGACGACGATGTGGCTCCCTTTCGTGCCACCGATCAGGCGCGGCGCATCACCGGTCGCCGCCAGCACCTCATCGACCCACGGCCCGGCGACGTTGACGACGACCGGGGCGAAGAACCGAAACGGTTCGCCGGTAAGCGCGTCGCAGCCGGCAACCCCGATGACGCGGCCATCTTGAGTCAAGATGTCCTCGACGGCGTGATACGTTCCCACGCTGGCCCCGTGAGCCACGGCGTCGAGGACGTTCTCCACCGCCAGCCGTTCCGCGTATTCCACCTGGCCGTCGTGGTAGAGCGCCGCGCCGCGCAGCCCGCTCCCAGCCAGCCCCGGCGCCCGGCGCAGCGCCGCCCTCCTGCCAAGCAGGCGATGGCGCGGCAGCGATTTCCCGTGCGACAGGAGGTCGTACGCGATCATCCCGGCGCGGACGAGGAGCGGTCCTCGCTGGTCGCCGCGGTAGATAGGGATCAGCAGCGGTAAGGGCCGCACCAGATGGGGGGCGATGCGGAGCAGCGTTTCCCGCTCCGTCAGCGACTCGCGGACGAGGCCGAACTCGCGGTGCTCCAGGTAGCGCAGCCCGCCGTGGATCAGGCGGGTGGCCCAGGAGGTGGTGCCGCTGGCGACGTCGCCTTTGTCCAGCAGCAGCACGCGCAGGCCGCGCAACGCCGCGTCGCGCGCAATGCCGGCGCCGTTGATGCCGGCGCCGACGACGATCAGGTCGAACTCGGTCTCGGGCGGCCCCACGTCGGTTACGGCCATGCTGGCTCATCGGCTCCGTTCGGCACGATGGCGAGCTTGATCACCTCGCCGCGGCCCATCGCCTCCAGGGCGTCGATCACCGCGGCCAGCGGGCGCTCGCCGCTGATGAACGCCTCCGCCGGCACGTCGCCCCGCGCCAGGAGCGCCAGCGCGGTCTCGACGTGGCGCGGGGTGTGGTGGAATACGCCCTTGATCGTCAGCTCGCCGTAGTGCAGCAGCGTCGTGCTGACGCTGAACGATGAGCCCCCCTTCGCCCCGCCGAAGAGGTTGACGGTCCCCCCAGGGCGCACCATCCGCACCGTCTTTTCCCAGATCTCGGGCAAGCCGACCGCTTCGATCGCGGCGTCGGCGCCGCGGCCGTCGGGCGTCAATCTTCGCACGGCCTCGACCTGGTGCTCTCCGTCGCGGACGAGAACCGTCTCCGCCGCCCCCAACCGCCGCGCCGCCTCCAGCCGCGCCGGGCTGAGGTCGCTGGCGATCACTCTCGCCCCCCGCAACGCCGCCAGCCGCACGAACATCAGGCCGATCGGCCCGGCGCCGTTGACGGCGACCGTGTCGCCGACGGCGATCGGCGTCTCGGCCACGCCATGCACCGCGCACGCCAGCGGTTCCATCAGCGCCGCAGCCTCGTAGGACATGCCGTCCGGGATCTCGTAGAGGTTCTGCTCGACGATCGCCTTCGGCACGGCGATCGCCTCCGCGTAGGCGCCCCAGAGAAAGGCCAGGTTCTCGCAGAGCGACTCCCGGCCGATGCGGCAATAGTGGCACCGATGGCAAGGCGCGCTGTTCGCGGCGACGACGCGCGTGCCCGGCCGCCAACGCGCGTCTACGCCGTCGCCGACGGCGATGATGTCGCCCGCGAACTCGTGGCCGAACGGCGTCGGCACGCGCTGCATGATGGTGGGGTGGCCGCGACGATAGGTTTTCAAGTCAGTGCCGCAGGTGAGGGCGCGCCGGATGCGCACCACGACCTCGCCCTCGCCCGGCTCCGGGGTGGGAATCTCCTCGAAGCGCACGTCGCCCGGGGCGTAGAAGACTGCCGCCTGCATGTGTCCATCCTTGCCGTCGCGCGTCCGCGGGAGGTCGACATACCTAGCCCGCACATGCGCTCACACCCGTTACGATATCGCACAATCGTGCCATACGTGTTACCGACCTGGCTGGAGGCGCTCAATGGACGCGGATCTCGTCCTCGGGATCGATTGCTCGACGACGGCCAGCAAGGCGGTCGCCTGGGACCACAGCGGCGCGCCCGTGGCGGAGGGGCGGGCCTCGCTCGCCCTGCTCACGCCGCACCCGGGGTGGGGCGAGCAAGACGCCCGCCAGTGGTGGAGCGCCACAGTCGAGGCCACGAGACAGGTTACGTCGGCCGTCGTGGCGTCGCGCATCGCCGCCGTGTGCATCACGCACCAGCGGGAGACCTTCGTCCCGGTCGACGCGGCCGGCGCTCCGCTGCGCAACGCCATCCTCTGGCTCGACGAGCGGTCGCGGATGCAGTTGGCGGCGCTGGATCGCCAGTTCGGCCACGACGCGCTGCACGACCTGACCGGCCGGCCGCCCTCGATGACCCAGTCGCTGCCGAAGCTCGTCTGGCTCCGCGAGCACGAACCGGAGGCATTGCGCCACGCCGCCCGTGTCGTCGACGTCCACGCCTACCTCGTTCACGCGCTGAGCGGCGCCTGGATCACGAGCCTGGCCTGCGCCGATCCGATGGGCATCGTCGACATGCGCCGCGGTGCGTGGGCGGACGATCTGATCCGCGACATCGGGCTCAGTCGGGGCCAGTTCGTCGATCTCGCGCCGCCCGGCGCGGTCATCGGCCGGGTGAGCGCCGCCGCCGCGGCCGAGACGGGGCTGCTCGCCGGGACCCCGATCGTGGCCGGGGCGGGCGATGGGCAAGCGGCCAGCCTCGGCGCGGGGCTGACCGGTCCCGGCCGCGCCTACGTCAACCTCGGCACGGCGGTGGCCGCTGGCGCGCTCTCCGACCGGTACGTGACCGACCGCGCGTTTCGCACCTGCGCCGGCGCGATCCCCGGCACGTTCGTTTTGGAGTCGGTGCTGCGCGGCGGCACGGCGACGGTCAGTTGGTTCATGGAGCAGATGGCCGATCCGCGCCTCGGGGACGAGGCGTTCGCCCACTACGAGCGGGAGGCCGCCGCGCTGCCGCCCGGCGCGGACGGGTTGCTGCTGGTTCCGTACTGGAACACCGTCATGAACCCGTACTGGGACCCGGAGGCGACCGGGCTGGTCGTCGGCTGGACCACGGGGACCCGGCGGCATCACCTCTACCGCGCCATCCTCGATGGCATCGCCCTGGAGCACCGGCTGGCCATGGAGGGGATCGCCGCCGCCACGGGATCGCCCCTGGAAGACCATGTCATCCTCGGCGGCGGCTCGCGCTCCGCCCTCTGGCGGCAGATCATGGCCGACGTGCTGGCGGCCCCGGTTCGCCGCGCGCGGTCGGCCGACGCCACCAACCTGGGGGCGGGGGTGCTCGCCGCGTGGGCCGCCGGGTGGTTCCCCACGGCGGAGGCGGCCGCGAACGCCATGACGGCGACGACGGAGACGGCGCTGCCCCGGCCCGCGGAAGCGGCGCACTACGACCGCCTCTTCCGGGAGGTGTACGTCGATCTGTTCCCGGCGATCAGGGAATCGATGGATCGGCTGACGCGGTTGACGGCCGAGATGCGGGAAAGCGTGGACTCGGGTCAGGGGATGACTAGCTCCGCGGGCTGAACGGGAGCCTCGGCCTTCGCTTGAGCCTCCTCGTTTGCGACGATGTCGAGCATCGCCAGGGCGCAGGCTTCGTCGGTGATCAGCGCGTTCACCAGCCCGGCGCGGATGGCGCCGACGCTGGGCAACGCCTTCGCCGCGCCCCAGCCGACGCCGAGCCGCAACGGGGCGCGGCGCATGGCCTCGGCCCCGGCGGCGATGGTCCGCTCTTCCAGCTCCAGCGAGCAGGGGCTGCCGTCCTGCCGGAAGTAGGCGCCGCAGATATCCCCGACCCCGCCCTGGCCCTGGATGTATTCGAGGTCCATGTCGTTGAGGTAGCCGGCGCGGTAGAGCCCCGAGGCCCGCGTCACCGCGCCGACCGAGACGAGCAGCACGTCGGCGCCGCGGGCCATCTCCAGCGTCTTGCGGATGTGCGGGTCGCGCAGCAGCCCGGCGCGCACTCCGGCGTCGGTGACGACCATCGGCGCTTGCAGGTAGAAGACTCTGGCGGCCAGGGCGCGGCCGAGATGCGAGGCGACCTGGCCGCCGTCGATGTCCGGCGTCGCCCCGCCGACGCTCCCCATGAGCTGCACGACCGAGACGTTCTGCTTGCGCCGGACGTAGCCGCTGGTCACGACGTGGTAGACCGTCGATCCCCAGCCGACCCCCACGGTCATGCCGTCCGCGATGCGGTCGTTCAGATACCGCGCCGCGAGGGCGCCGAGCTGGCGGGGCGTGTCGGCGGCGGCATCCTCCTCAATGGCGTTTCCGTGCGTCGCCGGCGCCGCGAGGACGAGGCACTCGGCGAGCGGCAAGGCGGCCTGCACGCGCGCCTGCACCTCGGCCGCGGTGCGCAGCGGGTGGTGGACGCGGATTTCGACGATGCCGGCCTCGCGCGCCTCCTTCAGCATGCGCGAGACGTGCGAGCGCGAAACGCCGATGCGGCGCGCGATCTGCTCCTGCGTCAAATCCTCGAGGTAGTACTGCCGCGCCACGTCGGCCAGCAGCAGCCGTTCGTCCCGGGCATCGTCGTCAGAGGTCGATCGCTGATTCATGACCCATGCCAGTCCCGCGCGTCCACGCCCGCGAAGCGGCCGCTCCGGAGCGGGAGTATATGCCGGGCCGCGGATCGCCGCCCGGTTGCCCAATATACACACATGCTCAGGATCGACACATTCGTGCCGAAAATCGTTGACAGCCCTCAACCCAGGTGATACGGTCTCGCCACGGTCAACCGCGCATGGGAGCCAGCATGAATCGCCCGCCGGGGCAGCGATGACGAACGCCGATCGGGTCGCTGCCCTCGAAGGCCGCGCCGACTCGTACCCTGCCCGTGAGCAATTGCAAGCTCGCGGCGGCCGGCGGTTGCTGTCGTCCGACCGGGCGTGGGTTTGGCTGCTGCCGGTCGTCCTGTTGCTGCTGGCGATCGGCATCTATCCGTTCCTCTACAACATCTGGAACAGCTTCCGGGAGTTCAATCCGATGACCGGGCGCATCGAGCCGGTCGGGCTGGAGAACTGGCAACGCCTGGTCTCCGAGATCGTCGAACCGGCCGGGCGGGTGCGTGGGGCGCTGTGGACGACGGCGGTCTACGTCGTGTCGGCCCTGGCGGTGGAGTTCGCGCTCGGGCTGGGCATCGCCGTGCTGCTCAACAGCGGAGTCTGGCTGGCCGGGCTCTGGCAGGCGTTGCTGATCCTGCCGATGGTCGTGCCGCCGACGGTGGCCGCGGTGATGTTCAAGGTGCTGGAGAACCCGGACTACGGCGCCTTCTCCTACTACCTGCAGCAGATCGGGATCGCCGACAAGGTCGAGCCGTTGCTGGGCGGGACCGGCAAGTACGCCTTGCAGGCGGTGCTGATCCCGGACATCTGGCAATGGACGCCCTTCTTCGTGCTGATCCTCCTGGCCGGGCTTAAGGCCATCCCCAGCGAACCGCTGGAAGCCTCGCAGGTCGACGGGGCGTCGGCGTGGCAAACCTTCTGGCATGTGACGCTGCCGATGCTGCGGCCGATGATCGCCGTGGCGGTGCTCTTCCGGCTCGTCGATTTGCTCAAGGTGTTCGACTACATTTTCGTCCTGACCTCGGGCGGCCCCGGCACGCGCACCGAGGTAATCAGCTTCTACGCCTACCAGCGGTCGTTCACCACCATCGAGTGGGGCTACGGCTCGGTGCTCGGGCTGCTCATCTTCGTGCTCGCCCTCGTCGTGGCCAACCTCTTCGTCCGCGTCTTCAAGGTCGCGTGGTAGGGGGTGGCGCAGTCATGAGCATGAGCGTTCCCGCCCTCGCCGCGCCAACCCATCCGCCGCGCCAACAGCGGGCTATCGACTGGGGCCGCGTCGTCCGCACCCTCGTTGCGGCCGCGACCGCCGGCCTCTTCATCCTGCCGATTCTGTGGTGGGCGTTGGCCTCGGTCAAGCCGACGCAGGAGATCCTCTCGGTTCCGCCCAAGCTCTTCGGGTTCGAGCCGACGCTGAACTGGTACCGCGTGGTCCTGGGCAACGCCGATCCGACGCAGTTCAACGTCGAGGCGACCGGATCGGTCGGGCGCGGCTCCGGGGGCGGCACGTTCTTCTCGATCCCGTACCTGCGCGACAGCGCCATCGTCGGCGTCGGCAGCACCGTGTTGGTGCTGGCGCTCGCGCTCCCCGCCGCCTACGCCATGTCCCGCTTCGCGCTGCGCTGGCGCAAGGACCTGGCCTTCTGGATCCTTACCCAGCGCATGATGCCGCCGGTGGTGGCCGCGTTCCCCCTCTTCTTCCTGTTCCAGCAACTGCGCTGGATCGATGCGTATCACGGGTTGATCCTGGTCCACGCCGCCATGAACGTGCCGCTGGCGGTGCTGCTCCTGATGAGCTTTTTCGACGAGGTCCCGCGCGACCTCGACGACGCGGCGATGGTCGACGGGGCGACCCGCTTCGGGGCCTTCCGCAACAGCCTCAGCCTGGTGCGGGGCGGCATCGTGGCCACGGCGGTGCTGGCCTTCATCTTCTCCTGGAACGAGTTCCTGCTTTCGCTGGTGCTGACGACTGGCGTCGTGCGCACGGTGCCGGTCGCGTCGTCGACCTTCACCACCGCCTTCGCCACCGAGTGGGGCTACCTGGCCGCGCTCGGGATCGCGTCGATGGTTCCGATTTTCATCTTCATCCTGGTCGTGCAACGCCACCTGGTGCGAGGTCTCACCCTGGGCGCCGTCAAGTAGCGGCAGCGGAGGGCCGGGCGCCGAAAGGCCGGCCGCACGCCCCGCGATCGCGGGGAGGAGGAGGCAGAGGAAGACCGAGGGATGTGCCGCCGGGGCGCTCGGGGCTGAGCGCCGCCATCGAGGATCGACCGTACGGGCCCGCGCGCCGACGCCGGGCCGACGAAGGAGCAGGCGAAGATGCACGAGACGACCGACTTCCGCGACAAGATGGCGATCTCCCGCGCGATCGCCGACTATCGGCGCGGGCGCATTTCCCGTCGCACGATGCTGAAGACGCTCGCCGCCGCCGGCGTCGCCCTCAGCGCCGGCCCCATGCGCGGCCCGCGCGCCTGGGCCGCCCCGGCCCGCCAGGAGCTGACAGCCGACCAGCAGCCGGAGGAGATCAACGCCTGGCTGACCGACGTCGGCGGCCAGTTCTCCGGGGCCTCGATCAAGGTCGTCTCGGAAGAGACGCCGCCCAGCCGCGCCATCATCAATCTCAAAGCCGCCCTCTTCGAGGAGCTGACCGGCATCACCGTCAACTGGGAGGTTGTGCCGCTCGACCAGGTGCTGGCCAAGGTGAGCCAGGACGCCGCCACCAGGGCGGGCGCCAACGACATCTACTACTTCGACCAGGCCTGGGTCGGGCGCTTCATCAACGACACCTTCGACCCGCGCGAGCTGCTGGAGACCAAGCCCGACCTGGCGATGCCCGACTACAACATCGACGATTTCCTGGAGCCGCTGGTGCTGCACATCGCCACCTATGGCGACAAGATGATCGGCTTCCCCTGCGACGTGCCGATCTTCATGTACTTCTACCGCCAGGACATCTACGACGAGATGGGGCTGGAGCCCGCGACGACGATGGAGGAGTATCTCTCTAACGCCCAGGCCATCAACGAGGCGATGAGCGCGGACGGGACGTACGGCACCGTCGGGCAAATGAAGTCCGGGCACTATTCGCTGGAAACCGATATGACCGCCTACGTCTGGTCGCACGGCGGCTCGGTCTTCACGGCAGACGGCATCTGTTCCCTCAACGACGAATGGGCGGTCACCGGGGTCGACTACATGCGCGAGCTGCAGCAGTACATGCCGGCCGCGGTGACGACCTACGACTGGGGCGGGCAATTCACCGCCATCCAGCAGGGCCAGGGCGGCCAGGTCATCACCTGGGGCGAGGATTTCCCCGGCTGGGACGACCCCGCGAACTCGCAGGTCTCTGGTTTGATGCAGCCGGCGCCGCTGCCGGCCAACACGGCGCAGCGCCCGCCGGAGGAGGCGGGGTTCGAGGAAGTCCCCGACCTGGGCCACCAAGGCGGCAGCACCTACTGCCTCTCCGCGTATTCCAAGCAGGCCGATCCGGCCTGGATCTTCCTGCAGTGGGCGACCAGCTCCAACACGCAGACGCTGGCCTCGGTCATCGGC
The DNA here is from genome assembly GCA_937870845.1 of uncultured Chloroflexota bacterium. Classification (GTDB taxonomy): domain Bacteria; phylum Chloroflexota; class Chloroflexia; order Thermomicrobiales; family UBA6265; genus JACCXM01. The sequence continues at coordinate 21,592 of CALMZR010000173.1, forward strand.
GGCGGGGCCAGCCCGATGCGGCAGTCGACGTTCGACGACCCGCGGGTGAAAGCCGAGGAGGAGGTCGGCGCCGGCACCACCCGCCACTTCCCGCAGATGCTGGAGGTGATCAACACCCGCATGGGCACCGAGCCCCACCTGCCGCAGTGGCCGCTGATCGCCACCGACATCATCGCGGTGGAGCTCGGCAAGCTGACCACCGGCGGCTACGGTTCGACCCAGGAGGGGATGGACACGATCAAGCGCCTCGTCGACGAGGCCGCGGCGAGCTAGCCGCCCCTCATCCCCGGCCCTTCTCCCCGTGCGCGGGGAGAAGGGAGACCGGCCTTATCGGCGCAAAAGCCCCTCGCCCCGCGCACGGGGCCGGGGGGCCTTTGGGCGGCGGTTGGGGTGAGGGGTCATCGCGTGGCACGCGTCACCATCCTCGGGGCGGGCGACATGGGGACGGCGCTGGCGACGCCCCTGGCGCACAACGGCCACGACGTCCGCCTCTGGGGCACCAAGCGCGACGGCGCCATCGTCGCCGCGCTACGCGACGGGCTCGAGCATCCCCGGCTCAAGGTCAACCTTCCCGCCGGGGTCCACGTCTTTCCCGCCAACGAAGCGGCGACGGCGCTCCGTGACGCGGAGGTCGTCGTCGTCGCGGTCACGTCGGACGCCGTCCGACTCGTGCTGAGAGAGCTTGCGCCTCTTCTCAGCGAGCCAAGGGCGGTGATCACCGTTGCCAAGGGATTCGCCGGCGGTGAGGATGGCGCGGCGATCCAGCTCTTGCCCGACACTATCGCCGAGTTCACGGACGCTCCAGTTATCGCCGTCGGGGGGCCGTCGAAGGCGAACGAGGTCGCTCGCGGCTTGCCGACCGCGGTCGCATTCGGGAGCGATGATCGTCGGGCGCTGGCGTTGGCGGTCGACGCGTTTCGCACGCCGCACTACCGTATCGCGCCGACCGACGACGTTGTCGGCCTGGAGATCGCCGCGGCCATGAAGAACGCCTATGCCATCGCGCTCGGAGTGTGCGACGGTCTGGAGCGACAAACCGGGCTGCCCCACCACAACCTGCGGGCGGCGCTGTTTCCCCAAGCCGTCTCCGAGATGGGTCTGCTCGCGGAGGCGATGGGCGGTCGGGCCGAGACGGCCCACGGGCTAGCCGGGGCGGGCGACCTGCTGGTGACGATCACCTCCGGCAGAAACAGGCTGCTGGGGGAGCGGATCGGGAGTGGGGAGCATCCGCGCGACGCAGCCTCCGCGCTGGCAGGCGGCGGGACGACGATCGAGGGATTCGCCGCGGCCGGATTCGGTCATCGCCTGTACCGGCAGGCCGTTGCCAAGGGCGTCCTGGAGGAGGCAAGCTTGCCGCTGCTCGATGGCCTCTGGCGCGTCCTCCACCACGACGCGGACCCGGCGCGCGTGCTCTGGGACGCGGTCGATTCGGACGCCGCCGCGACTCCAGTCACGGCAGCCACCTAGCCCTCCGCCGTCCACCCCTCAACCGGGGTCCCGACGACGACAGGTTGACGATCATCCATTGCGTCTCGGGGAAGGCCGGGCCGATGGCGGCCAGCGCCTCGGCG
>CALMZR010000174.1 GCA_937870845.1 uncultured Chloroflexota bacterium
GCCTTGGACGGCCCGGTGCTGCCGGAGGTGAACTGCATCATCGCGGCATCGTCGCGCGTGAGGAGACTGGAGCCGAGGGCCGTGTTGGCGGCCGTCTTGCGGAAGATCATCGCTTGCCCATCGATGATCGTGCGGGGGACGCCGGTCTCCCCGTCGATGAAGACGTAGGCCGAGTTGACCGTCGGTCCGCCGTGGCGCGCCGTGTTCCCCGGGAACGAGGTCGTCATCTTGGAGAGGATCCCTTCGCCTGGCTGCCAGGCGAGGAGGGCGATGAAGGCATCGGGCTGACCGTCCGGCCGCGGTTCCTCGAAGATGTGCCGCGCGTTGTGCTTCGGCATCCCGCCCAGGTGCGCCTGCCGGAGCGCGGCGATCAGGCCCGGAAAGTCGAGCAACTCGTGGACGTGCCGGGCCTCGATCACTTGCATATCGTCTCCTCGTCACCCGCATCGGTACGACAACCGAACGACCGTCCCGCTCGTCCCGAGCGCGGCGGGCTGCCCGACGAACGGGGTACGGGGAGCGTATCAACCGACGCGTCAGACTCCAATGGGGATCCGGCGAAGACGTGCTGGACTCGGTCACGGCGTGGGGGCAGGCGCCCGGCCGATGTCCGAGGAGAGGGGGCGCAGGATCCACATGGCGACCAGCACCAGCGCGAGGAGCACGGTCAACGCGACCGGCCGTCCCAGACCAAGCACGTCGACGATGAACGCCCACAGCAGCGGGCCGAAGAGGGCGGCGAAGCGGCCGGCGAGGGCGTAGAGGCCGTAGAACTGGCCCAGGTATTGGGGCGGGGCAAGGCCGATCATCAGCGGACGGTCGGAGGCCCAGATGCCGCCGAGGGCGAACCCGGCCAGGGGGGCGATGGCCCATAGGGCCACCGTTGGCAGCAGGGCGAAGCCGGTGGCGGCGACGAGGGCCAGGGCAAGGGACCAGACGGTGAGGACGCGCATGAGGGTGTCGCGGGGGCCGATGCGGTCGACGACGAAGCCCCAGCCGATGCCGCCGACGATGGCGGCGCCGATGCCGAGGAGGAGCATGAGGTCTTTCTGCTCGGAGGTGAAGCCGAGGGTGACGACGAGGTAGATGCCGAGGAAGAGGCCGATGGTGTTGGCGGCTTCGGCGTAGAAGGCGCGGCCGATCAAGAAGCGGATCAGCTCGGGATAGGCGCGGGCGCGGCGGGCGGTGGCGGCGAGATCGCGGAACGCGCCGCGGGCGACGGCGCCAACCGGCTCACGATCGACTGGCCGCGGCGGCTCCTTGACCCAGAGAAAGAGCGGGATGGCGAGGAGGAGAAAGATGATCGCCGTGGCGCGGAAGATCGTCTCGTATGCCCCGCCGGCGCGCAGGACGAAGAAGCCGAGGGCGATGCCGCCGAGGGCGCCGAGGTTGCTGAGGCCACTGGCGGTCCCGCCGACGCGGCCGCGGTTGGCGGGGGTACTGACGGCGGGGAGGAGGGCGTCGTAGATGACGACCCCAGCCTGGAAGAAGAGATTGGCGGCGAAGAAGAGCATCAGGGCGGGGACGAGACTGCCGCCGACGAGGAAGGTGAAGACGCAGCAGCCGACGACCAGGGTCATGAGGAGCGGGACGCGGCGCGGCAATCGGTCGGAGACGGCGCCGATCCAGGGACCGATGAGGAGCATGAGGCCCATCGTGGCGGTGTTGACGAGCGAGATGTGGGCGTCGAAGCCGCCCATGACGGCGACGACCCAGACCGGGAAGTAGTTGGTGATCATGACCTGCTGGAAGACGGTGTCCCCCATGTCGTAGACCATCCAGCTCACGGTGCTGCGGCGGGAGGGGGTCCATGTTGCGGATTCTTCCGGTGTGCGCTCGTTGATCATCGGGTCGGCCGCACGCGCATCCTGGCCAGCGGCGGGCCGCTCGGGGGGAGTGGCGACGAGGCCGCGGATGGCGTCGGAAAATTCACCGCGCCGACCCCCTTGACAGGCTGCGAACGTCCGGATATAGTGTACGTACAGTCCCGAGGGGCCGAGCAGGCGCGAAGCTCCCACCGGACGCCAAATGGGAACGGCGGAGCATCGCGGGGTACTCCGACGCCACCCGGGCGACCCGGGACCGCCGAGGAAGCGGGCATTGTTGCGGGGCATGCTCGTGGAGCCGGCAGGTCAGGGAGCGGACCGGTTGCGGAGTCTGTCGGGACTGTTTCTTGTTGTGGATCATAGGGTGATGAGATGATAGGGTGTTAAGGACAGGTGAGACCCACATTTTGCACGCGCGCCGCGCCTGAGCCCGAATCCGCGTGAACGCCGCCGCGGGCGACACCGCGGCGGGCCAAGCGTGCACTCGCCCTACCTCCGCGAGCCTTTGCACCCTTTGCACCCTCTGCATCCTTCGCCGGCGCGGCCCCGCCCCGGCAACCACCCGGATGCCGTGTGAACTACTGCAAAGTCCAAACGCAACGATCCGAAGCGAGGAGATTCGCAGAGCTCCGACGTATCACCCAAACACCCTATGACCCGATGACCCCCGTCAAACCGCGCCCTGCTCGCGGAGTTGCGCGATGGCTTCCGGATCGTAGCCGAGGTCGGCGAGGATGGCGTCGGTGTGGTCGCCGACGTCGGGGATGGCCCCCATGTTCGGCTCCATCCCTTCCAGGTCGATCGGGGGCACGATGGCGCGAAGAGGGCCGGCGGGGGAGGCGACGTCGCGCCAGCGATCGCGCGCCGTCAATTGCGGATGCGCGACGAACTCGGCGACCTCTTTGACGGCGCCGAAGGGGATGTCGGCGGCGTCCAGGCGGCGTTCGACCTCGCCGCGGGGGAGGGTGGAGAACGCCTCCTCGATCATCGCTTCCAGCACGTTGCGGTTGACGCGGCGTTTGGCGGAAGTGTTGAAGCGCTCGTCTGTTTCCCATTCCGGGTGTCCGCAGACAATCTCGCAGAACGACTTCCATTGGGCTTCGGTCTGGACGGCGAAGAGGACCGCGCCGTCGGCGCAGGCGTAGGAGCCGTAGGGGACGACGGTGGCGTGGCGGACGCCGGCGCGGGCGGGCGGCTCGCCGCCGTAGAGGGTGAAGTAGGCGGGGTAGCCCATCCACTCCGAAAGCGCGTCGAAGAGGGAGGTCTCCACCAGTCGGCCCTGGCCGTCAGCGCGCCGCTCGTAGAGAGCGGCGAGGGTGCCGATCACGCCGTAGACAGCGGCTCCGATGTCGCCGACGCTGATGCCGAGCTTGGCGAGCTGGTCGCCGTGGCCGGTGGTGGCGATGACGCCTGTCTCCCCTTGCAGCAACAGATCGAAGGCCTTGCGCGTCTCGTAGGGGCCGCCGGAGCCGTAGCCGGAGATGGAGGTGATGACGAGGGCCGGGTAGTCGCGCCGTAGTCGCTCCGGGGCGAAGCCGAGGCGATCGATGGCGCCCGGTCCCAGATTCTGCACCACGACATCCGACGTTGCCACCAGCTTCTCCAGGATGTCGCGTGCGGCGGGGTGCTTCATGTCGAGGGTGAGCGAGCGTTTGCCCCGGTTCAGCCAGACGAAATAGGAGGAGAGCCCCTTGACGGCGGTGTCGTAGCGGCGGGCGAAGTCGCCGCCGCCGGGCCGCTCGATCTTGACCACGTCGGCGCCGAGGTCGGCGAGGTGGCGGGTGCAGAGCGGCCCGGCCACCGCCTGCTCCAGGGCCAGCACGCGTACGCCGGCGAGGGGGCCGGATGGGTTGTGACCGTTGGCGGGTGGGCGTGGGGCGGTCATGCGGCGGCGCATCCTCCTGGGCGGCAGCGTGCGTTGCGAGGAGCATCGTAACGCAGGCGGCTGGCGCCTCGCCTCAGCGGGCCAGCGGCGCCGCGACGTGACAGGCGACGAGATGCCCCGCTTCCCCTGGAACCTGGAGCAGGAAGGTTTCCGCGGTCGGCGAACCGCCGTGCGGGCACTCCAGATGGATCGCGGCTCCCGGCTCGTCCTGCCAGCGCTCGGCGGCGCGGCGGCGGAAGCGGTTGGCGGGGTCGGGCTCCGGCACGGCGGCGATGAGGGCCCGTGTGTAGGGGTGGATCGGGTGGTCGATCACCTGGCGCGCCGTGCCGCTCTCGACGATGGCGCCGAGGTGCATGACCGCGATGCGGTCGGCGAAGTGGCGGGCGGAGGCGATGTCGTGGGTGATGTAGAGGAAGGCGACGCCCCGCTCGCGTTGCAACCCGCGCAGCACGTTGAGGATTTCCACACGGGAGGAGGCGTCGACCATCGAGACCGGCTCGTCGGCCACGATGAACTCCGGCTCCCGGATCAGGGCGCGGGCGATGCCGACCCGCTGCCGCTGCCCGCCCGACATCGCGGTCGGGTAAGCGTGCATGAAGCGGGCGGCGGGGGTGAGGTCGACCGCGGTCAGCGCCGCGCGCACCCGTTCCTCCCGCTCGGCGCGGCGTCTCACGCCCGCGATGACCAGCGGCTCGGCGATCAGCTCGGAGACGGTCATGTACGGGTTAAGGCTGGAAAACGGGTCCTGAAAGACGATTGCCGCGCGCTTTCGCAGCCAGCCGAGGCGCTCTTCCGGCATGTGGGAGATGTCCTGGCCATCGAACCAGACGCGCCCCCCGGTCGGCTCCAGCAGCCGAATGGAGATGCGCCCCACGGTCGTCTTGCCGGAGCCGGACTCCCCGACGAGGGCCAGGGTCTCGCCGCGGGCGATGTGCAAGCTGACGTCGCCGACGGCGGTGACCTGGCCGGAGCGGAAGAGCCCCTTGTTCGTGCGAAAGACCATCGAGACGTCGTCGAGCGCCACGAGGGCGGCGGTCGCCGCGGCGTCGGGGGCAAGGGTGGCTGAGGGGAGAGCCATAGGGGGCTAGGGGAGCCGCTTCGGCGTGAGGGGCGCTGCTTGCTGCGCCCGTGGCCCGGAGGGCCACAGCGGTGTTGCGTGGCATTTGTTGTCGGCCTGCGGCCGACGGGCGCAGCAAGCAGCGCCCCTACCGCCGTTCGCTGCTGAGGTGTCGGGCGTTGGCGGCCAATGGGAGTGTGTGTCAATCAAGGCGGGCCTCCGTGGGGAGGTGGGTTTCGAAACGGGCTCCGGCGACGTTCCGGTCGTTCAGCCAGCAGCGGGCATGGCCGGCGTCCGGCAGGGGGATGGCGGGGGGGTGCTCGCGGCAGGCGTCGAAGGCGTAGGGGCAGCGGGGGCGGAAGCGGCAGCCCTTGGGAAGCGCGGAGAGGTCGGGCGGGTCGCCGGGCATCGGCCGCGGGGGAACGTCGGAGTGGAGGCGGGGGAGGGAGGCGAGGAGGAGCTGGGAGTAGGGGTGATGGGGCGTCACCAATACCCGCTCGGCGGGGCCGAGCTCCATGTGCTCCCCGGCGTAGGCGACGGCGATGCGGTCGCACAGGTCGCTGGCCAGGCCGATGTCGTGGGTGATGAAGAGCATCGAGATGCCGGGGGCGTCCTTGAGATCCTTGAGCAGGTTGAGGATCTGGGCCTGGACGCTGACGTCGAGGGCGGAGGTCGGCTCGTCGAGGATGAGCACGTCGGGATCGAGCGCCAGTGCGGTGGCGATGCCGACGCGCTGGCGCTGGCCGCCGCTCAGCTCGTGCGGGTAGCGGCTGGCGAAGTCGGCGGGGAGGCCGACCCGTTCCAGCAGGTCGCGCACGCGGGCGCCGGCGGCGGGTTTGTCGTAGCGATGGTCGAGGAGGAGCGGCTCGGCGATCTGCTCGCCGACGCGCAAGACGGGGTTGAGGGCGCTCATGGCCCCCTGGAAGACCATGGCGATGCGGCGCCAGCGGATTTCGCGGCGGAACTGGTCGTCGGAGAGGGTGGTCAGCTCCTGCCCGGCGAGGCGCACCGAGCCATCGAAGCGGGCGACGTTCTTGGGCGGCATGCGCATCAGGGCCAGGGCGAGGCTGCTCTTGCCGCTGCCCGACTCACCGACGATGCCGATCGCTTCGCCTTTCTTCTCGAGTGCGAAGGAGACGTTGTCGACGGCGCGCACGACGCGGCCGCCGCCGGCGTCGTACCAGAGGTGGAGGTTGTCGACGGCAAGGAGCGGCGTCATTGGCGCACTATGTTACGGAGCTGGTGGATGGGCCAGTCGTGCGCCATGGACGGCTCAATCGAGGCGGGCGAAGACATTCGCCGGATCTATCTTCAGGCCAGGGACGACTCTGGACGCGATTGTGCCGTCGGGTTCAGGTTGCGCCGCCACGTAGGCATCGCCGACGAGGACGTTGACGGCGAACGTTCGTTGCTCCGGGTCGGCAACCCAGAATTCGGGAACGCCCGACCTTGCGTAGAGCGCCATCTTGCGGACCAGGTCGGTGCGTCGCGTGCTTGGCGAAAGAACTTCCACGACCAGATCGGGAGGCCCGTCAACGATGCCTTCGGGGCGGTACATGTCTAGTCGAGCGTTCGCAATCACGACAAGATCGGGTTGCACAACGTCGTTGGGCCCCAGATACACATCCACCGGATGAGGGATGACCGTGCCCCAATCGGTTTCGCGAAGCACTTGTTCCACGATCCAGGTCACATCCGCGACGACCAGCTGATGATCGCGTCGCGGCGCAGGATTCACGGACAGCTCCCCTCCGATGATCTCGTAGCGCTGCCCGTCGTCCGGCATGTCCAGCAGGTCGGCGTAGGTGAGGGGACGGAGGGTGGCGACCATGGCGGGCTCCTTCCGCGCTCCGATTCTTCTCAGTCGGCGACGGCGGTCATCGTGGGTTCCACCTCGATCTCTGGCTGTGCGGCGCCTGCCGGCCGCACGTGGACGAGGTTGGAGTGGAAGGTGCTCTGGCCGGCGAGGTCGGCGACGGCGTCGGGGGTGAGCCAGTTGACGTTGCGGCGGTCAGGGGAGAGGGAGGCCCAGCGGCCCTTGGGCGAGACGGCGACGCCGGCGGGGACGTCGTCGGTGACGACGGCGCGCAGGGTACACCAGCCGCGGGCGTTGGAGACGATCACGTCGTCGCCGGGGGCGATGTAGCGCGCGGCGGCGTCCTCGGGGTTGATCTCGATGAAGGGCGTGCCCTCCTTGGCGAGGAGCTTCGGCTGGTTGGCCATCGAGGTGGTCACGAAGTGGTGCGCGGCGCCGGAGATGAGGACCAGCGGCGGTTGGCCCGTCTCGTCGGGGTCGAGACCGGCGGTGAACTCGGCCGGGGGGATGTACTCGGGGAGCGGATCGAGGCCGAAGGGGACGATTGCTTCGGAGCGTAGCTCGACTTTGCCGGAAGGCGTGGGGAAGACGCCGTCCGCGAACGGGACGTGGTCGGGGTCGGGGAAGGCGAAAGGGACGGTTCCTGCGGCTTGAAGCCGCTCCAGGGTGACGCCGGTCAGGGTGGCGTTCTTCGGGCGGGAGGCGTCGAGGATCTCGCGCAGCACCTCTTCCGGCTCGTCGTGGAGCCAAGGCTCGTCGTAGCCCATGGCCTTGGCCAGGAGGCGGCTGACGTCCCAGTTGCTCTTGGCTTCGGCGAGGGGGGCGATGGCGGCGTGGTTGTATTGCAGGTGGCGCTGGCCGTAGGGGCGGTGCAGGTCGACCTGTTCCAACTGCGTGGTGGCGGGCAGGACGATGTCGGCCAGGCGGGCGGTGTCGGTCATGAACTGCTCATGGACGACGGTGAAGAGGTCGTCGCGCAGCATGCCTTCGATGATGCGGCTGGAGTTGGGGCTGGCGGCGACGGGGTTGGCCGAGAAGACGTAGAGGCCCATGAGCGGCGGGTCGGTCACTTCGCCGGTCAGGGCCGCGCCGAGGCGGTTGATGTTGAAGGCGCGTGGCGTCGGCGGGCACTCGGAGCGGTGGCTGAAGGCTTCGCCGTCCCAGCGGATGTAGCCGGAGGTCGAGTAGTAGAGCCCGCCGCCGCGGACGCCGATCTGGCCGACGACGGCAGGCAGGCAGGAGAGGGCGCGGCAGGTCTGGCCGCCGTTGCCGTGGCGCTGGATGCCGTCGGTGAACTTGAGCAGCGCGGGCTTGGTCGTGCCGTAGCGGCGGGCGAGGGCGACGATCTGCTGGGCGGGAATGCCGGTGATTGCGGCGACGCGATCGGGCGGGTAGTCCATGGTCCGCTCGCGTAGCTCCTCCCAGCCGACCGTGTTCTCGCGCAGCCAGGCCTCGTCGTGAAGGCTTTCGGCGAAGAGGACGTGCATCAGGCCCAGCGCCAGCGCGCCGTCGGTGGCGGGGCGGGGGCGGAGATGCTCGTCGGCGGAGCGGGCGGTGGTGGTGCGGCGGGGGTCGATGACGACGACATGGGCTCCGGCGCGCTGAGCGTCGCGCAAGAACGGCATGAAGTGGGGCGAGGTGCTGGCCGGGTTGTGGCCCCAGACGAGGATCAGTTTGCTGTGGCGGACGTCGCGGGCGTCGGGCGCCCAGCTTGCGCCGACGGTGAGCTTGACCGCCGTTTCGGCGGCGATGCCGCAGAGGGAGCCGTCCGTCTCCGTGGCGCCCATCCGCTTCCAAAATCGGACGGCGGCGACGGAGCCTTGCAGCAGGCCAAGGGTGCCGCTGAAGGAGTAGGGGACGATGGCGGCGGGGCCGTGCGCGGCGATGATGCCCTGCCAGCGATCGGCGATCTCGGCGATGGCTTCGTCCCAGGAGATGCGGACCCATTCGTCGCTCCCCTTGGCCCCGGCGCGGCGCAGGGGGTACTGGAGGCGGTCGGGGGCGTAGACGCGGTCGAGGTAGGGGCGGACCTTGGCGCAGAGCCAGCCCTGGGTGAAGGGGTGGTCGGGGTCGCCGCGGAAGCCGACGGCGCGGCCGTCGCGGACGTCGACGAGCGTGGCGCAGGTGTCCGGGCAATCGTGCGGGCAGGCGCCGCGGACGACGGAGGCGGGAGGCGGGAGGCGGGAGGCGGGAGCGGGCGTGGGACGAGAGGGAGACGCGGCATTGCTCGCCTTCTTGCCATTGTGCCGTCTTGCCGCCGCGTTCATGACGTAATCCTTCCGCCTTCCGCCTTCCGCCTTGTGTTTCGTGTAGTCTACCCCCTCAACATCCTCGATTCCGGGCGGGAGGCGCGATGGCGCGGTACATCCTGGGGCGGTTGCTCGGGTTGGTCTTCGTCCTCTTCGCTGTCTCGCTGATCACGTTTCTGCTGACGCGGGCGGTGCCGGGCGACCCGTTCGCCTCCGGGGAGCGGGAGCTGCCGGAGGCGACCCAGATCGCGCGGGCGGAAAAATATGGGTTCGACCAGCCGATCCTGGTGCAATACGGCCGCTATGTCTGGAATGTGCTGCACGGCGACTTCGGCGTCCCGTTCCAGAGCCCGAGCCAGACGGTCGTCGACCTGATCCGGGACACGTGGCCGGTGACGCTGCGGGTGGGGGCGCTGACGATCCTCATCTCGTACCCGCTGGGGATCGTGCTCGGGTTGCTGGCGGCGCTGCACCGCAACTCGTGGGTCGATTACGCGGTGACGTTCGGCTCGACGCTGGGGATGGTGCTGCCGAACTTCGTGGTCGCCATCTGGCTGATTCTGCTCTTCAGCGTCGGGCTGGGGTGGTTTCCGAGCGGGGGTTGGGGAAGCCCGGCGCACATCGTGCTGCCGGTGATCGCCTACTCGCTGCTGCCGACGGCGCTGGTGGCGCGGTACACGCGGGTGAGCCTGCTGGAGAGCCTGGGCGCGGACCACGTGCGCACGGCGCGGGCCAAGGGGCTGGCGGAGCGCAAGGTGCTGGTCTGGCACGTGGCGCGCAACGCGATGATCCCGTTTGTCACGATCATGATTCCCGAGATCCCCAACATCCTGACCGGGTCGATCTTCATCGAGCAAGTCTTCCGCTTGCCGGGGCTGGGGCGGTTTTTCGTCACCTCGACGCTGACGCGCGACTACCCGATGATCCTGGCGCTGGTGCTGCTGGTGGCGGTGGTATGGGGGATCACCTATCTGCTGACCGACATCCTCTACACCTGGCTCGACCCGCGGATCCGGTTGCTGTGACGATGAGCGCCACAGCGTCGCAACGTGTTGGTGCAGGGATCGGTGCGGTCGACAGCCCCCTGCTGACGCTGGAAGGCATCGCGGGACGGCCCGTCTCCAACACGCGGCGGGCGTTGCGCCGGTTCTTTCAGCAGCGGCTGGCCGTGGCCGGGCTGCTGATCACCGGGTTTCTGATCCTGGTCGCCGTTCTTGCCCCGGTGCTGGCGCCGACGTCGATGGAAGCGGCCGATCTGATGTCGGCCAACCAGTTTCCCAGCGCCGAGCATCCTTTTGGGACGGACGCCATCGGGCGGGACGTGTTGACGCGGGTGATGTTCGGCACGCGGACGTCGTTGATCGTCGGGTTCGCGGCGGTGGGGATCGCCTGCGCCATCGGGATTCCGCTGGGGCTGGCGGCGGGGTTGCGCGGCGGCTGGGTCGATTTCGCGGTGATGCGGGCAGTGGAGGTGATGGTTGCCTTTCCGGGGATCCTGTTCGCGATGTTCCTGGTGACGGTCATCGGCGGGGGGGTGCAGAACATCATCCTGGCCATCGGGGTGACGACGTGGGTGACGCTGTGCCGGTTGACGCGGTCGCAGCTGCTGACGCTGCGGGAGCAGGAGTTCGTGCAGGCGGCGCGCAGCCTGGGCGTGCCGGAAGCGCGGATCGCGGTGCGGCACATGCTGCCGAATGCCATGGCGCCGCTGATCGTGGCCGTCACGCTGGGCATCCCGACGGCGATCTTCGCCGAGGCGGGGTTGAGCTTCCTCGGCATCGGCATCAACGAGCCGACGCCGAGTCTCGGTAAAATGGTCGCCGATAGCGCGCAGTACATCCGCGTCTACTGGTATCTGGGCGTCTTCCCGACGGCGGCTATCGCCCTGGCGATGCTGGGGTTCACCTTCGTCGGGGACGGCCTGCGGGACGCGTTGGACCCGCGCCACAATTAGCCGCCATCCGGTGGATGCCCGCGACGGCGCGGGCGCAGCCGATGACGTATCGCGAATCGAGGAGGAGACCCGTGATCGTGAAACAGCCGTTTCGACCGCAGCTTCCGAACGACGACCCGCGCGATCCGGCGGCCATCGCGCGCCGCATCGCGCTGATGGAGAGGCGGATGCGCCGCCGCTCGCTGCTGGGGGGCACGCTGGGTCTGGCCGGGTTGGCCGCGTTCGGCGGCGGTCTGCGATTCGGGCCGGCGGCCGCCCGCGCGCAGGAGGCGTCGCTGCCGGACGACGCGGCGCCGGCCGATCAGCAGGTCTACGTCGTGCCGAGCGGAACCGGGCCGGACAAGACGCCCGACTTCTACGAGTCGGTCTACGAGCGGGTCTCCGACGGCGCGTCCGACCTGTTCTCCGACCCGCTGGTGCGGCTCAACCGCAACTTCGAGATCATCCCGGCCGCCGCGCTGGATTGGAGCAGCAACGACGAGGGGACGGTCTGGACGTTCAATCTCGAACCGGCGCTGATGTGGAACGACGGCAACCCGGTCACCGCCAACGACTGGGTGCGCACGTTTCAGTACGGCGCGGACCCGGCCCACGCCTGGGACTTCACCTGGTTCTTCCAGGGGGTGATGGCGGGTTGGGACGAGGCGATCGCCGGGGAGATCCCGCTCGAAGAGCTGGGCGTGCGTGAGGGCGAGAATCCGAATCAGCTGATTGTGGAGACGCAAGCCCCGGCGCCGTTCCTGCCGGCGATGTTGCTCTACTCTACCCCGCTTTCCGCCGCCGCGCTGGACGAGCACGGGCCGCTCTACAACTCCAACCCGGAGACATCCGTCAGCGCCGGGCCGTTCATGCTGGACGAGTGGGCGGTGGATCAGCGCGTGGTCTACGTGGCGAACCCGGACTACATGGGCTCGCTGATCGTGCCGGTGCAACGGGTGGTGATCAAGCTGGCCGAGCCGTCGACCTGGTTCATCATGTACCAGAACGACGAGATCGACTTCATGGTCAACCCGGCGCCGGCCGACCTGGTGATCGCGCAGGCGGAATTCCCGGATCAGATCTACTCAGCGGTCGGCGACTTCCGCACGCACTACCTGTTCTTCGACGTGACGCAGCCGCCGTTCGACTCGCTGGAGGTGCGGCAGGCGTTCAGCCACGCCATCGACCGCGACGCCATCAAGGCGCAGATTCTGGGTCCGGCCGGGATCCCGGCCTACTCCTGGTTGGCGCCAGGCTTCCCGGCGGCCAATAGCGATGGGCTGGCGGAGATTCAGGCCTTCGACCCGGATCGGGCCAAAGAGCTCCTGGCGGCGGCGGGGTACGACGATCCGTCGACTTTCCCGGCGCAGACCCTGCAGGTGCGCAACCCGACCCCGCTCGTGTCGGCGGTGTCGCAGGCGACGGCGGCCATGCTGCGGGAGAACCTGGGTATCCAGGTCGAGGTCCAGGATGTCGATCAGGACACCTTCATGGATGCCCTGACGGCCAAGCCGACCGAGATCCTGCTCGGGTTCGTGTCGTACGGGATGGACTTTCTCGATCCGTACAACATGCTCTCGGTGTGGCTGTCGGGCGGGCGTCATTCCTGGGCGAACGAAGAGTTCGACACCCTGGTGCGCGAGGGAGCCTCCTTCATCGGCGAAGCCGATGAGCGGATCGAGATCTTCCAGAACGCCGAGCGCATCCTCGTCGAAGACGTGCCGGGGGTGTTCATCTACCACGAGACGCCGGTCCAGCTCATCAAGCCGTGGGTGCTGGGCGAATTCAAGGAGCCGGACGCCAACGGCATCGCGGCGATGCACTGGCCGGGGTATTCGGCGATGAGCACTGTGCCGGCGGAGCTGTACATCGGGGCGGATGCGCCGGTGGGGCGGGGGGATTCGTAGACGGCCCCTCAGCCCCAACCTGTGACGGCCCTCACCCCAACCCCTCTCCCACTGCGGTGGGAGAGGGGCCTCGGCGCCGAGGCGCGCGGAGCCCTGCCAGAATCGTGTCACTCCGAGCGGTAGCGAGGAATCTCGGCTCTCATGGAATCGCGTTTTCCTGGAGCAGAGATACCTCCTTGCGTCGGAATGACACAAGTCGTGATTGCTGAATCTGAACAGTTCGGAGGATTCCGTGTCGCTCACCGTCCAGGCTCCGTCGGCGGAGGCGTTGCGTCAGGAGTTCTTGCTCGATCCGGAGGTCGTTTTTCTCAATCACGGGTCGTTCGGGGCGACGCCGGAGCCGGTCTTTGCCGAGTATGGGCGGTGGCAGCGGGAGCTGGAGCGGCAGCCGGTGGAGTTTCTGGGGCGGCGGGCGGAGGGGCTGCTCGACGAGGCGCGGGCGGCGATGCGCGCGGCGAGTACGCGCCGATCATCCCGCGCCTCCTGCGCGAGGGATTCGGCGTGCTGGCGGTGGACGCGCGGCGCGGAGGCGGCCTCGGCAGGCGGCGCGGGCGTGGAATGGTTCTGCCCCATGCATCCTTCCATTGTGCGTGACAACCCCAAAGACAAATGCCCGGTGTGCTTCATGCCCCTTTCCAAGCGGAAAAAGGGCGAGACGAGCGAGGAGGTATTGCCGGCGGGCATCGTCAATCGCGTGCAGCTATCACCTTATCGAGTCGTGCTGGCCGGTGTGCAAACCTGGCAATTGGACTATCAGCCGGTCTTCAAAGAGATCAAGGCCGCGGGCGTGATCGAATTCAACGAACGCGGCCAGCGCACCGTGTCAGCTCGAATTGCCGGGCGGATCGACAAACTATTCGTCAACGAAACCGGCAAGATGGTTCGGGCCGGCGACCAATTAGCCTCGCTCTACAGCCCCGACCTGGTAGTCACGGTGCAGAACCTGCTGGACGCGAAGCGAAGCAACAACGTAGATCTCGTGCGCAGCACCCGTGAGCGCCTGCATCTTTGGGGCATTAGCGACGACCAGATCGACGACATCTTGCGGACAGGCAAGGCGAACA
>CALMZR010000175.1 GCA_937870845.1 uncultured Chloroflexota bacterium
CGGAAATAGTTGCGCGGCGTCGACATCGTGGTGCCCCGCTCGGGGGAGGGGGGCTGGGCGCCGAGGCCGATGAAGGAGAGGGAGCTGGTGGCGAGGATGGCGTAGCCGACATCGAGGGTGAGCTGGATGATGATGACGGAGATGGCGTTGGGGAGGATGTGGCGGAGGAGGAGGCGGGGCCCGGAGAGGCCGATGCTTTCGGCGGCGGTGACGTAGTCGCGCTCGCGGATGGAGAGGATCTGGCCGCGGACGAGGCGGGCGTACCAGGGCCAGAAGACGGTGGCGAGCGCGATCATGGTCCAGTGCAGCTCGCGGCCGAGCGAGGCGGCGATGGCGATAGCGAGGATGAGCGCGGGGAAGGCGAGGAACATGTCGGTGAAGCGCATGAGGACTTCGTCGACGATGCCGCCAAAGTAGCCGGCGACGGCGCCGACGAGGGTGCCGAAGATGACGGCGAAGCTGAGGACGACCGCGGCCACCTGCAGGCTAATACGGGCGCCGGTCATGACGCGGCTCAGGAGGTCGCGGCCGAGCTCGTCGGTGCCCATGGGGTGGGCGAGGGAGGGGGCGAGGAGCTTGGAGCCGGTAATGTCCTGGGCGTAGGGATCGTGCGGGGCGAGGGCCTGGCCGAAGATGGCGAGGACGGCGAAGACGACGACGATGATCAGCCCGACGAGGTTGAGCTTGTTGCCGATGAGGAAGCGTTGAAGATTGCGGCGCATCTGGCTCTGGCCGGATGCGGCGGCGCGCAGACCGGGCATCTCGGCCGCGGAAAAATCTCCGGGGTAGGCGACGGCGGCCTGCTCAGGTCCGACGGCGGTCTCGGCGCTCATCAGTAGGAAATCCTGGGGTCGAGGAAGAGGTAGAGGATATCGACGAGGAGGTTCATGAGGACGAAGACGAGGGCGATGACGAGCGTCGTGGCCATGGTGGCGTTGTAGTCGAGGCGCTGGATGGCTTCGACGGCATAGCGGCCGATCCCCGGCCAGGAGAAGACGATCTCGACCAGGAAGGCGCCGGAGAGGAGGAGGCCAATCTGCAGGCCGAGGGAGGTGACGGTGGGGAGCATGGCGTTCTTGACGGCGTGACCGAAGATGACGGTCCGCGGCGAGATGCCTTTTGCCCTGGCGGTGCGGATGTAATCCTGGTTCAGGACTTCGAGCATGCCGCCGCGGACCATGCGGGTGATGACCGCCAGGGAGCCGTAGGCGAGGACGGTGGCCGGCATGATGAGGTGGAGGAGCGACGTGCGAAGCAGGTCCCAGTCGCGAGCGACGATCGAGTCGAGGATGTACATGCCGGTCAGGGTCGGCGGCGCGTCCATGCCGATGGGGATGCGGGCGCCGTCGGGGAGCCAGCCGAGGCGGCCGAAAAAGACGAACTGGGCCATGATCGCCAGCCAGAAGACGGGGAGGGCCAGACCGGAGATGGAGACGAAGCGGGCGACGTGGTCGGGCAGCTTGTCGCGGCGCACCGAGGAGACGATGCCGAGGGGGATGCCGATGAGGGTTGCCATGACGAAGGCGACGGCGCCGAGCTCGATGGTGGCCGGGAGATAGCGCTTGAGGTCTTCGGAGACGGGGCGGCGGGTGGTGAACGACGTGCCGAGGTCGCCATGGGCGAGGTTGGTCACGTAGGTGACGTACTGCTGGGGCAGCGGGTCATTGAGGCCGTATTGCTCGCGGATCTTGTCGACGGTACTCTGGCTCGCGCGGGGCCCGGCCATCAACCGGGCCGGGTCGCCGGGGATGATGTGCGACAAGCCGAAGGTTAGCAGCGATAGTCCGAAGAGGACGAAGACGAGGAAGAGGAGTCTGCGGACGATCAGCCTCACCAGCATGCCGAATCCTTTATGGCCGGCGGCGACGCGCAGCCAGAGTCCGCGGAATGGATGACGCGGTTCAGGATGACGCCCTCGACATGCCGTAGAAGTTGAAGCTGTCGAGGTAGAGCGGATTCGGCACGAAGCCCTGGATGTTCGCGCCAAGGACGGTGTAACGGATGATCTGCCCGTAGTAGATCGCCGGCGGATCCTGCTCGGTCAGGATGTTCTGCGCTTCGATCATCAGTTCGGCGAGGCGCTCCTCGTCTTCGTAGTTTTCGGCCTCGGCCATGATCTCTTCGAAGCGAGGGTTGACCCAGGCCCCTGCGTTCGAGCCGCCGTTGCCGATGTTCGCCTCCGTGAAGTTCGGCCAGAGCTGGTTCCAGGGATCATTGTAGTCAGGCCACCAACCCCAGCCGCCGATGATGTGCGGCTTTTCTTCGGCCGGGGCGTCTCCGAAGATGGTCGACTCGACGGTCGCGTAGTCGACGGCAAGGATCTCCAGGCCAAACCCCATTTGCTGGATATTCGCCTGGAACAACTGGGCGATGGTCTGCTCGCGCTCGTCGTTGGCGTCGACCATGTACTCGAAGACGTCCCCCTCGGCGAAGCCCCCGGCGATGACGAGCTCCCTGGCCCGGTCAAGGTCGGTGGGGTAGACGAAGACATCGGGGTCGTACCCGCGCACGCCCTCGGCGATTGGACCCGAGCGCTGCAACAGACCCTGGAAGACGACGTTCTGGACCTCGTCGTACGGAAAGGCATACGACAAGCCCTGGCGGACCTCCGGCGTCAGCAGCCGAGGAGCGTTCAGGATCGCCCAACTCACCGCGGACGACGGATACTCGACGACCTGGAGGGCGGGGTTGTCGCGCATGGCGGCGACGGCATCGACGGTCAGATTGAAGGCCGCTGCGTCCGCTTCGCCGCGTTCCAGGAGCTGGCGGCGAGTCGAGTCTTCGGGTACGACACGGAAGATGATCTGATCGAAATGGTTGCCGTCCCAACCGCGGTGGTACCCCTCGTAGCGGCTCAGCACCAACCCTTCGTTGATCGAATTGGATTCCAGGATGTAGGGGCCGCTGCCGACGGCGAAGGTTCTTGCCCACTCGTGGGCGTAGGGATCCTCCTCCGTGGCATTTTCGGCGATGGCCGTCGGACTGATAACCGATGGGCCGTAGGAGGAGGCCATCGCCGCGAGGAAGAGCGGTTGCGGGCTGCCGAGGTTGAAGCGGAGCGTGGTGTCGTCGACCACCTCCATCTTGTCGGGCGAATCGCAAAAGCGGGTAATGACGTTGACCGGCGATCCTTCGAGCTCAATCCAGCGGGTATAGGAGTCCTTGACGGCCTGGGCGTTGGCCGGAGTCTCGTCCTGGAAGAGCACATCGGGATAGAGCTTGAACGTGTAGGTCGACTGGTCCTCGCTGACCTCCCACGACTCGGCCAGCATCGGCTCGAACTCGTCGGTGCTTTCGCCCTTGAGCGTGACCAAGCCCTCGTAGACCGCGAGCGCAACGGTCGACGACAGCGTCGAGTACGAGTAGTGGGGATCGATGTCCTCGGTTCCCGAGGTGATGATCACCTGAAGGGCGCCGCTGGATTCTTGCCGCGCGGGCAGCGCCGCCGGATCCTTGGAAGGAGCCGCCGGAGCCGCCACGACGCTCCGAGGCGCCGCGTCGATCAAGGAGGCGATGATGGGAGAGGCGAGACCGAGGCGCAGCCCCGTCTCAAGAATCTGGCGACGGCTCAACTTCCCCGACCGAGCGAGCGCGAAGAGCCGATTGAAATGGGCGTCGTTCACAGGAGATCCTCCACGCTGGACGCCGACGTCGCCAGTCGCGGCGACACGGCGGCCCGCCGCTGCCGACCACCGTTCCACTGCCATCGCGTCGTCTTCATCTGAAACATGGCGCCCAGCATACTCGTCACGACCGTGGACAGGCGAGAATGCTATGTCCGTGGCATCACCCCGCGCAAGCTGACGCCTCCAAGCAGGCGCGGGGTTCGGCGACACCTGGATTGATCGCGATTTCCGACCGATCCAAGGAGTTCTGGCGTACGCGCTCTGGGCGCGGTGATGAACGGAGAGCGGACCTGGGCCTTCCACTCGCCAGGTAGGTCGTTATGGCTTTTTGGGGCCTCTGCTGTCGGCCTGAGGCCGACGGGCGCGGCAAGCGGCGCCCCTAGGAGCGGGCGTGGCATAGCCGCCGTCCAGTAAGCCGCGACCACCTGCTTAGGCGCGTCCCTCGCGTAGCTCAGACTTTGCAACGTCGCCAATGATGCGGATGCCCGGCTCGATGAGGTCGTCTGCGACGAAGGAGAACGACAGGCGGATCTGATTTTGGCCTGTCGCCTCGGAGTAGCAGGCCGGACCCGGGAGGTATTCGACGCCGAGCTCCTGCGCCTGAGGGAGCATCCGCTGGGCGTCGATTGCTTCGGGCAGCGTGACCCAGATGAAGAAGCCGCCGTCGGGCACGGTCCAGGTCGTGCCGGGCGGCATGTGCCGATCCAGCGCGGCCAGCATGAGGTCGCGGCGGCGGTGATAGACCTTGCGCAGGCGGGCGACGTGGGGCAGCAGCCGCTCCGGGAGCCAGTCTGCCGCGACGTGGGCGCCGAAGACGTTCGTGCCGCCGTCAACCTTCAGGGACGAGACGCGGCGGATGAGGCTGGGCGGGCCGACGAGCCAGCCGAGGCGCATGCCGGGGCCCATGGTCTTGGAGAGGGTGCCCATGTAGACGACGGAGCCGCTGTCGTCGAGCGAATAGATGGCGGGGAGGCGTTGGCCGTCGTAGCGGAGGTCGAAGTAGGCGTCGTCTTCGATGAGGAGCGTGCCGGCTTGACGGGTCAGCGCGAGGAGGTCTTTGCGGCGTTGCAAGGACATGGTCGCGCCGGTCGGGTTCTGGAAGTTGGCGTTGGCGTAGATGAACTTCGGGGTGTTGCCCGCGGCGTGAAGGCGGTCGAGCTCGCGTGCGAGCGCCCGGACATCGATGCCTTCGGCGTCGATGGGGATGGAGACGATGTCGGCGCCCGTGGATTGGAAGGCCTGGACCGCGCCGAGCCAGGTCGGCATCTCGCTGACGATGGCATCGCCCCAGTCGACGAGGGTGTCGAGGAGGAGGTCGATGGCCTGCGAGCCGCCGGCGGTGATGAGGATGTTATCGCGGCTGGCTTCGATTCCCTGGTCACGGCGAAGTTTGGCGAGGAGGGCGTCGATCAGGCCCGAGTAACCGGCGTTGTCGCCGTATTGAAGCGCGGCGTGACCGCGCTCGGCGAGGACTTTGGTGGTCGTGGCCGCGACTTCGGAGGCGGGAAGGGAGGCGGGGTCGGGGAAGCCGAAGATGAACGAGATGCGCTGGCCGACGCGGTCCATGCCCTGCAGGAGCGGGCCACCGCCAGCTTGCCGGGCGCGCCGGGAAAGCAAGGCTTCGATGTTCGTCTCGGGTGAGGTCTGCGTCTGAGGGGGCATGCGGTCTCCGTCCGGTTCTGGCGCGAGCGATGTCCGGGCATTCTAGCGGGATCGCGCCCGCAATTCCTCATGGCGCGAGTTCCGCTTCGGCCGGGAAACTTGGTAATGCAGTGATTGTGCGTCGCGCCTAACGATCCGGACAGGACCGGGTCGGCGGCGATGCTAGAATCGCTACCGTTATGAAACGGGGCCCCGGTGGTGGTTCCCCAGGTCAGGAGTCAGCCAACATGTCCAATGCACCGGCGGCGGTTCTGGAGCCGCCGCGCGCCATTCCTGGCGACGATATCTACGACATCACCATCATTGGGGCGGGGCCGACGGGGCAGTTCGCCGCGTTCTACGCCGGTTTGCGCGGGGCGCGAACGCAGGTGATCGACGCGCTGGAGGAGCCGGGCGGGGCGCTGACGGCGATTTACCCGGAGAAGTACATCTACGACGTCATCGGCTTCCCCCGCGTGCTGGCGAAGGATTTCGTCGCTCATTGCGACATCCAGGCGCGGCAGGCCGACCCGACGATCCGCCTCAACGAGCAGGTGCGCGAGCTGGAGGCGCTCCCGGACGGCCTCATCCGACTGGGCACGTCGAAAGGCGAGCGCTGGAGCCGGACGGTGATCGTCTGCGCCGGGGTCGGCGCCTTCGAGCCGAAGCGATTGAACGTGCCGGGGTTGCGCGAATTGGAGGGGAAGGGCGTTCACTACTTCGCCAAGCGGGTAGAGGATTTTCGCGACAAGCACGTCGTCATCGTCGGCGGCGGCGATTCGGCGGTCGACTGGGCGGTGACGCTGGAGCCGGTGGCGGCGCAGGTGACGCTGATCCACCGGTCCAAGTTCCGGGCGCACGAGGCGACGGTGCGCCAGCTCGAAGAGTCCACGGTCGATCTCAATTATCCCGGCTGCGAGATCACGGCGGTTCACCAGAGTGAAGACGGCCGGCTTTCCGCGATCACCTTCAAGACCGCGGAGGGCGACGAGCGGACCATCCCCGCCGATGACCTCATTGTCGCCATCGGCTTCGTTGCAGACTTGGGCCCAATGAAAACGTGGGGTTTCGAGCTGCAACGCAATCAGATCGTGGCCGACAAGACGACAATGGAGACCGGCATCCCCGGGGTCTATGCGGCGGGCGACGTGGTGACGTATCCGGCGAAGTTCAAGCTGATCGTGACCGGGGCGGCGGAGGCAGTGACGGCGGTGAACCACGCTGTGACGTTTTACGATCCAAAGGCTCGGCTCGACCCCGGCCACTCGACGAACATCATGGAAAAGCGGGAAAAGGCGGAGGCGGCGGCGGAGGGGTGACGGGGTGTCGGGTGACGGGGAGGGATTCCAGGTTCTACTCCAACAGTCGAGTACCCTCTGACCCTATCACCTTAGCGGTACTTTGTGGGATTCAGCCAACGCGGCCAGATCGTGGTTCCGGATGCGTTCGGCCGGGATCGAAAATGGTGCATCCGTACGCCAGTGCGCCGGTCGCGACGACGGCCGGTCCCGTGCCAATCACCGGACTCCACAAACTACCGCTAATGCTCAAAGTAGGTTAAATCGTCGCTCTGGGAAGCCTCCTGTCGGCCTGCGGCCGACGGGCGCAGCAAGCGGCGCCCCCACGATGGGACGGGCGTAGCGGTGAGCCGACATTCCGTGGCCATCGCCGCACCCTGTCACCCGACGGGGAGGTCTTCGGCGATGGCGCGGGCGGTTTCGAGCCAGCGGGGGTCGGTGTCGTCGGGGACCGAGCAGCCGTTGGCGAGGATGAACTTGCGGCCGCCGGTCTGGGCGATGGCGTCGCGGGCTTCGGCTTCGATCTGGTCTTCGGGGCCTTTGTGGAGGGCGCCGAACTCGTTCCAGCCGCCCATCAGGCATTTGCTGGTTTTCACGCGCGCTTCGCGAAGGCTGGGGCCAGCGATGCGGTCGGACCAGCTGAGGACCTGGACCGGGTAGTCGAGCGCCATATCGAACATCAGGTCCTTTTCGCCGTGGACGTGGAGGATGTTGAGCCAGCCGCTGGAGGCGCCGCGGAGGGCGATGAGGTCGTAGGGGCGGCCGAACTCGCGGTACTGCTGCTCGGTCATGATCGTGCGGGTGCAGCCCTGGAGGGCGAAGAAGACGCCGTCGGCGCCGGCGGCGACGATGTCGCGCAGGTGCGTGGCCAGGTTGTCGGCAATGATGGCCAACGCCTCGTGGAGGACGACGGGGTGCTCCTGCATATGGGCCAGGAACTGCTCGCGATCCCTGGCGGCGTACATCGCCTCGGCCAGCGGGCTGAAGACGGTCATCACGACGGGGGTGTCGAAGCCGAGCGTGTCGCGCAGAACGGCGACGGCTTCGGCGCGTTCGCGGAAGTAACGGGAGCGCAGGGGATCGATCGGCTCGAAGAGGCGCCAGTCGTCGACCGAGGAGATGGACTTCTTGGGGAACGGGTAGGGGATGTCGGGCATGACCTTGGCGATGTCGAGATCGTATTCGTCGTCGAAGAAGCGGAGGGTGGCTTCGGCCATGGCGCGGCCGGAGCCTTCCGGCTGAAAGTGATGCCAGAAGCAGACCGGGACGCGATCGACGTCGCCGCCGTTGACGGCAGCCTGGACTCGTTCGAATCGGGTCATGTAGTCGACCGGCAGGCGTCGTGCGGCGTTGCCCGCGTTCTTGGCCACGGCGAAGGCTCCTTGCTCGGTGCGGCAAATCGGCCGGGATCGTAGCATAGGGCGGAATGGGCGCTGAAGCGCTGGCTGCCGGTCGATTGATGCGGGGCTGATGCGAGTGATGGAGGACAACAGCGGCGCGGAGCGAAATCTTGCCATCGTCCTCAATCGCGATCTCATGTTCGGATCGCGGATCCGGCATGCCCTAGCCGGGCTGGGGCTGCAAGCGCACTTCGCCCCGGATACGTCGCGGTTTGTTTCCATGCTAGAAGCCGAGGGGAGTGTGGCGGCGATTGGTATCCTCGACATGAATGGAGCCGTTGATTGGGAGGCCATTTCCGCGGCGCTGACCGGAACGGTCGATGCGCCGCCGACGCTTGCGTTCGGGCCTCATGTCGACGCGGAGAGTCGCCGGGCGGCGAAGGCGGCGGGCGTCACCCGCATCGTGTCAAACGGTCAGTTCCACAGCGACATGGCCGCGCTGATCGACCGCTATCGTCGAGGCTGAGGCGCCGCCGGTCCACGCGTGCTACCCTGAACCGTCTTCTCACATCCCGCTCGTGCCTGATTTCCCCGCCAATGCTGGAAAGGGATTGCTCATGGCGTCGATCGTGGCGCACGAACGGGAGCTGACGTGCGAACCGGAAATTGGGAATCTGGATACGGACGCCAGAGAACAGACGGACGATCTGACGATTGCCGCCGCCGTCGATATTTTTTTCGCCGACCTCCGCCTCGCGCCGCGCTCGAAAAAGACGTATGGGCACGGGATCGCCAAGTTCCTTCGCCATCTCGCGCAGCATGAGGGGATCGACCCGGAGCAAGCGGCAGTGACGGCGTTGCGGCCCGAGCATGTCACCTCGTTTGCCTCGATGTTGGTGCCGCCGGATATCCGGACGCCGGAAGAGGTCTCGCAGATGCGCACCGCCCAGAACAACATCTCGGCGGTGCGAAAATTCTGCTCGTACCTGTCGAGCTACGAACTGAACGCCGAGCTGGCGGGGGATCGGATCAAGACGCGCATCGCGGCGATGATGCCGCGTTTCACCGCGCCGCCGCCCGATGTGAAGCTCTCGGACCTGGATCGGATCGTGGCGTTTGTGGACCAACTGCCGCGGGAGGAGAAACCGGGTCAGGAGTTGAGACGCCTCAAGGTGCGGGCGATGATTCGGTTTCTGTTTCGCTCCGGCGTGCGTGTCTCCGAGCTGTGCGCCCTGCGTCGCCGCGACGTCGACCTTGTCGAGGGGGCGGCCAATATCTATCGCGCCAAGGGCGGCAAGAGCCGGACGGTCCACTTCGACGGGGAGACCGCGGCGGCGCTGACGGCATACTGGGCGAAGCGCGGCGATCCGGCGCGCGGGGCCGGGGCGCTGCCGGCTTTCAGCGGGCGGGATAGAATTGGCGTTCCGGGCTCCGCGATCAGCCCGCGCACCGTCGAGCACATCGTGGCGCAGTTGGCGGAGGGCGCGGGGGTCGAGAGCGACGTGACGCCCCATTCTTTCCGGCATGGGCTGGCGACCGAGCTGGTGCGCCGGCGCGTGCGGGAGTCGACGGTGCAAACGATCCTTGGCCATGCTTCACCCGCGACGACCCGCATCTACGTCCATAAGTCCGCCGTCGAGGTTGCGGACGAGTATCAGGACGCGTTTGGGCCCTATCGTCCTCCTCGGGCGTCTGCGGCGGAGGTCTAAGGCGCCGCGCGACGGCCGTGATGTATCGAGCGCGGAGCGGGATCTCGTGCTCCCCTCGTACTGGAGTCCGGCGGCGCCGAGATTCCTCCTTCGTCGGAATGACACGGGGGTGGCGCGCCGCGTCAACGCTGGCTCGCTTGGGCTTCTCCTCGTGGCGGCGTTGCTGCTCGTGGGATGCTCGTCGGGCGCGGCGGTCGATGCCTATCGCGATCAGGCGCGGGACGCCGGGCTGGAAGACACGCTGGCGGCGGCGCAGGCGACACGGACGGTGCAGCGGTACTTCCCGGCGACGGGAACGCCGGCGCCGACTAAAGCGCCGGCTCCCGCGCTGGGCGGGCTGGCTATCACCTTCGGGTTTCGCCCGGATGGGACACCGGACGGCAGCTATGCCAGCGTTCCGGCGGGGGTTGGGACCGCCTACGCCGCGGTGCGGTTGACGGGTGTTTCGGCGGGGCAGGTCGTGAAGGTGGTGGTGACGGACGCGTGGGGGAACGAGGTGGCGGCGCCCGAAGCGGCCATCGACCCCGGTTCGTCCGATCGCTGGCTGGCGCTGCCGATCGGGCTTCCGCCCGAGTTACAGACGGGGCAGTACGGGTTGTTCGTTTTCGCTGACGATCATCCGCTGGGATCGCTTTCGTTCGGGGTGACGGGTGTGGGGACTTCCGCGCAGTTGTTTCCCGAGCTGCCGGCCAATCCTCGGGTGCGTTCGACGCAGCCGCCGCCGGGCGCGGCTCCAGGCGAAGGGCAGCCGGCGCCGACGGTAGCTCCGGCGGCGTAAGGGCGTTGCGGGGCAGTCGGCCCGGTCATACAATCCGGCGCGGGGAGCCGCTGGCCAGAACGTGACACACGGATGGACCAGGGCGGGATGGTGCGACGGGGGAGGGGAGCGTGATCGAGCGGGATTTGTGGAAAGCCGCGGTTGCGGAGTTCGTTGGGCCATTCACCCTCGTCGTGGCGGGCGTCGGAGCCATCATCTCGACGCAGAACCTGGGCGACGGCGGGAATCTGGTGGCGGTGGCGCTGGCGCACGGTCTGGCGATCGGATTGATGGTCGCGGCGCTCGGCCACATCTCCGGCGGGCACTTCAATCCCGCCGTCACGATTGCGATGCTGGCGGCCGGCGAAGTGAGCCTCACCCGCGCCATCGGCTACATTGTCGCCCAGTTGCTGGGCGGCCTGGCCGGAGCCGGAATTTTGACAGTGATCTTTCCGGCGCTCGGTGAGATGGGCCGCAACAACATTGGGGTGAACCTGGGGTTGCCGGGGCTGGGGCCGGACGTGACCGTCGGCGGCGCGGTGCTCATGGAAGTCCTGATGACGTTCTTCCTGGTGCTGGTGATTTTCGGCACGGCGGTCGATCCGCGTGGGCCACGCGCGATCGCGGGATTGGCGATCGGGCTTACGATCACGATGGACATTTTGGCTGGCGGGCGCGTGACGGGGGCGGCCATGAACCCGGCGCGGGCGTTTGGGCCGGCGGTGGTGCAGCAGGACTTCACGAACTGGTGGATCTACTGGGTAGGGCCGATTATCGGCGGCGTGATCGCGGCGTTCGCGTTCAAGTATTTCTGGCTGGGACAGGCCGGGCCGGCGGCGCCCGTGCTGCGGCGACGGCCAGACCAGGAGGCCGAGCTGGCCCCGCCTGAGGTGCAGCCGACTGCGCAGCCGTCGCGGCGCAGGAGCAGCAAGCGGCGGTAGCTCTCACGTCGTGTCATTCCGACGATCGGAGGCATCTCGGCGTTCTTGAGAAGGCGTGCGGGTGGCGCCGAGATTCCTCGCTGCGCTCGGAATGACACGAGGCTGGGCGCGGAATGACACGACTTGGCGACGGCGTCGCCTCCTGACCGCTGTTAGCGGCGGGATGGTTTCCAGTCCTTGCGGATGGTGTCGCGGATTTCTTCGTACTTGCGGCCCTGGGCGAGGGCGTCGCGGATGGCGGGCTGGAAGACGACCTCGTAGAACTCCGGGCCCATGCGCTCGACGATCTCGTGGTCGAAGGTCTCGTCGGTTTGCAGCTCGCCATCGAGGGCGCGGAACTTCTGGTCGCCTTCGCCGCCGAAGCGATCGCCGGCTGAGGCATTGCGGTCGGGGCGGGATTTCTTGTCCGAGTGCGATTTCTTGGAGGCGCCGCCGAAGCGGCGGCTGGCGACGATCTTGGCGATGCGGATGCCGTAGCCTTTGGCCACGTCGTCCGGCTCGCCGTGGGCGAGGGCTTCGAGGCGCTTGGTCTCGGCGAAAACGTCAAAGCGACGGATCGGTTGGATCGGACGGAGGTCGGATTCGGCGGTCATGGCGGCTGTGTCTCCTGACGAGATGGATTGCGCGGGGGAGCGGCCTATTTGCGGGTTGAGCCAAGCCTGGAGGCGGCGTCCTCGTCGGCGATGACGTGGAGGCGGGCGCCGGCCGTGCGCAGCCAGGAGGCGGGGACGTCGGCGCTCATCGGGTCTGCGAGGACGCGGCGGAGCATCTCGGCTTTGGCGTCCCCGGAGACGAGGAGGACGATGCGCTTCGCTTCGAGGAGCGTTCCGACGCCGATCGTGACCGCGGTGTGCGGGATGCTGACCTCGCCCTCCCAGTAGGCGGCGGCCTGGGCGATCGACTCGGGGGTGAGGTCAACGACGCGGGTGCGGGAGTCTACGGGCGAGCCGGGCTCGTTATAGGCGATGTGGCCGTTGGGGCCGAGGCCGAGGAGCGCGAGGTCGAGGCCGCCGAGCGCGGCGAGAGCGTGTTCGTAGGCTTCCGTCGCGGCGGAGAGATCGTCGGCGGTGGCTGGCAGGGCGTGGACGTGCCCGGAAGGGATGCCGACGCGGTCGATGAGGGCGTCTTGCAGCCACCCGGTGAGGCTGTTCGGATCGTCGGGGGAGACGCCGACATACTCGTCGAGGCAGAAGAGCTGGATGCGGGAGAGGTCGACCGCGCCGCGGGAGACGCGTTGGGCCAGCACGTCGAACATGCCGAGCGGGGTGCTTCCGGTGGGGACGCTGATGACGGCGTCGGGTTTGGCCGCGACGGTCTCGGCGACGATGTCGGCGGCGGCCTCGCTCATGGCCCTGGCGTCGGGAACGACGGTGAGCTTCCAACGATCGACGGCGGTGTTCATCCCTGCCAACTGGCTCCCTGGCTCGACGGCGCGGACACGACTTTGGCAGCATCATAGCCGAGGGCGAGCGGTCTGGGCGGCGACGAACGAGGAATTGGGGAGGCAGGCATTCTGACTTCGACCAGGCAGAGATTGAACGAGGCGTTACGGCTCGTCGACGAATGGGTTGGGCCGCAGGGGCCGCAGGGAGTCGGCGCGGCGGTGTGGCATCGCGGCGAGGTGGTCGCCGAGCGCGTCGCCGGCGAGGCGGGACCGGGGGAGCCGGTGACGCCGGAGACGTTGTTCGCGCTGGCCTCGGTGACGAAGCCGATCGCGGCGGCGACGGTGATGGCGCTCGTCGAGCAGGGTGCTGTGTCGCTGGACGAGCCGGTGGGCCGAATCGTGCCGGAGTTTCGGGCCGGCCCGCAGGCAGGCGCCGAGGGGGTCGATCCGGTGCTGGAGCGGTTACGGCCGAGCATTTCAGCGCGTCAGCTGCTGTGTCATGTTTCGGGTTTGCCGGAGGACATTGGAACGCGGGAGACGCGGTATGAGGAGATGGTTCCGATCGAGTCGGTCATCGACGCCTACTGCCGATTGCCGCTGTCGTCGGCGCCTGGGGCCGAGCTTCGGTACTCGAATGCGGGGTATGGGGTGCTGGCGCGGGTGGCCGAGCGGGTGAGTGGCCGGCCGTTCTGGGCGCTAACGGATGATGCCGTGCTGTCGCCCCTCGGGCTGAGCGACATCGTCGCCAACCCTGCCGGGCAGGTGCTCGATCGAGTCGCTCAGCTCTCTGACACCAGCCACGCCGGGACGGAGGTCGAGTCGTACAACAGCGCGTACTGGCGCGGTCTAGCGCTGCCGTGGGGAGGACTTTTCGGGACGGCGCGAGAGGCCGCGCGATTCGCCGCGGCGTTTCTTCCTTCTGGCGAACGGTTTCTTTCCGAGGTTGGCGTGGCGATGATGACCAATGACCAGACGCTCGAAGTTCCGGGCGGCGTCGAGAGCGCGAAGGTGCGCTGGGATCCAGGCGCGTGGGGTCTGGGATGGGAGGTCAAGGGCGGCAAGCGGCGGCATTGGAGCGGAGACATGACCTCGTCGCGGACGTTTTGCCATTTTGGCCACGCGGGGACGCTGCTTTGGGGCGACCCGGAGCAGGATCTGGCGCTTGCGGTGTTCTGCAACCGAACGGTGACGCACATGTGGGCGTTCATCCTGACGAGATGGGCGCGGCTGAGCAATGCGGTTGTGGCCGCGGCCAGCCGCTGACGCCCGCCTCCAGGCCGTGGGCCCGGCGGCTCGGCTTCGCGGTGAAGGTTGTGGGGCGGCCCGGGTTCAAGAATCACGACGGGCGGAGGTGGCGGAACGAGCCGCATCTGCGCGTCAGCCTCGAATTTCTGGATCGCATCTTCGGCTACTTGGCTGAACGAGAGATCCGGATGCACCGGGTGTCATCGGACATCGCGCCATACGCGGCCCGCCCGGCATTGCCCCAATTCCACGGACAGATCGGCGAGTGCCGTGACGAGCTGTCGGCGCTGGGTGAGAAAGCGCGGCGCCTCGACCTGCGAATGTCGATGCACTCGGCGTAGAACATCGTACTCAATACGCCGCACGAGCGGGTCGCGGAGGCGTCTGTGCAGGATTTCGCGCTTCACGCGGCGTTTCTGGATGCCCTGAACGGCGGGCTCGAGCGAAGATCGTCACGCACGTCGCTGGGTGTACGGGGATCGGGAGGCGGCCGCGGATCGATTTGTGGCACGATACCTTTCTTTGCCAGAGGCGGTGCGTCGCCGGTTGGTTCTCGAGAACAGCGAGGTTTCGTCGTCGGCGGCCGAGGCGCCGGCGATCCATGAGCGAACGGGCGTGCCGCTGGTGTTCGACAACCTCCACCATCGAGTCAACAATCCGGCTGGCTGGGGTGACAGCGCCGCAATGCGCGTCTTTCTCGCCACATGGCCGCAAGGGCAGACGCCCAAGATCCACTTTTCCAGTCAACGGGCGTCAGAACGCACCGTCGTGCGGAGAGATCACACACCCGGCGTGCAGATGGCGGCGGCCATGCCGCCGAGGCCGGAACAGCACGATGACGTTGTCGATGCGCAGGAGTTTGTGGCGCTCGTCGGTGCTGTCCAGGACATCGAATTCGACGTGATGCTGGAAGCCAAACAGAAGGATTTGGCGATACTGCGCCTTCGAGAGGATCTTGCCGCTATCGGGCAGAGCGAACTGGCCTGGTGACGCACGCGGCTACGATGTCGATCCGCTCTCGACGGTAGTTGACAGGTGAAATCGGCATCGGTACCGTAGCGTCGCAGAGTGGCAATTGTCGGGGCGGCTGCGCGACGGGCCGCGAGTGTGTCGCGCCGCGCGGCAGCGCGAGGAGGCAGCGAAGAGTGACCGGAGAGAATGCTCGTCTGTCAGCTCTAGTGTCCGAAGCGATCGAGAGCCGGCTTTCGCGGCGGGAGATCGTACGCCGTGGCGCGGCGTTGGGCCTGGCCGGCTCGGCGATCAGTGCTGCGTTGACCCGCATTGAACGGGCGACGGCGGCAGCGCAGGATGGACCCGTCCAAGTCAGCATCGTCAACCAGGAGATGACTCGGGACGACATCATCGCCGCCATCCAGGCCGAGGGCGAGGTCAACGTCGGCAACTGGACCTATACTGCCAACGACACCCTCATCGCCCAGTTCCAGCAGTACGTCAGCGACACCTACGGGGTGGACATCACCCTCAACTACCAGGCGAGCCAGGCGCCGAGCACCTACATCACCAATCTCTACACGGCGTTGCAGAGCGGAAACCCGCCGTCGCTCGACGTTATGGCGATCGAGGAGAACTTCCTGGCGGAGGCGCTGTCGCAGCCGGAGCCGGTGGCGGAGGAGTTTCTGCCGTCGGGGCTCGTGCCGAACGCCGAGCGGACGCTGGAGATGTTCCAGCAGTTCCCGTATGGCGTCGGATTTCAAGCGTCGGCGACTCCGGGAATCGTCTTCGACCGGGAACGGGCGCCGTTCATCGAGAACTATACGGATTTGGCCGATGAGCGGCTCCGACAGCGGCTTACGATGCCCCTGCCCGGGGACATCACCAGCGGCGGAATCCTGATGGGCATTGCTGCGGCCCTGGATCTCGACTATCAGGTTTCGGCGGAGATGACTGAGGCGATCGAC
The DNA here is from genome assembly GCA_937870845.1 of uncultured Chloroflexota bacterium. Taxonomy (GTDB): domain Bacteria; phylum Chloroflexota; class Chloroflexia; order Thermomicrobiales; family UBA6265; genus JACCXM01. Next base: position 15,861 of record CALMZR010000175.1, read on the forward strand.
TTCGCGATCGAAGCGATCCACCCGAACGTTCTCCAATACACGACCGACAGCGCCACCATGCAGCAGTTGCTGCGCGGGGGTGTGGTGGACGCCGTCGGTTTCTGGAACAGCCTGGCGCGGATGGAGTTCCTGAACGGGCAGGCCAACACGGCGTTCATGCTCGCGCCATCCGGGCAGTTCCTGGCCAATGGCTACATGTGGATCCCCAAGGGGACACCGCACCCGGTGCTGGCGCAAATCTTCGTCGACTGGCGGCTGAGCGACGAGGCGCAGTTCCCGCCGGAGAGCTGGGGGCTGGAGCCGGGGCCGTGGGCGGAGCTGAACGAGGGGATCCTCGGCGAGTCGTACGCGGAGCTGATTCCGGAGTGGTTCGCGGAGGATTATTTCACGTACTACCCGACGATCGAGCAGCTTTCGACGAGCTACCGGTCGGTCGACTGGGACTACTACGCCGAGCACGTGGGCGAGTGGATGGACTACTACGCCCAGGGGATCGGGCAGTAGCGGCGTGTATTGCGGCTAACCCTCACCCCAACCCCTCTCCCTGTGCGCAGGGAGAGGGGCTCGCGATGCGACCTCGCCCCTGACCCGGGGCCAGGCTTCCCGCGCTAGGGAGGACCGCCTGGATTGAGTCGCGTTGAAGATGCCGCTCTTTAAGGCAAACAACCCGGACGCGAGTCCATGAGCACATGACACACGCCCCTGCGGAAGTTGCCATCGAGTACCACATCGCCGAGAGCGAGGCGCGACGGCGCTTCGGCTCGCCGCGATTAAAGGGGCTGGCGCTGCTGGCCCCGGCAGTGGTGGTCGCGGTGCTCTTTTCGTTGATTCCGCTCGCCTACCTGTTTCAGGTGAGCTTGACGCAGGACTCGTCGTTCTTCTTTACCGCGCAGTACACGCTCGACAACTACCGAGAGGTTTTCAGCCGCTACCGGTCGGCAATCGTGGTAACGGTCTATCTGGCGGCGATGGCGTCGCTGATCGATCTGGTGTTCGGGTATCCGTTCGCGTACATCCTGGTGCGCAAGATCCGCTATCGCGAGTTTGTGCGCACGATGATGACGTTCCCGCTCTTCGGGCCGCTCTACCTGGCGTTCGGGTTATTTTACATCCTGCTGCCGAATGGGCCGCTGGGGCCGCTCTTCACCATGCTCGATATCAACGTGGCCCAGTACCTCTTTTCGCAGGCGGCGGTGCTCTTTTCGATGGCGGTGTTCACCTTCCCGTTCATGGTGATGAACATTGGCGCGGCGCTCTCGAACGTCGATCCGATGCTGGAGGAGGCGGCCAAGACGCTCGGGGCCAAGCCGTGGCAGACGTTCGTGCGCGTCCTGTTCCCGTTGAGCTGGAGCGGGATCGTGGCGGGGTTCCTGATGTGCCTCGGGTGGAACCTGGGCGTGTTTGCGCAGCCACAGTTGCTCGGCTCGCCGGCGGAGCAGGCGGTGCTGTCCATCCAGATGTTCAACAAGGGGCTGGTGCAGTTCAACTACGGGCTCGCGGCGGCGCTGGGCATCCTGCTGATGGTGATGGCGTTCGCCGTGACCTGGATCTCGTTGCGGTTTTCGCGCGGGGCGCTGGGAGCGTAGGGTTCGAGATGGCGAGCGTTGCGGCCTCGGCTCCGATGCCGGCGGCAGGCAGGCGAGGGTTTCGTCTGCGCTGGCTCGGGGAGGCGTTGGCGCACGGGTACGTGTGGGCGTGGCTGGCGGTGTTCGCATTGCCGTTCGTGGCGACGCTGGCGTATTCGCTGCGCACGCCGGACGGGGAGTGGACGATCAGCGCGTATCAGTACGTGTTCGGCAGCTTCACCGGCAATCTGCTGCTATCGGTGCAGACGACGGTCATCACGATCGTGCTCAACCTGGTGATCGCGGTTCCCGCGGCGTACGCGATCGTGCGCTACCCGATTCCGGGGAAGAGCTTCGTCTTGTCGACGTTGAACCTTTCGCTGTACACACCGGCGGCGGTAATGGGCGTCAGTCTGGTGATCGCCTACGCGTTCCTGTTTCGCATCCCGCAGACGATGACGGGGTTGATCGCGGCGTACGTGGTGGGAACGTTTCCGTTGATGCTGGTGCCGATCATCGTCGCGCTGCGTGACTTGCCGACGGTGTTCGAGGAGGCGGCGCGGACGCTGGGCGCGACGCGGATGCAGACGTTCTGGCGGGTGGAGGTTCCGCTGCTGGGGCCGGGCATCAGCGCCGGCATCCTGCTCACGTTCGTGATCATCTTCAACGAGTTCCTGGTGACGCTCTTCATCGCCGGGCCGAGCACGACGACGGCGGCGCTGCGGGTCTACAACCTGACGCGCACGGCAGGATTCCAGCCCTCGACGGCGGCGCTGGCGACGACGATGCAGCTCGTCTCGTTCGTGGTCGTGCTGCTCTTTTTCCGCTTCTTCGGCTCGCGGTATCTCAAAGGGACGTATCTCATTTGAGCCGCGCGGGATGTGTCGGTTCGAGCCCAGGGAGGAATCTCCTGGCGCCCTCGAACAGGCGTTTGGGAGCGCCGAGACTCCTCCTTCGTCGGAATGACACGATTTTGGTGCGCCGATCCGGACGGGACACGCCATGACGAGAGTTCAGCTCGACCTAGTGACGAAGCGGTTCGGCGCGACGATCGCCGTCGACGCGGTGAGCGCCGACATCCAGGACGGGGAGTTCGTTACGCTGCTTGGTCCCTCCGGGTGCGGCAAGACGACGACGCTGCGCATGGTGGCGGGGCTCGTCGATCCGACGGCGGGCCAGATCCGCTTCGACGGCCAGGTCGTCAATGCCGTGCCGTCGCATAGGCGCAACATCGGGCTTGCGTTTCAGAGCCACGCGCTTTTTCCGCACTTGACGGTGGCGCGCAACGTCGCCTTCGGACTGGAGGTGAAGGGAACACCGAAGGCAGAGACGAAGGCGCGGGTGGCGGATATGCTCGACATGGTCGAGCTGGCCGCGTACGCGGACCGGATGCCGGCGCAGCTCTCCGGCGGGCAGCAGCAGCGGGTGGCGCTGGCGCGAATGCTGGCGACCGATCCGCGGGTGCTGTTGTTCGACGAGCCGCTCTCCGCGCTCGACCGCAACCTGCGCGACACGTTGAAGTATTCGATTCTCGACTTGCAGCGGCGGACGAGGAAGACGGCGATCTACGTCACGCACGACCAGTCGGAGGCGTTCGCGATCTCGGATCGCATCTTCGTCATGAACGAGGGGCGGATCGAGCAGGAGGGGACGCAGCTCGATATCTATCTGCGGCCGCGAACGGAGTTCGTGGCAAATTTCGTGGGGGACAACAACGCGATTTCTGGCGAGGTGGCCGGGTTCGTTCCGGGCGAACCCGGGGAACCGCGGCTGGTCGATGTGCGCGCCGGCGATCTGCGGCTGCGCGGAATGGACCCCGGCAATGTTCGTGAGGGAGACCGGGTGCTGGCGTTTGTCCGGCCGGAGAACATCGAGATTGTGGCAGACGGATTTGGGGGAGATGGCGAGAATCTGCTGCGGGGTCAGGTCGAGCAGATCGTGTTCGAGGGGCCGACTGTGCGGCTTCTCGTCGATGTCGGCGGCACGCCGGTCAAGGTGACGGCGGGGGGGATCGATCGGCTCACGCTGCTGGACAAGGAGCGGCGCGATGTCACGTTGCGGTTGCAAGACGTGACGGTGGTGAGGGACGATCCGAACGTCGCGGCGTAGCCGCCGACCGGCGCGGGCGATCAGCAACCGTCCCGGCTCCAGACTCCCAACGCAGAGCGGACCTTTTCAAGCGGATACCGCGGCAGTTGCACGTCGGGCCACGAAGCTGCGACGGCCTCCGGCGTGGCGTCCTCGGGGCGAAACGTGGCGAGGTCGTCTATCGGCAACGGGACGTTTACCAGCCCTGTCCGGGGGTGGATGGAATACGGGACGCGGAAGTTCGCGTTGTCCTTGAGGATGTATTCATCGAAGAGGAGGGCGTTCGGGTTGTCGCGGTCGGCGTTGGCGGTCGTGATGAGGGGACGATCTTCGCCGACGGCTTCGCGGATTGGCATGGCGTCCGGGTCATCGGCGAGCCGGCGCTCGACTTCGCAGGCGACGGCGCGCACGACGGCCCGTTCGAGCTGCCACAGCTCGTCGTCGGGGATGCCTCCGAGGTCGGGGACGTCCCACATCAGGTGGAAGCCGTCCGAACCCGAGAACTTCACGAGGGGATCGAGACGCTGCTGGCGCAGGACGTCGGCGGCGTGGCGGGCGGCGAGGAGGGCCATCTCGGTGGGCAGCGCGCGGGAGTCGATGTCGATGACGAACCAGGCGCCGCGGTCGTCGGAGCGGATGTGGGCGTGCAGCCCTTCGGCGTACTGGCGGGCCCAGTCGACGAGCGTCGCGTCGTCCGGGATGCGGATCCAGGTATCGTCGCCGGGGCCGCCGGTGTGGCGGCGGTAGACGAGGTCTTTCTCGCCGGGGAACCGCTGCTCGATGGCGATCTTCCGTCCCCGGGTAAACGGGACGATGCGATCGGCGACGCGGGTGTAGTAGTCGAGGTGCTTAGCGGGCATCGGCGGCGCGGTTCATTCGATCGATTGCTCCCCCTCGCCTTCGAGGTTGCGCGGCCCGAAGGCCATCGGCAGCAACTCGCCGAGGCGAACCGCGCGCCCCGTTTCGCGGTCGTCGAGGATCACGATCATGTCTTCGCTCACGGGGCGGAATTCGTTGAGCACTTGGCGGCAGGCGCCGCAGGGAGTGGTCAGGGGGACGCGCGGGGCCGAGACGGCGATGGCGACGATATCGCGATGGCCGGCGCTGGCGAGTGCGGTCACCGCCGAGCGCTCGGCGCAGATGGTCAGGCCGTAGCTGGCGTTCTCCACGTTGGCGCCGGTGAAGACGGAGCCGTCCGCGGCAAGGGCCGCCGCGCCGACGGGGAAGTTGGAGTACGGGACGTACGCGCGCTGGGCGACCTGCCGCGCTCGTGAAAGCAAGTCCCGCTGGATCGTTGCGTCAAGCTTGATCGTCGTCTGAAGGGCAGTCACGGCGCTGATTCTCCTCTTGCGCTCGATCGATCGTCCGCTGCGACGGGTTCGGCCTTGGAAGATTCGTTGGTTGCTCCGTCATCGAGGTATCGAGATTCCCACTGATTGGCAATGGCATCGCTGACTCGGACGAACGTCGCCGTCGCGGAGGCAATAACGGCGCCGTCGCGGTCGCGTGTCAGTTCGCCCGCGGTGGCCACGATGCGGCCGCGGTTCTCCGTGACCTCTGCTGTGACCGTGGTCGAGTCGCCGACCGAAAGCGGGCGCCTGAAGCGGACGCTCATCTCGGCGGTGACGGTCCAGACGCCGGCGCTGGTCGTGGCCCAGGCCATCGCCTCGTCGAGCACGGTGGAGATGATCCCGCCGTGGACGATGCCGTCGAAGCCCTGGTGGGCGGGTTCCGGGGTGAACGCAGCGCGGACGCCGTCGTTGGTCGTCGAAAACCGCAAGTGCAGCCCGATAGGGTTGTCGTCGCCGCAGCCGAAGCAGGCGTGGTCAAAGCGGATGGACTGGAACGCGGCGGTCTTGCGTTGGGACTGGTCGACCATGCGCGAAGTGTCTACTGCCGCGGGGCCGGCGTCCAGAAGGAATACGATGGAAACGTTCGCCGATGGCGAAGATCGGGGAAACCGCTTAAACTTGACCTAGAACTCAAGAACTTCGATTGCTGGGAGCTGCCGATGCCAACCTACCAGGAAATCCTCGAACAGAAGCGCGCGACGGTGCGCGAGGTCGACGCCCGCCGATCGGCTCAGTTGCGGGAGCAGGGCGCGGTCTTGATCGACGTGCGCGAGCAGGACGAAGTGGACCAGGGGATCGTCCCCGGGGCCATCCACATCCCCCGCGGCTACCTTGAAATGCGGATCGAAGAGGCGGTGCGCGATCGCGATACGCCGCTCGTCGTATATTGTGCTGGCGGGGTGCGATCTCTCTTTGGCGCGGAGTCGCTGACCGAGCTTGGCTACCGCGACGTGGTGTCGATGGCCGGCGGGTTTTCGGGGTGGAAGGCGGCGGGGCTGCCCTGGCGCGTGCCGCAGGTGTTGACGCCGGACCAGCGGCGGCGGTACAGCCGGCATCTGCTCATCCCGGAGGTTGGCGAAGAGGGGCAGCGCAAGCTGCTCGACGCCAAGGTGCTGCTGGTCGGAGCGGGCGGGCTAGGCTCTCCCGCGGCGCTCTACCTGGCGGCGGCTGGGGTCGGCACGCTGGGGATCGTTGACGACGACGTTGTCGACGACTCCAATTTGCAGCGCCAAGTCGTGCATACAACCGATCGGTTGGGGATTCCGAAGGCGGAGTCTGCCCGCATCGCCATCGAATCGCTCAACCCCGACGTGAAGGTGGTCAAGCACGAGACGCGGCTCGACAAGAGCAACGTGCTCGACATCTTTGCCCAGTACGACATCATCCTCGACGGCACCGACAACTTCGCCACCCGTTACCTGATCAACGACGCGTCGGTGCTCCTGAACAAACCGAACGTTCATGGCAGCATCTTTCGCTTCGAGGGGCAGGCGACGACGTTCATCCCGCACGACGGGCCGTGCTACCGCTGCCTCTTCCCGACGCCTCCGCCGCCGGAGCTGGCTCCAAGCTGCGCCGAGGCGGGCGTGCTGGGCCTGCTGCCGGGAACGGTCGGCATGATCCAGGCGACGGAGACCGCCAAGCTCATTCTGGGCATCGGCGAGCCGCTGGTCGGCCGCCTCTTGACCTACGACGCGCTGGGCATGGAGTTCCGCGAGCTGAGGCTCAGCCGCGATCCGGAGTGCCCGATGTGCGGGTCGGACGCGCCGACGTCACTGGTTGACATCGAATACACGGATGTCGGCTGCTTGATTCCGGCGTTGGCCGTTCGCTGAATGGGGTGACGGGTGTCGGGTGTCGGGTGTCGGAAACGAGGTCCGACCCGTCACCCGTCGCCTGTCACCTGTCACCCAAGGCCTATTCCCATGCGATCGCGGACCTCGGCCATCTTGAATATGGCGCGGGCACGGGCGCGGTCGGCGCCGTCGCTGAGGATGGCGCGGGCGGCGTCAGGGTTGGCGTCGAGGTCGGCGAGGCGGGCCTGGATGGGGGCCATGGCGGCGACGACGACCTCGGCAAGGTCGGTCTTGAAGGCGCCGTAGCCCTTGCCCGCGTATCGCTCCTCAAGGGCGGCGATCGGTTCATTGCTGAGCAGGCTATAGATCGTCAGCAGATTCGTCAGGGCCGGCTTGTCCGGGGCGGCGACGACTTCGGTGCCGGAGTCGGTGACGGCGCGGCGAATCTTGCGGCGAATCGTGTCCGGGTCATCCGTCAGGGCGATTGAGGCGTTGGGGCTGGCGTCGCTCTTGCTCATCTTCTTGGTTGGGTCTTCCAGGGACATGATGCGGGCGCCGTTCGCCTTGATGTCGGGCTGCGGCAGGACGAACGTCTCGCCGTAGCGGGCGTTGAAGCGGGCGCCGATGTCGCGCGTCAGCTCGATGTGCTGCTTCTGGTCCTCGCCGACCGGCACCAGGTTAGTGTCGTAGAGGAGGATGTCGGCGGCCTGGAGGACGGGATAGAAGAGGAGCGCGGAGCTGACCCGCTCGCCTCGGCCGCCGGCTTTGTCCTTGAACTGGGTCATGCGGCGCAGCTCGCCATCCATTGTGACGGAGCTGAGCAGCCAGCAGAGTTCGGTGTGTTCGCGCACGTCCGACTGGATGAAGATGATCGACTGCGCGGGATCGAGACCTGAGGCCAGGAGCATGTTGGCCAGATTGCGGTTGTTTTCGCGCAGGGTGTCCCGTGACGTGGTTTGCGACAGCGCGTGCAGATCGACGACGCAGAAGATGTTGTCGTACTCGCTCTGCTGGGCGACCCAGTTGCGGATGGCGCCGAGGTAATTGCCCAGGTGGAAGTTGCCCGTCGGCTGGATGCCGGAGAAGACTTTTTGCCGAACGGGCCGCGGGGCGGCGCCGGGATTCTCCTCAACCGCTAGGCCGCTGGGGGTCGATTCGCTTACCACGATTCCTCCATGATGACGCCTTCGCTCCATCAGTCGACACGGCTCAGCGAGTCAAGACGACCGACGCGAAAAATCTTGGCAACCATGAGACACGACTTCAGGTAAACCGAGATTCCGCGCCGCGCTCGGAATGACACGCCGGAGCCGGTTTGCACCTGAGGCAGTCAGGCCGCGAATTATAGCCGGGAGCAGTCAGCGGCCGGGATTTGTCTGGGGGGCGGGTGAGATGCCGGACATCCACATCACGCCGAAATCGCGCATGCTCTCGATGATGGGGAGCAGGGCGTGCCCTTTGTCGGTGAGGCAGTAATCGACTCGGGGTGGCATCTCGGCGAAGGTGGAGCGAGTCACGATCTGGCCATCTTCGAGTCTGCGCAGCCGTTCGGAGAGCGTCTTGGGGCTGATGCTGCCCAGGGAGCGCTGCAGCTCGCTGAAGCGGCGGCACCCGGGCGCGAGATCGCGCACGATGAGCGGCGTCCAGCGGTCGCCGATCAGGGTGGCGGTGCGCGCGATAGGGCAGCAGACGTCGTCGAACCGTGGCATGGACATCCCAAATCGCGAACTTGGCGGCGGAGTTTGCCGCGAGCGGACGCTGCTCGTCGCTCCTCTCCCGTCGCAGGCTACGATAGCACGCGCCTCGGCCGCGGCGGCGCCGCATCTGTGGCCGAAATTCACACAGCTCGGCGAGCGGATGAGCAGCGCGCCGCGGCGCCGACTCCGACGCAGGAACGGACCTCGGAGACTGAAGCATCATGGCACGAAGTCGGGGCATGTGGACGCGACAGCTTCCGGTCGAGGAGCGTTGCGTGCGCGTCTCGTCTCCGCTTCGCCTGGGTGTGGTCGGCGATACGCACGGGTCGGCGCCGCCGTCGCGAAGGTCGTTCGAGTTCGTCGCCGAGTTCTTCGCGCGAGCGGGCGTCGATCTCATCCTGCACGCCGGGGATGCGGGTCATGCGTCGGTTCTGGAGACGCTCGAGGCTGTCGCCCCGGTCGTCGCGGTGCGTGGGAATGCCGATCCGTTGGACCTCATCGAGGTGCTCCCCGACCAAGTCCGCATCGATGCCGGAAGCCGTACTTTGCAGCTTCTGCACGGTCATCACGGCAAGACGGCGGCGAAGGCGGCGAGGGCGGCGGCCGACGCGGCCATCGACCTGATCGTGTTCGGGCACAGTCATCGGCCGCTGATCGACCGCGAGGGCACGACGATCCTGTTCAATCCTGGTTCGCCCGTCGAGCGGCGGTGGAATCCGCATTTTGGCCTGGGGCTGATCGACGTTTCGGACGAGAGCATCGAGCCGGAGCTGATCCTGTTCGAAGATCGGCGGCATCTGGCGAACGTCGTCGTTTCGCGGCAAGGATCAGGTGGCGGCCGGTAGCCTCGAGCCGGCGGCCACGACGCCCATGGGGAGCGTAGCGGTTGGGATGCCGGCCGCGGTGGCAAGCGTGCCGGCGACGCCGTCAGGGGTCACGGCGGAGAGGTCGATGAAATGGGCCTCGGCCTCCGCGACGAGGCGCTGCACGGCCTCCAGATTGGACCAGTCGAGGGCGCCTGGTTCGATCATGAGCACGATGGCGGCGTTGCGCCGGTCCTTGAAGGAGCTGGCGACGCGCACCAGGTCCGGGGCCGACCTGACCTGCTCGATGTGCCGCACGGCGCTGGCCATGATCTTGGCGTGGAAAAAGCTGCCGACGATTTTCAGCACCGCGGCGACTGGGACCGAGAGGATCAACCCAAGTGGGCCGAGCACCGAAGTGCCAATCACCAGGACGAAGAGGACCACGAACGGGTTGAGGTGGACGAAGCGCCCGATCACCAGCGGAATGACGAAGGCGTCTTCGAGCTGGCGCAGGGCGAAGTAGATAAAGCCGATGACGACGGCGAGCGTGGTGTTCGACCAGTCGAAGGGGGCGGTCGGCTGGAAGAGGGCGATGGTGACGGCGATGGCTCCGGCAGACCAGGGGCCGATGAGCGGAATCAACTCCAGGAAGCCGGTGGCAATGGCGACCGAAAGGGCGTAGTCGATGTCGAGGATGCGTAGCGCGACGTAGGACGCGCTCGACATGATGATAACGAGGATCGCCTGTCCGCGAAGATAGGCGCCGAGCGTGCGATTGACGTCGGTCATGAGCCGGTCGTACTCGCTGTGATAGCGGCGGTTGATGGCGTCGCGCAGGAACTGAAGGAATCGCGGTCCATAGACGACGAGGTAGAAGGAGGAGAAGAGATAAATGAAGAGGTGGATGGCGAATGAGAAAGTCTCGAGGAGGAGGGGGACGGCCTCGGCGCCGATTAACTCGGCGGCTTGCTGGCCGAGGGCGTCGATGCGGGCCTGAATGAACTGTGGGTCGATGGCCGCGAAGCGCTGGTCGTAGCGCGCCCGCTCCTCGACCCAGCTATCGATGTCGTTGATGACGTTGGGGATGAGCTGCTGCTGCACCTGCTCGATCTGGACCGCCAGCAGCGGGATGACGTTGATGAAAAAGATGGCGAGCAGCAGGCCGAGGAGCAGGAAGAACCAGAGAGCGACGAGCTGCTTGGGAAGGCGGGTCTTGCGCTGGATGAAGGCGACGATGGGGTGGAACAAATAGGCCGTGATCACGGCCCAGATGAACGGGGCCAGGGCGTTCCAGGCGAGAAAGAAGATGAGCAGGCCAACCGCGACGCCGATCCAGACGACCGTCGCGCGAGCCCGTGGAGAGAGCGTGACTTCCATACGCATCCAGCCAGCGCGACCGAGATGAATCCTCGCTCGATCAGGCTGTTGTTCGTCCCCCTGCTGACCCGTGCTGTTGCGCCCGATTTGCCCGAATCGACGGCAGGATTCTAGCATGGCGGCATTGCCTGACTGGACGTTGCCGGCGCACGGGACGGTTCGTCCAAGACGACACGCCGACGGAGCACGCATCGATGCCGGTCAACTTTCGCCTTCCTGGTCCCACGCCGCTGCCGCCGCAGGTGAAAGAGGCGCTGGGGCGAGACATGATTCCGCATCGCGGGCCGGAGTTCCGCGCGTTCTACGAGCAGACGCTGCGGCTGGCGCGAGAGCTGCATCGCACGGATGGCGACGTTCTGACGTGGGCGGCGACCGGGTCGGCGGGATGGGAGGTTGCGATCGTGAATCTCCTGTCGCCGGGCGATGCGGTGCTGGCGGCGGTCAACGGGGATTTCGGGGAGCGGTTCGCGCGGGTTGCCGGGCGGCTGGGTCTCGACGTGAGGCGGCTCGATGTTCCGTGGGGTATGCCTGTTCTTCCCGATCAGGTTCGGGCGGCGCTCACGGATCACCCCGACGTGAAGGCCGTGCTCCTCGTTCACAATGAAACGTCGACGGGCGTCACGAATCCCCTGCAGCACATTGGCGCCGTCGTGCGCGATCATGGCGCATTGCTGGTCGTGGACGCGGTCAGCGCCGCCGGGGCGTTGCCGCTGGAGATGGACGACTGGGGGATCGATTTTGTGTTCTCGGGGTCGCAGAAGGCGTGGATGTGTCCTCCGGGGTTGTTGATTGCCGCCATCGGTCCTCGGGGGTGGGACGCCTATGCGCGGTCGGAGTACCCCCGGTTCTTCTGGGATATCGGCGAAGGGAAGAAGATGGCCGAGCAGGGAATGACGCCGACGACTCCGCCGCTGTCGGCGCTCTACGCCTACCGGGCCGCATTGGAGATGATCGTGGCGGAAGGGCTCCAGAACGTGTGGGGTCGACACCGCCGGCTTGGGGGGCTGACGCGCGAAGGGGTCCGCGCCGCTGGGCTCGCGGGATTCGCGCACGAGGGCTACGAGAGCGACACCGTCACGGCTTTCCGGCCACCAGAGGGCGTTTCGGCTCGCGAGATGTTGCACCGGATGCGTGACCAATTTTGCGTTGAAGCACAGGGCGGTCAAGCCCACTTAGCGGACCATCTGGTGCGGATTGGACACATGGGGTGGGTCCATGAGCCGGAGATGCAGGAGGCAATCGCCGCCGTTTCGGCCGTTGCGGCCCAGCTTGCAGACGAGGCGAATGCGGCGCCACGCAGCACCGACGAGGTCTGAGACCCGGCTGTTCCCTAACTTTCGGGCAAGCTCGTGTCGTTCTGACGAAAGAGGAACCTCGGCTCAAGCAAGGGTCGGTCATGCGGGCGCCGAGATTCCTCGCCCGCGGGCTCGGAATGACACGCCGCATTGAGTTGCGTGGAGTCGCGGAGCGCGGCTATACTCGCCGCTCTGGCTTTTCGGAACGACTGCCCCACGGGGGAGGCTGGGTTCCGGGAAGCTTGCGGCATGTTCGGATTTTTCGGAAGGTCGTATGGACAGCACTGACGTGAGCGAGCAGACGAACCAGTCACCGGTCGAAGAAGCGGCGCCGGTCGACGCCCAAGTCGAAGCTGCCGCGTCGGCGGTCGCAGTCACCGAGGCGCAGTCCGAGAATGGCGGCGTGGCCGAGGTTCCGGCGGCTGCCACTGTGGCGAGCGGCGACTCCGCGGTCGACACCACCGCCGCGACCGAAGGCTCCGCGCTCGACGCCACCGTCGTTGCCGACGACTCCGAGCTGGACGCCGCGTCGCTCATGGAGCAGTTCCTCAACGACCCGAGCCACGATTACAAGAGCCTGAAGTACGGGGACGTCATGGACGGGGTGATCATGCACCTCGACCGCGAGGAGATCCTGGTCGACATCGGTTCCAAGTCGGAGGGGATCGTCCCGTCGCGCGAGTACTCCAGCCTCTCGTCGGACGAGCGGTCGGCACTGGCCGTGGGCGACACGATCCTGGTCTTCGTCGTGCAGCCCGAAAACCCGGAGGGGCACGCGGTCGTCAGCATCGACCGGGCCCGGCAGGAGAAGAGCTGGCGGCGGTTGCAGGAGTTGCACGAGGCCAACGAGGTCATCGAGGCCGAGGTCACCAACTACAACAAGGGCGGGCTGCTGGTGAACCTGGACGGGGTGCGCGGGTTCGTGCCCGCGTCGCAGGTCACCGAGATCCGCGGCGGCGACGAGGCGAGCAAGCAGGCGGACATGGCGCGGCTGATCGGATCCTCGCTGCCGTTGAAGGTGATCGAGATCAACCGCCACCGCAACCGGCTCATCCTCTCCGAGCGCCAGGCGGTGCAGGAGCGGCGGGACGTGATGAAGGAGCGGCTGATCGAGGAGCTGAGCGAGGGGGAGGTCCGCAAGGGCCGCGTCTCTTCGATCTGCGACTTTGGCGCCTTCGTCGACATCGGCGGGGCCGACGGACTGGTCCACCTTTCCGAGCTCTCCTGGAGCCGCGTGCGCCACCCCAGCGAGGTGCTGCGCGTCGGGCAGGAGGTCGACGTCTACGTTCTGGGGATCAACGCCCAGGAAAAGAAGATCGCCCTCTCCATCAAGCGGACGCAGGCTGAGCCGTGGAGCCGTGTGGCCACTGCCTACGAGGTGGGGCAACTCGTGCGCGGCACGGTGACGCAACTGGCCAACTTCGGCGCTTTCGCCCGCATCGAGGATGGCATCGAAGGGCTCATCCACGTCTCGGAGCTGGTCGACGACCGGGTGACGCACCCGAAGCAGGTCGTCTCCGAGGGCGAGGACTTGCTGCTGCGCATCATTCGCATCGACCCGCAGCGGCGGCGGATGGGGCTCAGCCTGCGGCGGGCCCTGGACACTCCCGATTCGGAGCTGGCCGGGGTCTTCGGCGAGGAGGCGCTGGAAGAGCGCAACGCGCTGATCGAGCGCATCCGCAGCCGGCTCGAGGCCGAGGGCATCGAGCTGGGCGATGCGTTCTCCGCCGAAGCGCAGGAGGCGGCCGCGTTGGCGGCCGCCGCGGAGGCCGAATCAGCCGCGGCTGCCGCGGCGGAATCCCCAGCGCCCACGGCCGCCGCGGAACCGGCCGCCGAGGCTCGGCAGGCGGCGCCGCGGCCCGCTCCGCAGCCGAAGCCACGGCGCGAAACGACTCGCCCGGCGGTTGAATTGCCGGACGAGATCGACGGCGAGCTGTCGGCGATGGCGATGGCGTTCGCGATGGCCGGCGCCCCGGCCGATCTGGTGGCGGAGGCCGCCGGTGAAGAAGACAACGAGGGCGGCGGGCAGGATGCCGAGTAGCCGAAACAACGGGTTCGCCAACTAGGGCGACCCTCTCATCCTAACGCAACACCTCGAGCGGCGGGCCTTCGGGCCTGCCGCTTGCGTATACCCGATGGGAACACCCGCCGGGCGGCATGCGTTGCCCTTGTGCGAGGCGCGCAAGACACCCTTGCCATGGGCGTCTATCATAGAGGGACGAGCGGTGCAGGCCGGGGCGCGGCCCACCGAGGGCGACTGGAGATCCACGGATGTCAGACAAGTTCGATAAATTCACTGAGCGCGCCCGGAAGGTGCTGACGCTGGCGCAGGAAGAGGCTCAGCGTTTCAACCACAACTACATCGGCACCGAGCACCTTCTTCTGGGACTCGTTCGAGAGGGCGATGGGGTCGCCGCTCGGGTCCTCAGCAACATGGGCGTACAGTTGCCCAAAGTGCGTTCGGCGGTCGAGTTCATCATTGGCCGCGGCGAGACGATGGTGATGGGCGAGATCGGCCTGACGCCGCGGGCGAAGAAGGTCATCGAGCTGGCCGTCGACGAAGCGAGACGACTCAACCACCATTACATCGGCACCGAGCATCTGCTGCTCGGTCTGGTGCGCGAAGGCGAAGGCATCGCCGCAGGCGTGCTGGAGAGTCTGGGCGTGAACCTGGAGAAGGTGCGCGCCCAGGTGATGCAAGTCGTCAGCCAGAGCCCGTCCTACAGCCAGAGCAAGCAACAGACGAAGACGCCGTACATGGACGCCCTGGGCGTCGATCTCACGGACGCGGCGAGGACAGGCAAGCTCGGGCCGCTGATCGGCCGCTCGACCGAGATCGACCGAGTCATGCAGATTCTGTCGCGGCGGACTAAGAACAATCCGGCGCTGATCGGCGAGCCGGGGGTGGGTAAGACGGCGATCGTCGAAGGGCTCGCGCAACGCATCGTCAGCGGCGACGTGCCGGAGCAGCTTCAGAACAAGCGGCTCATCGCCCTCGACATAGGCGCCCTAGTGGCCGGCACCAAGTACCGCGGTGAATTCGAGGAGCGGCTGAAGAAGATCGTTGGCGAGGTGAAGGAGACGGGCAGCATCCTCTTCATCGACGAGCTGCACACCCTCGTCGGGGCCGGCGCGGCGGAAGGCGCGGTCGACGCCGCCAACATTCTGAAACCGGCGCTGTCGCGGGGCGAGCTGCAGACGATTGGGGCGACCACGCTCGACGAGTATCGCAAGTACATCGAGCGCGACGCCGCCCTGGAGCGCCGCTTCCAGCCCGTTCAGGTCGACGAGCCGAGCGTCGACGAAACCATCCTCATCCTGATGGGCGTGCGCTCCCTCTACGAAGACCATCACAAGCTGAAGATCACCGATGAGGCGCTAAAGGCGGCGGCCAACATGGCGGCCCGCTACATCACTGACCGCTTCATGCCCGACAAGGCGATCGACTTGATCGACGAGGCTTCGTCGCGGGTGCGCATGTACCGTTCCGCGGCGCCGCCGAGTCTGAAAGAGGCACTGGCCGGGTTGCAGTCGCTGAACCGGGAGCTCGATGCGGCCGTGTCCAATCAGGAGTTCGAGCTGGCTGCCGAACTGCGGGATCGCGAGCGCAAGCTTCGCGAGCGGATCGATTCGCAAGAGCAGGAACTGCGCGACGCGAACTCCTCCGACGAAATCTACGTCACCGAGGAGGACATCGCCGGCGTCGTTTCCATGTGGACGGGCATCCCGGTGGTGCGCATTGCGGGCGAGGAGTCGGAGCGGCTCCTCAAGATGGAGGAGACGCTGCACAACCGGATCATCGGCCAGGACGAGGCGATCACGACGCTGGCGAAGGCCGTGCGGAGGGCGCGGGCCGGGATCAAGAATCCGAAGCGGCCAATCGGCTCGTTCATCTTCCTTGGCCCGACCGGGGTCGGCAAGACGGAGCTGGCCAAGGCGCTGGCCGAGTTCATGTTCGGCTCCGAAGAGCACCTGATCAAGATCGACATGTCGGAGTTCATGGAGCGGCACGCGGTCAGCCGCCTGGTTGGGGCGCCTCCGGGATACGTCGGGTACGAGGAGGGCGGGCAGCTCACCGAGGCCGTCCGCCGCAAGTCGTACAGCGTTATCTTGCTCGACGAGATCGAGAAGGCGCACCCCGAAGCGTTCAACATGCTCCTGCAGATCATGGAGGACGGGAACCTGGCCGACGCCAAGGGGCGCAAGGTCGATTTCCGCAACACGATCATCATCATGACCTCCAACGTCGGGGCGGAGCAGATCACGCGCGACATGAACCTCGGCTTCACCATCAAGGAGGATGAGGAGAAGACCAAGGCGCGCGAGTACGACCGCATGCGGGAGAAGGTGACTGGTCAACTCAAGCAAACCTTCCGGCCGGAGTTCCTCAACCGTATCGACGCCACAATCGTCTTCCATTCGCTGACGAAAGACGAAATCCGCCAGATCGTCGAGCTGGAGCTGGCGCGCGTGAGCAAGCAGCTCCGAGAGCAAGACATCGAGCTGGAGGTGACCGAGGCGGCGATGGATCTGCTCGGCGAACGCGGGTATGACCACACCTACGGAGCGCGTCCGCTGCGGCGAATCATTCAGAACCTCATCGAAGATCCGCTGGCGGAAGGCGTGCTCGACACGCGGTTCCAGGCGGGCTCGACGGTGCGGGTTGACGTCGAGGACGATCTGCTCAAGCTCGAACCGGCCGTCAAGGTCGAGAAGGGCGAGCTGGCGGGGGTCTCGTAGCCCTCGAGGTCAGTCGAACTCTTGCTGAATGGGGCGGCCATATGGCCGCCCCGTCGCGTCGCAGCCAATTGCTTCGCTTGGCGCCTGGAAAGAACGCATCGTGGCGAAGGTCAAAACGACGTTCATCTGTCAACAGTGCGGAGCGGCCAGCCCGGCGTTTCTGGGGCGCTGCCCCGGCTGCAACTCATGGAACTCGATGATCGAGACGATCGAGGAGCGTCGCCAGCCGGCCTTGAGCGCAGTGAAAAGGAATGTCGAGCGACCGCAGCCACTCTCGGCACTGGGCGCACTGGCGGTCGAGCGGATTCCGGTGCCGATCGCCGAACTCGATCGAGTGCTCGGCGGCGGCCTTGTGCCGGGGTCGCTGGTGCTCATCGGAGGAGACCCCGGCATCGGCAAGTCGACGCTGGTGCTGCAAGCGGCGGCGGCTCTCGCGAGCGAACGAGGGCCCGTTCTTTACGTCTCGGCCGAGGAATCGGCGCAGCAAATTCGTCTGCGGGCCGACAGGCTGGGTGTGCTCTCAGAGAACGTGCTGGTCCTGTCCGGGACGGACGTCGACGCCGTGCTGGAGAGCGCCACTACGGTCAATCCCTCACTGCTGATCGTCGACTCCATCCAGACGGTTTCGGTGGACGAGATCACGTCCGCTGCGGGGAGCGTGTCGCAAGTTCGCGAATGCACCTCCCGACTGATGCAATGGGGCAAGTCGCGCGGCATTCCGGTTTTCATCATCGGGCACGTCACCAAGGAAGGGGCTATCGCTGGGCCGCGCGTCCTGGAGCACATGGTCGACGCGGTGCTCTACCTGGAAGGGGAGCGGCACGGGCATTTTCGGGTGCTGCGGGCGGTAAAGAACCGGTTTGGCTCAACCGACGAAGTCGGTGTCTTCGAGATGGCGGAGGTTGGGCTGCGCGAAGTGCGCAACCCGTCCGAGGCGTTCCTGGAGGAGCGGCATGGCGGCGCATCCGGGTCGAGCGTCGCCGTCACGATCGAGGGCACGCGGCCGATTCTGGTGGAGGTGCAGGGTCTGACGACGCCGTCGGCGTATGGCTTGCCCCGGCGCAGCGCCAACGGGCTGGATACGGGACGGCTGCAGCTCCTCGTCGCCGTGCTGCAGAAGCGAGTGGGGCTCGCCCTGGGCGGGCAGGACATCTACGCCAACGTGGTGGGCGGGATGCGGATCGGCGAACCGGCTGCCGATCTGGCCGTGGCGTTGGCGATCGCGTCCAGTTTCCGCGACCGGCCGGTCGATCCGGAATTGGCGGCAATCGGGGAGATCGGGCTTTCGGGCGAATTGCGCTCCGTGGCGCAGATCGAGCGGCGGCTGGGCGAGGCGCAGCGCCTGGGGTTCGGGAAGGCGATCATCCCGGCGGCGGCGGCGAAGCGGGGCACGACGAACGTGTCGGGCTTGCGCGTGATTCGCGCCGATACGGTGGCGGAGGCGATCGAGGCGAGCATCGGAGGGGAATGAGGCGTTTTTGCAATCGCCGCGTCATTTCGCGCGCACGCGAGAGAGTTCAACTCAGCGACACAACATTTCCTGGGCGCCGGAATTCCTCCCTCGTCGGAATGACACGAACTCCATCGTCGGAATGATACGGACTGGGCGGGCCGCTCTACTTCAGGGTAGACGACGCGAGCGCAAGGAGGGTATCCGCCAAGGCGCGTGCGGCGTCCGGTCGCGAAACAGAGCGCGCCGCTTCGGCCATGCGGGCTTGCCGGTCGGGGTCGGCAAGAAGGGTCAGCAGCTCGTGCAGCAGCCGGTTCGGGGTCGCCTCGCTTTGCGGCAGTACGATCGCGGCCCCGACTTCGCTCAAGACGCGCGCGTTGGCGACCTGCTCGTCGCCGCCCGCGCCGGGAAGGGGGATGAGGATGGCGGGGAGGCCGACATAGGCAAGCTCCGCGATCGTCCCCGCGCCAGCCCGGCCGACGACCAGATTGGTCGCGGCGTAGAGGTCGGGCAGCTCGTCTCGCACGAACTCGAAGACGCGGTAGCGGCGTTGCTGCTCGACCGGCAGTGCCGACTGCCTCTGCCGCATCGATTCGGCGTCGGCGTTGACCTTCGCGGGGCCGGTTTGGTGGACGACTTGGGCGTGCGCCAGCAGCTCGGGGAGGATTGCGGCGACGCGTTGGTTGATGGGGCTGGCTCCGCGCGCTCCGCCGGTGACGTAAACGACGGGGAGGGCGTCGCTGAAGCCGAGCCAGGCGAGACCGCGCTCCCTGTCGCCGTCGGTGAGCCCGGACCGCACAGGATTGCCCGTTACCTGGACGTTGTCATGGAGACGTCGGGCTTCCGCCGAGGTTCGCTCGTGGGAGATGGCGAGAACCGCGGCGAATCGCGCGTTGATGCGCGTGGCGAGGCCGAGGACGGCCGTCTGCTCGTGGGTCAGGACGGGGGCGATGCCACGGGCGGCGATGACGGCCGGGACGCTGACGAAGCCGCCGGTACTGAGCACGACATTCGGCGCGAAGTGTTTGAGAGACCGGCGCGCGGCGGCGATTCCAAGCGGGATGCGCGCGGCGTCCGTGACGTTGCGCACGGACACGTAGCGGCGGAGCTTTCCGGTGGGAACGGCGACGAACGGAATGCCCGCGTTCGCGGCGGCCTCGCGCTCGAGGCCGTCGTGGCTGCCGATCCACATCACATCAGCCAGCGTGGAACGGCGGCGAAGCTCCTCCACGACGGCTAGCGCCGGCAGGACGTGGCCTCCGGTGCCACCGCCGGCGATCGCCAAGCGGACTCGCTTGTGGTCGGTCATGCGAAGCGTCGCCCCAGCGCCCATCTGCTCCAAGGCGAGTATAGGAATCCCTCGGCGAGTGGCGCCGAACTGGCGATAGGCACGGCTTGGAACTCAGATCCGATTCAGCCGCCGCCGCTCGCTGGCCCGTGTATCATCGGGGCCGCATGAGGCAGAAGCAATCGCTCAGGAGCGAACATCTCATGAACGCAAGGAAGCAGCAGAAACTGCGCAAGCAACTCGAGGAGCGCAAGGCCGACATCGAAAGCAATGTCGCGTACATGGCGGACGAAATTCGCTCGATCGGCGTCGACCAGGACGACGAGAACGGCAGTTTGGGCAACCATATCGCCGACGACGGGTCGAACGTCACCGAGGCCGAACGGTTGGTGACGATCAGCGAAGATTTTCAGAATCTGCTCGGGCAGATCGACGCGGCGCTGGAACGGATGGAAGATGGCACGTACGGGACATGCCTGCGCTGCGGCAAGCCGATCGGCGAAGAGCGTCTGGAAGCTTTTCCCTATGTCGCGTACTGCATCGAGTGCCAGTCGATCATCGAGCGCGAACAGGCGCTCCGTGCGGGCGCCTAGCGCCGCGCTGCTCATTGCCGCGACCGCCGCAATCGTCCTCGGTTTCGACCAACTGACCAAGGCGGTCGCCGTCGACGCCATCGGGCCGGGGAGCGGGCTCTCTCGGGTTGAACTGGGAAGCCGCTGGATCGCGCTCGAGTACGCCGAGAACCGGGGTGCGGCTTTCGGACTCTTCTCCAATCTGACCCCAGTGCTGACCCTCGTGTCGGTCGCGATCCTGATCGGCGTGCTGGTTCATTTCTTCCGCACGGGGCTCCCAACGCTGGTCGGGGTGGCGAGTGTGGGGGCCATCGTCGGCGGCGCGCTCGGCAATCTGGTCGATCGGGTCAGGCTCGGGTATGTCGTCGATTTCGTGGCGGTCGGCCCCTGGCCAAATTTCAATGTGGCCGACAGTGCGATTACACTCGGGGTGCTTGGCCTGATCTGGGGTTGGGTTCGGCACGAGCATGAGACGTAGTGCTGTCAAAGGCTCGGAGCGCGTGTGGACGCCGAATTCATGAGTGAGAATGTCGAGAGCTTGGGGGAACCGGTCACGCTTCATCCCGAGCGCGCCGAGCAGGGCATGAGGCTGGATCGGTTCGTCGCAGACCGATTGACCGACTTGAGCCGCGGCACAGTGCAGAAGCTCATCGACTCGGGCCACGTCCTGGTGGACGGGATAGCGCGAAAGCCGAAGTTTCGCATGACGCCGGGCGAGGTCGTCACCGTCGACGTGCCGCCACCGGCGCCCGACGAGATTCTTCCCGATCCTTTACCGCTCCGAATCGTTTACGAAGACGACGACATCATCGCCATCGACAAGCCGGCGGGACTCGTCGTTCATCCTGCTCCGGGTCATCCCCGAGGGACGCTGGCGAATGCGCTCGTCGCGCACGTGCCCGGCATCTCGGTCGGCGGATCGAATCGGCCGGGGATCGTGCATCGCCTCGACAAGGACACCTCGGGGCTGATCGTGGCGGCAAAGACTGATCTCGGCCGCGGCGTCCTCTTGTCGCAATGGGCCGACAAATCGGTCGAGAAGATCTACATCGCACTGGTGTCTGGAGTTGTCGCGGAGAACGAAGCGACCATCGACGCGCCGATCGGCCGCGACCAGCAGAACCGGCAACGCATGGGGGTCGTGCGCGGCGGCCGGCCGGCGCTGACGCATGTTCGCGTCCTGGAGCGATTTCCAGACGCGACGCTGCTGGAGGTCCAGATCGACACGGGGCGCACGCACCAAATCCGTGTTCACCTCGCGTTCATCGGTCACCCGGTCGTCGGCGATGCTGTCTACGGCCGGCCACGACCGGCCGATCCCGACCTCGATCGACAGTTCCTGCACGCCGCGGCGCTGGCTCTTGACCTTCCCGATGGCCGGCGCGTGCGCTGGACGTCGGCATTGCCGCCCGATCTGGAGTCGGCGCTGCATGAGCTGCGCGACCGGCGTGAGCCGAGGTCATGACTGATCCAACCTGTGCCGGCGCCGAAGTCGAAGCCGCGCGTGTTACCGCGCGGCGCTTGTTTGAGGCGGCGCTACGCGCGGTCAGTCCGGATCACGCCGTGCGCCGCGTCTTGCGCTGGGAAAACGATGCCCTGCACATCGACGGCCACCGCATCTCCGCGCCGGGCGAGATCTTCGTCGTGGCAATCGGCAAGGCCGCGGTAGCCATGACCCGGGGCGCCCTTGAGGCGCTCGATACGCGAGTTGCGAGCGGCCACGTGATTACTAAAGAGGGTCACGTCGATTCCCTGCTGCCGCGTTCGATTTCCGTGTTTGAAGCAAGTCACCCCATCCCAGACGCGCGAGGCGAGCGAGCCACGCGGGTCTTGTTGGAGAGACTCGCCGCGCTCGGAGACGATGATGTCGTCCTCGCGCTGATCTCCGGGGGTGGGTCGGCTCTACTCGAAGCCCCGCGCGCCGGAGTCACCCTTGCGGACTTGGCCAGGGCGACCGACTTGCTGCTCCGCGCCGGCGCGCCCATCGACGCGCTGAATGCCGTGCGCGCTCCCCTGAGCCAAGTCAAGGCCGGCGGTCTTCGCGCCGCGGCGCCGCGGGCGACCTGGGCGACATTAATCCTCTCCGATGTCCTCGGCAACGACCCGAGAGTTATCGCAAGCGGTCCCACGGTTCCGAACCAACCCGATGCTGCGCTCGCGCGGTCAATCGTCGACAAGTACGGTGTGCAGGACGAGCTGCCGCCTTCGATTGTGGCCGCGCTCGCGAACGGGGAGCCGCCCGCCGCTGCGATCAACGACGAGCGCGACGTGCTGGTTGTCATCGGCGACAATGCGGGGGCTGTGGAGGCGGCGGCCGCGGAGGCCAAGGATGCCGGCCTTGGCGTGGAGATCGTCTGGGCGGAGGTTGAAGGCGAGGCGTCAGAGCTTGGGAAATCCTTTGTGGACGAGTTGGTGAGCGCGCCTGAAGCGACGGACGTGCTTCTCGGCGGTGGCGAAGCGACCGTGAGGGTTCGCGGCGACGGCAGCGGCGGCCGCAACACGGAGTTTGCCCTGGCGGCGGCGCTCGAAATGGAGCGGCGAGGGGTGCGCGACTGGGTGATTGCCAGTCTTGCCACGGACGGGCAAGATGCCATGACCGGGCTGGCCGGGGCGATCGCCGACGGGTGGACGTGTCAGCGGGCGCGCGAACGAGGCATCGATCCCGACGCCGCGCTTGCGCGAAACAACAGTGTCGCGGTCTTCGAGGCCGCGGGCGGCGCGGTGGAGACTGGACCTACCGGGACCAATGTCAACGATTTGTACATCGCCGTGCGGGTGAAAGACTCGGGCACGGGACACGTCGAGGGAGGGGGCTGAGCATGCAAGGGGCGCGCGCACTGGTCGAGGTCCTGGCGGCGTCGGGCGTTCAGCACATCTTCGGTCTGCCGGGAGACACCGGAATGCCGTTCTACGACGCGTTGCTCGACAAGCGGAGCGACATCGAGCACATCATGACGCGCGACGAGCGGTCGGCCTCGTTCATGGCCGACGTCTATGCCCGCGTCAGTGGACGCGTCGGCGTCTGCGAGGGCCCTAGCGGGGGTGGAGCAACGTACATTATCCCTGGAGTCGCAGAGGCGCAGGGGTCGGCGATCCCGCTGCTGTGTTTGACTTCGGATACACCCGTCAACCAGCAGGGTCGAGGCGTCCTCACCGAGCTGGACCAGGAGAGCCTGTTCCGCCCGGTGACCAAGTGGAACGCGCGGGTCAACTCCGCGGCGACGATGGCGGAGGCGACGCGGCGCGCGATCCGCATGGCCACGGGAGGGAGGCCGGGCGCCACGCACCTGGCGCTGCCGACAGACGCGCAGGAAGGGGAGACGCCGGACGACTCGGTGTACGGCGTGCCGGAATTCGGCAGCGCGCCCGCGATGCGCACGCGGCCCGATCAGGCGCTGATCGAGCGTGCCGCGGCAGCGTTGGCGGCGGCGGAGCGGCCGGCAATCATCGCGGGCGGCGGCGTGCTGACCTCTGGGGCCTGGGACGAGCTAACGGCGCTGGCCGAGTCGCTCAACGTGCCGGTGGCGACCTCGATCAACGGCAAGGGGAGCATCGCCGAAACGAGCGATGTCTCCATCGGGGTGATCGGCGGCAATGGGGCGAGGCCGTAT
Source organism: uncultured Chloroflexota bacterium (assembly GCA_937870845.1). Taxonomy (GTDB): domain Bacteria; phylum Chloroflexota; class Chloroflexia; order Thermomicrobiales; family UBA6265; genus JACCXM01. The sequence continues at coordinate 39,498 of CALMZR010000175.1, forward strand.
GCGAACGCCTGCATCGCTGAGGCGGACCTGATCGTCTACGTCGGATCGCGCACGGATTCGACCACGACCTGCCATTGGACGCTGCCGCCGCAGGCGAATCCGCCGGACGTTATCCAGATCGACGTCGAGCCGTTCGAGGTCGGGAACAACTACCCGGTCATCGTGGGCCTGGTAGGCGACGCGAAGCTGACGCTGGAGGCGATGCTGGAAGCGGTCAGCCGGCCCGCCGCCGTCGCATCGCGCAACCGCGCCCACATCGAGGAGCTGGGGCAGCGGCGTTGCGCCTACTGGGAGGAAGTCGAGCGGCAGGCGGCTATCCGAAGCCGACCGATCAAGCCGGCGCAGGTGGTCAAGGCGATGCGGGGCGCGCTCGGCGACGAGACGATCATTGTCGCCGATCCGGGGACGCCGACGCCGTTCCTGAGCGCCCAGTACGAGCTGCGGCGAGCGGGAAGAACGACGGTCATCCCGCGCGCCCACGGTGGACTTGGATACGCGATCCCTGGCGTGGTCGGCGCGTGCTACGCCGCCGAGGGACGCCGCGTTGTGGGGATGACGGGGGACGGCAGCTTCGGCATGTCGGTTGGGGAGCTGGAGACGATCACGCGGCTGGGGCTGCCGGTCGTCGTCATTCAGTGCTCGAACGGCACGTTCGGCTGGATCAAGGAGTTGCAGCACCTCTACCATGGGGACCGCTTTTTCGGGGTCGATTTCAATCCGGTCGACTACGCGGCGATCGCGCGCGGATTTGGCTTCCGAGCCGCTCAGGTGACGGAGCCGGATGACGTGGAGCGCGCCATCCGCGACGCGCTCGCGGACGGCGGACCCTATTTCCTCGACGTGGTGACGGAATCGCCGGTGACGGAGACTCCGCCGGTTGCGGCGTGGACGGCGGCGGAGATGGCACGAGCCGCCGCGGCGGGAGCGCGGCGATGAGCGCCATCCCGGTCATCATGGACGTCGACACGGGGACCGACGACGCGTTGGCGCTGGCGTACGCGGTGTGCTCGCCCAAGCTCGATCTCCTGGCGGCCACGACGGTTGCAGGCAACGTCGGCATCGAGCGGGCGACGGTCAACACGCTGGCGGTGCTGGACTGGCTGGGCGCCAAGAATGTGCCTGTGCATCGCGGGGCAAGCCGGCCGCTGGTGCGGCGGCATCTCGACGCCGCCGGATTTCATCACGAGGGCGGCCTGGGGGGCGCCAGGATTCCCGATTCGAAGCGCCAGCTTGGCGGCGATCGTGGGCCGGCGGCCATCGTTCGCATGGCGAATGCGCGGCCAGGGGAAATCACGCTGATTGCCCTCGGTCCGCTGACCAACGTCGCCATTGCGCTCAACGTCGAGCCGCGCCTGCCGGAGCTGCTGAATGGCGTGGTGCTGATGGGTGGCGCTTTCACCGTCCCGGGCAACACGATGCCGGACGGGAGCGTCAAGGGACCGGGGGAGGCGGCGCCGACGGCCGAGTTCAATATCATCGTCGATCCGGAGGCTGCCGAGCAGGTCTTCGCCGCTCCGTTCAAGCGACTGACAGCGATTGGTCTCGACGTCACTAATCAGGTGGCGCTGACGAGCGAGGACTGGGACGCGGTCAACACCGCCGCCGATCTAGAGGCGCCAGCGGCGCTGTTGCGCGAGATCGGGGGGCACGCCTTCGGCACACTGGCGCGGGAGCGGTTCGCGCTGCACGATCCGCTCGCGGCCGCGGTTGCCGCCGATCACGGTTTGGTCGGGACCGAATTGGCCTCGGTGGCCGTGGATACTAGAGGCGCCGAGATCGGCCGGACGCGGATGGACGGCCCTGGGCAGGTGGAGGTGGCGTTGCACGTTGATCGGGAGCGGGCCCTCCATGAGTTTCGCAGCACGTTGGGGTTGCCAACGGCGACGAATTAGCGCCTCCCGCGGCAAGTTGCGAGGGCGCTGCACTGGCGCGTGCCGGCGCCAGCGCGAATGTGGTATTCAATGTGCTGTCAGGTTGTCGCCCCATGGGCGCGACGCGCCGTCGCCGTGAGAACGGAGAGGCGAGGATGACCGAGCACGAGTCCCTCATCGAGCAGGCTCCGATTCAGGATCGCGATCTCCTGCAGCGGATGAGTCTGTACTTCGATGCCGTGGAGCACCGGCTGCGCCTGGGCGAAGGATGGCTGATCTTCAACGCCGGGCATCGCCGCTCGCGGCGCATCGCCGGATTCATCCAGCACCGGCTGACCGAGCATCATCCCCCGGTTTCCTATTTCGTCATGCCGTGGCGCGATTTTGCGCTCAGCGCGTTCGTCACCGATGTCGGGATGCCCAGCCTCGTGCCGGCCGTGGCCACCGACGATCGTGCCCGGGCCGAGTTCGACCTCGCCGCACGGGTCACCTCGTCGACCTGGACCAGGATGCTGAGCACCGATCTGCTGGTCATGGTCGGTTGCAAGCCGACAGAACGGCGCGAGGCCGAGTTGCTCGACCGCACGCTGGCCAACCGACACTCGCAGCGTTTGGCGACCATCCTCATGACGCCGGACATGCCCGGCCAGCTCGAAGCGGAGTTGCAGATCGTCGACCCCAACGGACGGTATTGGGATAGCATCTTCGGCCGCATGTATGAGACCGGGCTGGTGGCGATGTAGGCCGCCGCCTCGGGTCAGGTCGACCGGTCGCAAACGAAGTCCGCGACTTCCTCCAGCAACTCGCGCGTTTCCGGATCCGAAGCGGAGGCGGCATGCACTCTGGCTCGCGTGCAGAACCGCTGGGCCTCATCCATTGCCGCATCCAGCGCTCCGGAAGCGCGAACCTCCCGCACGACGGAGGCGATGTCTCCTGGGTCGTCGAGGTCGCCGGCGACCACGTCCCTGAGCCGGCTCATGGCGGTGGACGATTCGGTCAGGCCCGACGCATAGATCATGGTTGGCAGCGTCACCGTGCCCTGGGTGAGGTCGTGGCCCGCCGGCTTGCCGAGCTGCTGCGTGCCCTCCCGAAAGTCGAGCACGTCGTCGACGATCTGGAACGCCATGCCCACGTCCGCGCCATAGCGGCGGAGGGATTGCACTGCCTCCTCGGGCGCGTTGCCGAGGATGGCGCCCATCTCGGCGGCCCCGGCGAACAATGACGCGGTCTTGCCGAAGATGCGCTGCTCGTACTCCTCCCGCGTCTGGTCGAGGCGATGGGCGACGAACATCTCGCGCAATTGGCCGTCGCAGATGTCCGCCAGGGTGGAGGCGAAGATGCTGACGACTCTAGGGCGTTCAGTCGCGGCGGCGAGCATGGCGGATTGGGCAAAGAGGTAATCGCCCAAGAGAATGACGGCCCCGGAGGAGAGCACGCTGTTGAGCGTGGGCCGGCCGCGGCGCAGCGCGGCGCGATCGACGGTGTCATCGTGGACCAGCGATGCCGTGTGCAGCAACTCGACGCCGGCGCCGGCCGTGATCAGCAGATCGCGGTCGAAATCGAAGGAGCGGGCGGCCAGAAGCAGGACGAGCGGTCGCAAGCGTTTACCACCAGCCCGCACCAAGCCAAGCACGAGATCCGCCACCGCAGGAAAATCGACTTGGGCCGATTCCTCCAGGCGCGCCTCTACTCGTTGCAGTTCCGGGCGCATGTCGGCGAACACGTCGCGCGTCCGGATATTCACCATCGTTCACCCCGGGACGCGCCGTGGCGCTCGATCATTGACGATCGGTCGGATTCGCCCAATCCCGAGTATAGAGTGCCCACTCTGGCCCAACCAACGGGAGCGGCCGGGCCAGGACCCTGTGCTACACTCGCGACGCGCGAACCCCGTTGTACCACGGGGCGGCCTGAACGCGCTTCTGAGGTCGGAGGGTCATACGCCACATGGGTGGCGTGGCCGGGTCAGCACCGCACAGGCGTCTGCATGCAAGCGAGACAACCGACGGTTCGATTTGGCCGCGCCGCATCGCGGGCGCCGCACGGAACTCTTGCAGGTCCGCGGATCAGAAGCTCATCGCGGCCAACTCGGCTGTGGAACTCCGTCACCTGGCCGCTGAGTATCGGGATGTTCGCCATCCCACTCGCCCTCGCGCTCCTCACCGTGGCGATGCCGCGGTTTTCGGCGCCTTCAGAGGTCGCTATCCGCGTTGTGGACCGCTACTCGGGAGAGCCAGTCGCGGGGGCGGAGATCTCGCTCGACAACGCGGTGCTTGTAGTCGGCGCGGACGGATCCGCCGCGGCGCCTACCCGTGAGGAGAGTACGGCGCTCACGATTCGGGCTCCGGGGTACGAGGCGGTGACGACAACCTTGTCTCGGGGCGGGCCAGCAGAGTGGCAGGTTGCGCTCCGCCCAACGACACTGCAAGGCACGCTCTCGGACGCCGCGAACGCTCAGGGCATCGCGGGCGCGACCGTCGCCATCGTCGCGCCCGACGGCGCCGAGTTATTGACGACGACGGACGCAGAAGGAAAGTACGTCTTCGACGCTGTACCGGAAGGGGCAGTGGTCAGATTCGCGTCAACCGATCACGGGGTGGTCGAGGAGGCCGTCGGGCAGCGCACGGCTATCGATGTGTCCCTGACGTCTACGGTGGTGACTGGAAGGGTAACGGACGCGGTCGGGCAACCGCTTGCCGGAGCGCGCATTGTTGCCTCGAACGGCAGCGCCGAAACGGCGACCGACGCTCAGGGCGCGTTTCGGCTGACCGGTGGGACGGATGTGGGAGAGGTCGTCGTTTCGGCCCCGGGATTCGCCCAGCAGACAGTGGCCGTGGGCGCAAACCGGGAGGTTTCCGCGGCCCTCCAGGTCGAAATGATTCGCGCGGTCTATGCCAATCTCGGCGTGCTAAGCGATCCGGAGCGTTGGAACAGGTTGCTCGAGATTGCCGAGACGACGGAAATCAACGCCATCGTCGTCGACGTCAAGCAAGACACGATCTATTACGACACGCAGGTGCCCTTCTTCCGCGACATCGAGGGGATGGTGACGCCGATCTACGATCCGACTGAGCTGTTGGCGCAGATGGAGGAGCGGGGCATCTACTCCATCGCGCGGATGGTCGTGTTCAAGGATCCGGTCGTTGCCGAGGGCCGGCCCGACCTGGCGGTGGGCGACGATGTCACCGGAGGCCTGTGGCTCGACATGAACGGCACGCCGTGGGTAAACGCGTTCAATCAGGAGCTGTGGGTCGCCAACGCCGACCTCGGAGCCGAATTGGCGCAATTGGGATTTGACGAGGTCCAGTACGACTACATCCGGTTTCCGTCCGATGGCGATTTGCGCACCGCCGACTTCGGAATGGAGTACACCGAAGCCAACCGGCGCGCGGCGATCACCGGCGCCGTGGCGCTCGGGAGTGAGAAGGTTCGCGCCGCGGGCGCCCAATTCGCCATCGACCTGTTTCCGATCATCGCACTCTTGGGGGATGACCAGGGGATCGGCCAGACGCTGCAGGACCTGACCCCGCTGGCCGACTATGTTTGCTTGATGATCTATCCCTCGCATTACATCGAAGGCAACATCCCCGGGGTCGATGGTCATCCCAACGATTTCCCCGCCGAGACCGTGACCTACACCCTTGAGCGGTCCCAGGAGTTCGTGCCCGGCACCATGAACAAAATGCGGCCGTGGCTACAGGACTTCACGTACCCCCTGGAGGGGTACTCCGAGTACGGGCCGGCCGAAGTACGGGCGCAAATCGACGCCGCCGAGGCTATGGGCGTCAGCGGCTGGTTGCTCTGGAATGCCGCCGGGGTGTTCGAAGTCGAAGCCCTGGCCCCGGAATGATCGCGAACATCGGTCGGCTCGTTCGATCGACGTTCGCGGACGGTTCGCAAGCGCCGCGCCCGCCGCAACCTCCTACGCTCGTCCAGCACGATTTCGCTCTTTCCGAGACGAACGACGCGGTGTCCTGGAACAACCGTGTCGCGGACATCGTGCGCGGGCTTCGGCCGGCGCAATGGATCAAGAACGGGGTTGTTTTCGCAGGCCTCGTGTTTGGCGGCAAGTTGCTGGAGCCGTCTGCGGTGGTCAGCGCCGCGCTCGCCGCCATCGTGTTTTGTCTGCTTAGCAGCGGTTTCTACCTAATCAACGACGTGGTTGATCGCCACGTCGATCAGTTGCATCCGGAAAAGCGATGGCGGCCCGTTGCGGCGGGAGCGGTGGCGCCTCGGACAGCGCTGGCTATTGGCGCCGGGCTGATCGCGGCGGCGTTGGCCGGATCGGCTGCGATGGGGCTTGGTTTTCTGCTTGTGGCGCTCTCGTATTCCGCGCTGATGGCGGCGTACAACCTTGGCATGAAGCAGATCGTCATTCTCGATGTCTTTGCCATCGCGGCCGGGTTCGTGCTGCGCGCGGTCGGCGGGGCTGTCGCCGTCGATGTCACGATCTCGCCGTGGCTGCTCGTCTGCACGTTGCTGCTGGCGCTACTCCTGGGATTCGGCAAGCGCCGTCAGGAGCTGTTGTCGATCGAGGGCGCCGGACTTCATCGCGCCAATCTGGAAACCTATTCCGAGCGGATGCTCGATCAGGCGGTCGCGGTGTCGGCGACCGGCGCCATACTCGCGTACGCGATATATACCTTCGACCGGAACGCGCCGGCGTTCGACCGCCGCATGATGGTGACGATTCCGATTGTCGCCTACGGCATCTTCCGCTACCTGTTCCTCGTGTATGGCCGCGGTCAGGGGGGGGCGCCGGAGACAATGCTGCTGACCGACCGCTCGTTGCTCGGCGCGGTCGTGGCGTGGAGTATCGCCAGCGTCGTGCTGTTCTATCTGGCGAGCTAGCTGTCGCGGCAAACACCTTCTCCACGGAATTGACACGACCCATAGCAACTTATCGGACATGTGGGTATACTCGCTTCAGCTTTAGGCGTCGCGGGTTCGGCGGGTCGTCGCTGCGGCGAGAGGGGTTTCGGCATTCCGCGCCGCCGGCGGCGCCGAGAGCTTTGAAAAGCGATGGGGATGATGATCTTGCGCCGGGGGCGGAGCGCCCAGCCGGTCGATTCGGGTCTCGATGTCGAGTTTACGTACGAGTTCGGCGCCTGGCGGGGTCGACGATCCGATTCTCTGGAACCCTGGCGGCCGCCCGCCGACGTGTTCGAGCGCTCCGATGGCCTGGTGGTGCGTGTCGAGATCGCGGGCATTTCCCTGGATGAGGTCGAAGTCGTGGTGGAAGGGGAAGAGCTGTGGGTTCACGGTGAGCGGAGAGTCGGCTACCCCGCCGGCCCGAGGCTGTACCACGAATCGCGCATACGGTACGGTTCGTTCGAGGTCCCGGTTCGGCTGCCGTTTCCGGTCATCGTCGGCGAGGCGAGCGCTGATTCCATCGACGGGGCGCTCACCATCTACCTGCCGCGCCGGGTAGCCGTGAAGGCGCCAATGCGAGACGATTCCCACGAGCAAGTTTCAGACCGAGGAGAACGGTAAGCGATGGCCAGCAACGACGAACGAAAGCCGCGAGCCAGGACGCGCGTGAAGGCTGAGGAGCCGGCTGCTCCGGAAGTTCCGGCTTCAGCAGAGGGGCTGAGTGAGGCGGAAGACGCGGTCATTGCCATCGCTCCGGATGACGATGCCGTGCCCGAGGCCGAGATGCAGATCGTCGAATTGCCGGTGCTGCCGCTGCGAGGGACGGTCGTCTTCCCCTTGACGGTGGTGCCGCTCGCGGCTGCCCAACCGAGATCGCTCCGCCTCATCGACGAAGTGATGTCCGGTGACCGCACGGTGGCGCTTGTCATGCAGAAGGACGCCGAGCTGGAAGGCGCCGGACCCGACGATGTCTTTGACGTGGGGACGATCTCCACGATCCACCAGATGATGCGGGTGCCGGACGGCACGGTGCGCCTGGCGGTGCAGGGCAACGAGCGGATGCGCATTCTGGAGTTCACCCAGGAAGAGCCGTTTCTGATGGCACGCGTGGAGCGCGTGCCGGAGGACATGGAGGATTCGGTCGAGGTCGAGGCGCTGACGCGCAACACGCTTGAGCTGTTTCAGCGCCTGGTGTCGCTGGTGGCGCACATGCCCGACGAGCTGATCACCGCAGCACTCAACGTCGACGACCCCCGGCACCTCGTCTACCTCGTCGCCACCAACTTACGGATGGACCCGGAAGAACGGCAACGGCTGCTGGCGCTGGATGCGGTACGCGAAAAGCTGGTGGCGTTGAACGCATTCATCGCCAAGGAGCTGGACGTCCTGGAACTCGGCAAAAAGATCCAGAGCGATGTTCAGGAGGAGCTTGGCAAGAACCAGCGGGAGTTTTACTTGCGCGAACAGCTCAAGGCGATTCAGCGCGAGCTGGGCGAAGGTTCCGAGACTGAGGCGGAGGCGACCGAGCTGCGCCAGAAGATCGAAGAGTCGGGCATGCCCGAAGAGGCGGCCAAGGAAGCCAGGCGCGAGCTGGACCGGCTGAGCAAGCTGCCGCCCGCCGCCGCCGAATACGGCGTCATCAAGACGTATCTCGATTGGCTGACCAGCCTGCCCTGGAACGCGCGGACCGAAGGCGAGATCGACATCGCCAAGGCGCGGCAGGTGCTGGACGAGGACCACTACGATCTGGAGAAGATCAAGGACCGCATTCTCGAGTACCTGGCGGTGCGCAAGCTGAAGCAGGAAGCGGCCGCCGAGGCGGGCGAGGAGGAGCCGCCGCAGTCCCGCGAGCCGATCCTCTGCTTCGTTGGACCGCCGGGGGTCGGCAAGACGAGCCTCGCTCAGTCGATTGCCCACGCGCTGCGGCGGGAGCTGACGCGGATGTCGCTCGGCGGCGTGCGCGACGAGGCGGAAATTCGCGGGCATCGCCGGACATACGTCGGCGCCATGCCAGGCCGCATTATTCAGGCGATTCGGCGGGCCGGCTCGAGCGACCCCGTATTCGTGCTGGACGAGGTTGACAAGCTCGGGAGCGATTGGCGCGGCGATCCATCTTCGGCCCTGTTGGAAGTGCTCGATCCGGAGCAGAACAACAGCTTTCGCGACCACTACCTGGACGTGGCGTTTGACCTGTCGAAGGTCATGTTCATCGCGACGGCGAATCTGCTTGACGGCATTCCGGCGCCGCTGCGGGACCGCATGGAAGTGTTGGAGCTGAGCGGCTACACCGACGAGGAGAAGCTGGCCATCGCTCACCGCTTCCTGATCCCCAAGCAAGTCAAGGCGCACGGGCTGGCGAATGAACCGCTGGAGTGGACGGACGAGGGGCTCGCCTTCCTCATCCGCAATTACACCCGCGAAGCGGGCGTGCGCAACCTGGAGCGCGAGATCGCCACGGCGGCGCGCAAGATCGCCACGCGCAAGGCCGAAGGGAAGGCATTCAGCCGCGCGGTCGGACCGGAGGAGGTGCGGGAGTACCTGGGACGGCCGCGTCACTACTATGAGGAGCGGTCGCAGCGGACGGAGCAGCCGGGGGTGGCGATCGGCGTCGGCGTGTCCGGCGCCGGCGGCGACATCATGTTCATCGAGGCCTCGAAGATGCCAGGGAAGGGGTCGCTGACGGTGACCGGGCAGCTTGGAGACGTCATGAAGGAGTCGGCGTCGGCAGCGATGTCGTTCGTGCGCTCGCGCGCCGGCGATCTCGGCATCGACCAAGACTTCTTCAAGGAGTCGGACATCCATCTGCACGTGCCGGCGGGGGCTATCCCGAAGGACGGGCCGTCCGCGGGCACCGCGATGACGACCGCCCTGGTGTCGCTGCTGACCGGCGTGCCGGTCCGCGATGACGTGGCGATGACCGGCGAGATCACGTTGCGAGGCCAGGTGTTGCCCGTGGGCGGGATCAAGATGAAGGCGCTCGCGGCGCGGCGGGCGGGGGTGGAGACGTTCGTGCTGCCCAAACGCAACGAAGCCGACCTGGATGATCTGCCGGAGGAGTTGCGCGAGGAGATGACGTTCGTGCTGGCGGAGACGCTGGACGATGTGCTGGCCGCTGCCATGCCTCCGGCGTTCCTGGCGCAGCGGCCAGGCATCGACGACTCATTGGAGTTCGCGGAGCCGACGCCAAGTGGGGCGGAACCCGTCGCAGCCGTCGCCTGACGACGTAGTCCGTGTAGTCCATCGAATACGATGCGAGGGGCCGGGTGGCGCCGGTCCCTCGCCTTGTTGGTCGGACTGGTTCGGGCCGATCAAACCGCCCAGGCGGCCATTCGCCGCGCGTCGGCAGCCTGCACGAGCTGCGCGAACGGCCGCAGATGCGCCTCGTCGCGGTTGAACATCAGCTCGGGGCGCCATTGCACGGCATACACTCCCGGCGAGTCGGGCATGACGACGGCCTCGATCAGTCCGTCGGGTGAGTGCGCCGCCGGCTCCAGGCTTGGCGCGAGATCGCGGATAGCTTGATGATGAAACGAGTTCACACCGAGCGCGAGGTCGGTGAGGAGCGGCAGCGCGTCCGTCCTGGCGGTCACCGAGTGGCCCACTTGCCAATCTTCGAGCCCGCGCTCGTGCTGGCGGTGCCCGACCTCGCTGGCTCCTGGGTGCTCGGTGGCGACGTCCTGAACGAGCGTCCCGCCCAGAGCGACGTTGATCACCTGAATGCCCCGGCAGATGCCGAGAACGGGCATGTCGATCGCGACGGCCCCATCGAACAGGTCGATCTCAAATTGGTCTCGCTCGGGGTCGATGCCATAAGTGGCGGGGTGGACCTCTCGATCACCGTAGCGCGCGGGGTCGATGTCGGGGCCGCCGCTGAGGAGCAAGCCGTCGATGATTCTGAGCAGCGCGCCGACCGCATCGCGCTGCGGCGGCAATATCAGCGGAATGCCGCCGGCCTTTTCGACCGCACGCACGTACGGAGCCGACAGGACGTATCGCTGAAACGTGCCGTGCGGCAGCGTGTCGAGCTGCGACGACGGCGTGATGCCGATGATCGCCTTCATGGCGGCGGCGACCCTCCTCAAGCAAGCGCCGGAACGATGGCGGCAGTATAGGACCGAGGCTGCCCACACGACGCGGAACGACGGGGCGTGACTTGACACGTTATCGCCCTCATGGTATGATCTCTTTCCCGCATGGACAGCGTGGCGCGCAGCACGACTGCCAGCGTCGCGGGTCGCCGAAAAGTTCGTCCTCAGGAATCCTTGACAGGGGCGAAAGCGGTGCGGTAGGCTCTGCGGGCTCCGGAATGGAGCGACCCCCTGGGTTGGTCTGGGCGTCCGAATGCGTAGCGAGGGCGGGAAACCGTTCTGGCCGGCAGAGGCGCTTGGGCGCAAGCCATCGGGAAGCACGTTGACAAGCTGGCGCAGCGGACCAGAGCGGCTCCTCCTGACGAGGGTCGAGTGTCAGGTCGTGTGCCGAAGACGGAGCGCGCGGCGCTCGTCGAGCTCACCCTTTCCGGAGGGTGGGTGCGGCGAGTGGACGCGCACAGCAAATGCGAGCCAGCTTGTGCGAAAGCACCGACATCGCGTGGCCATCAACACGCAAGAAGGGTCCTGCGGGGCCCGGGTCTTTTCGGAGACCCGAACATTGGTGGAGAGTTTGATCCTGGCTCAGGATCAACGCTGGCGGCGTGCCTAATGCATGCAAGTCGGACGGGTGGTCTTTCGGGGCCATCACGTGGCGGACGGGTGCGGAACGCGTGGGCAAGCTGCCCTGGGGCGGGGGACAGCCGGTGGAAACGCCGGGCAATTCCGCGTACGCTGATTCGCCGGTGGGGCGGGTCAGGAAAGGCCCTGCGGGGTCGCCCTGGGAGGCGCCTGCGGCCGATTAGCTGGTTGGGGGGGTAACGGCCTCCCAAGGCGATGATCGGTAGCTGGTCTGAGAGGACGGCCAGCCACACGGGGACTGAGACACGGCCCCGACTCCTACGGGAGGCAGCAGCAAGGAATCTTCCGCAATGGGCGCAAGCCTGACGGAGCAACGCCGCGTGGGGGATGACACCCTTCGGGGCGTAAACCCCTTTTCTTCCGGAAGAAGCCGGAGCGATCCGGTTGACGGTACGGGAGGAAGAAGGCCCGGCTAACCACGTGCCAGCAGCCGCGGTAATACGTGGGGGCCGAGCGTTGTCCGGAGTTACTGGGCGTAAAGGGCGCGCAGGCGGCGGCGTGGGTCCGGCGTGAAAGCCCCCGGCTCAACCGGGGAAGGTCGTCGGGGACCGCGCCGCTTGAGGGCGGCAGGGGCCGGTGGAATGCCTGGTGTAGTGGTGAAATGCGTAGAGATCAGGCGGAACACCCGTGGCGAAGGCGGCCGGCTGGGCCGACCCTGACGCTGAGGCGCGAAGGCGTGGGGAGCGAACGGGATTAGATACCCCGGTAGTCCACGCAGTAAACGATGCCGAC